>DATKDL010000094.1:0-19826 GCA_035512695.1 Anaerolineales bacterium | reverse complement strand
ATGCACCGGAAGATGCCCGGTGCATCCGCCCCCCCAATTCGCCGTTTTTTGATCAATCAGATTGGTAGTAAAAATTATACCAATCTAGACCGGGCAAAGATAGTACGCCGTATGGGTGGTTATAAAGTCTAATAGGACTCTAATACCGGGAGGTGAACCTGGATCAGTTGTCCTTGCCGAACAGGATGCCCTCGATCCGCCGCCCGAGCCTGCGATAGTATGACCGCAGCCGGGCGCGAATGCGGGTCCGGCGCTGGCTGATCTCCCGGTCGGTCAGGATCGGCCCCGACCAATTCAACGCCACCGCACCCCAGGTCAGTCCGGCACCAAAACCCACCAGTACGACATTGTCCCCCTTATGGATCCGGCCCGTTTCGAAGGCCTCGACAACGGCGATCGGGATCGAAGCCGTCGAGGTATTGCCGTAGCGGTCGACGTTGATCATAAAACGATCGAGCGGCAGCTTGAGCCCGCGCGCCGCAGCGTCGATGATCCGCAGGTTGGCCTGATGTGGGACGATCAAGGCGATATCCTCGATCTTAAGGTTCGCTTTCTGGATGACAAAATTGGTGGCCCGCGCCATGACGCGCGTTGCAAACCGGTAGACCTCCCGACCGTTCATCCTGATGTAATGCATATCGTTGTCGAGCGTGTGGTTGCTGGCCGGATGGCTGCTCCCGCCCGCCGGGATGGTCAGCAGATCGCCGCCCGAGCCATCCGAGCGCAGGAAGGACGACAATATGCCGCCCGGCTCCTCGCTGGCCTGGAGAACAAATGCCCCCGCCCCATCACCGAACAGGATGCATGTCGACCGGTCGGTCCAGTTGACGAGCCGGGAGAGCGTCTCGGAGCCGATCACGACCGCGTTGTCGATCGCCCCGCTCTTGATGGCGTCTGAAGCCATGCTCAAAGCGTAGATGAAGCCGGTGCAGGCGGCCAGCAGGTCGAAAGCGCCGCAATCTACCGCGCCAAGATTGTCCTGGACCAGGCTGGCCGTGGATGGGAACAGGTGCTCGGGGGAGGAGGTCGCTACGATAACAAGATCGACATCGCGCGGGGAGAGGTTGGCGACGTTGAGGGCGCGCAGGGCGGCCTGCGTGGCCATCGTCCCGGTCGTCTCCTCCGGGCTGGCGATCCGCCGCTCGCGAATCCCTGTTCGATCCCGAATCCATTCATCGCTCGTGTCCACCAACTTGGCGATATCGTCATTGGTCATCACCCGCTCCGGGATCGACATACCCCAACCGGTGATATGCGCGTATCTATCCATCACGATGTTTCGTGCCGGCTGATGATGATGGTAGCGTTGTGGCCGCCAAACCCGAACGAGTTGGACATCGCGTGGCGCACCGGTTGACGGCGAAATACGTTCGGCACGTAATCCAGATCGCATTCGGGGTCCCGGGTTTCGTAGTTGATCGTTGGGGGGAGCGTCTCGGTGAGGATGGCCTCGACACAGAAGAGAGCCTCCAGCGCTCCGGATGCGCCCAGCAGGTGCCCGGTCATCGATTTTGTGGATGAGACAGGGATCGAATAGGCCTCTTCTCCGAAGACGGTTTTGATCGCTGCGGTCTCACTCTTGTCGTTGAGCGGTGTGCTGGTCCCGTGGGCGTTGATATAGTCGATCGCATCAAGGGGCAGTCCGGCATCCTCGAGGGCGATCCGCATACAGTTCGCCGCGCCGGCGCCGTTCTCCGCGGGGGAGGTGATGTGGTAAGCGTCGTTGGTCACACCGTAGCCGCTCAGTTCGGCCAGGATCGATGCGCCGCGCGCCTGCGCGTGTTCGAGTGTTTCGAGCACAAGGACGGCCGCACCCTCTCCCATCAGGAACCCATCCCTGTTGCGATCGAAGGGACGCGAGGCGGCCTCAGGCGCGTCGTTGCGGGTGGACATGGCGTTCATGACGGAGAGGCCACCCATCATGAGCGGAATAATCGCGGCTTCCGCGCCCCCGGCGAGCATCACGTCGGCGGCGCCGCGGCGCAACATCGCCGCCGCTTCGCCGATCGAATTGGTACCGGTGGCGCAGGCGGTGACCACGGCAAGGTTCGGCCCGCGGATCCCCAATTCGATCGCCACAGTTCCCCCGGCCGTGTCCGCGAGCATCATCGGGATCAGAAATGGGCTGATGCGCGAAGTTCCGCGCTCGCGCAACACGTCGAACTGCTCGGAGATCGTCCCGATCCCGCCGATTCCCGAACCGATCACGGCCCCGATCCGGTCGCGGTTGGCATCGTTTATCACCAACCGGGCGTGATCGACGGCTTCCTGCGCCGCAACCAGGGCAAACTGCGTAAAGCGGTCCATCTTCCTGGCGGCGCGATTACCGAAGACGGCGATGGGGTCGAAGTCTTTGACTTCCGCCGCGATCTGAACCTTATCCTCGCCAGCATCATACGACCGGATCCGGTCAGCTCCGGAAACCCCGCCGGCGATCCCGGACCAGGTTTCCTTTGTATTGTGGCCCAATGGGCTGATACAGCCCAGGCCTGTGATAACGACGCGTGTTTTCATCAGCTAAATTAACCCCTCCGGGGGGAATTCGATACGATCATCCACCGGATGTACCGTTTTTAATGTCGGCCAGGATCTGCTTCATATGGGTCCTGTCATGACCGGCCATGATCGATGCAATTTCCGTCAAATCCGTCGGTCCGAAGATCGAATGGCGGGCGGGCCGGTCCCAGGATTCGGCCGGAATGCGCGCAAGGGTTTCCAGCGTGCTCAACCGACTGCGGATAAATCCGTCCAGGATCACATCGACCGGTGGTAGATCGCCGAAACCGTCGTCGTACCAGGTGTCGGTATCGACGCCGGCGATAAACGGAAATGTTTCGGTCAAAAAGGTCTCAGCCCGTTTCTCATTGACCACCATCTCGACGTCCCTGAGATGGACCAGGGTCTCAAGGGGAGACCACTCCCCCTCACGACCGGTTTGCCAGGCGGACGGATCCGTTTCCCGGGCGAGAGAATGGAGCGCCGAGGCGGTCGATTTCAGGACGGCCAGTGCCGCCGCCGGAGAACTGTAGTCGGGTGCGAGATCCTGCTCGTCTCGAGCGGCAAGCCAGGCCGGCAACCGGCGTAAATCGCCCGCGCCATGCCGCCCGTTATCCGTTTGACTGTCCCCATCCCCACCGGGGATCACGTGATAGGTCGCTAGACCGCAGTCTCGGGCGCTGTCGATATCATTGCCTGCCTCATTTCCAACCATGACGATCGGCCCATCCGGCCAGCCCAGGTAGGCCAGGATTTCGGCGTAGTAGGCCGGGTCCGGTTTGGCGGCGTGGAAACGTTCGAAGGTCGTGATCAGGTCGAAATCACGGTTCGCCAGCGTCAGTTCCGCCCAATCGACCCGCTGGTGGATCGCGGCGGCCGGAAAGAGCGGGTTCGTGGCGATGACGAGGACGTGTCCGGCGCGGTGCAGGGCCTCCACCGTTTCGCGCGCCCCGGGGATCGGTCCGGTGAGGCCCCTCAGCTGCGGAAAGGCTTCCTGGTAGAACCGATCGACCGCCGGCTGGAGACGATTGAGGTCCGCATCGACCGATGACAGGAAATGGTTCCAGAAGGTCTCCGCCAGCGTCCGGTCTGGCCGGTCGTTCTGCAACATCGCCTGGCTGGCCTGCAGGAAGGCCGGCATAAAATCGCCGCCCGAGATGAACTCCGCCAGCCAGGATTGGATCGCCTTGAAATAAGCGGGCAAAAACACGCCCATGTCGTTTCGAAGGAGCGTGTCGTCCAGGTCGAGCAGGACCGTTGTCCGGGTTTTATTCAAGGACGACAAACCGATCAATTCCAGCATGGCACTGCCCGCAGCCCACATGCGGATCCTCCACATTGCATTCGCACTTGCGGCAGAAGACGTCAACTTCGACGATGCGTTTGAGACCGAGCAGGCGCCGTTCGACGCGTGCAGTGATCGCCATATGTTCACACGAGTTTGCGCGCGTGATGTCCGGTACGGGACAGTCGCTGCAAAGCGAGGCAGACCAGGATTTTTTGGGCGAACCGCCCGGCAGCAACCGGCATTCCTCTTTGCGGCGGCCGCGGAAATAGTCCCCGTAAAAATAAGGGCATTCTTTGCCGGCGGGAGTGCGCATGGTTATGCGCGCGCGAGATACGTGCCGGTGCGTGTATCGATGCGGATGCGATCTCCGGCGTTGATAAAGGCCGGCACCTGGACTTCCAGACCGGTTTCCGTGATCGCCCGGGTTGAAATCCCGGTCGCCGTATCGCCGCGCACCGCTTCGTCGACCTGCGCGATCCTGTGCTCGACGGCCAGGGGGATTTCGAGATCCAGCGGTTCGCTGCCGTAAAAGGTCAATTTGAGCTCCATGCCCTCCAGGAGATATAGGACCGCATCGGCGACGGCTTCAGCACCCAGTGCGGGTTGTTCGAAGGTGTCCAGGTCCATGAAGTAATAAAATTCGCCGTCCTTGTAAAGGAATTGGACGGTGTGATGATCCAGATCGACGTTCTGGACGCGGTCGCTGGATGTGAAGGTCATTTCCCGGATTACACCGCTTCGAACATCGCGCGTCTTTACGCGGATCGTAGCCTTACCGCGACCCGGTTTGTGATGGGAATAGTCCAGGACGCGATAAAGGCTGCCGTCCTGTTCAAACGTGACGCCCTTGCGAAGGTTGTTTACATCGATCATCGGCAGCGATTATACACGCAAACTGTGCTCGGACAGCGGGTCGAGTCTGTAAATAAATGGTAAACTGTTCCCGTCCCTCATCGGTGTTGTGCGGCGCACCGGTCGGGAGCGATTCGGAGGAGGGTAGCATGGACAAGGATCGGGTCAAGATATTCTGCATCGAGGACGACGTCGAGATGATCGAATTGCTCAAGCTCGTCCTGGAACGTCGCGGTTTCCAGTTCTTGTCTGCCGAGAACGGCCCGGATGGGTTGGCGGGAATCCGAGCCGAGCAGCCGGACCTGATCTTACTCGATCTGATGATGGCCGAGATGGACGGCTGGGAAGTTTACCGTCAGTTGAAAATGGACGAGGGGATGCGCCGGATCCCGGTCATGGTGGTGACGGCCAAAGCGCAGGCGGTCGACCGCGTGCTTGGGCTGCACATCGCCAAGGTGGACGATTATGTGACCAAGCCGTTCAGTCCGATCGACCTGGTGGGGCGGATCGAGCGGTTGCTCGAAAGCCGAGGCGGAGCCGCTGAAACCAACGGCAACACTTCATAACCGCAGCAATCCGGACGTGCCCCCGCTGGCAGTCCGCATCTGCCGGAGCTTTTTCTGCCGGCTGCACGGCCTCATGTTTGAGGCTCCCCTGCCCCCAGACCGGGGGCTTTTACTTGTGCAGCCCCGTGAAAGCCGGCTCGACTCCGCCGTCCATATGCTCTGGATGCGGTTCGACCTGGCGATCGTCTGGCTGGATGCGGACCGGATCGTCGTAGACGTGCGGACGGCGAAACGCTGGCAGCCGATGATTGCGCCGAGGACGGCTGCACGTTATATCCTGGAGACACACGTCGACAACCTGGACCATTATGCGATCGGTGACCAGCTCTTTCTTGAAGAAAATTCTTCCGCTTAGCCTGCTGCTGCTCGGCTTGCTCACCGTCCCGGTGCGATCCGGTTCGGCCCAGGATGAGACCGCGGGACCGATCTACATCGTCGCCGAGGGCGATACGCTTTCGGGTATCGCGGTGCGATTTGGCGTCACGGTGCAGGACCTGGTGGCAGCCAACAACCTGTCCGACGCAAACGCCTTGCGTGTCGGCGACAGGCTGGTGATTCCCGGCCTGGAGGGGATCACCGGAATCCTGGAAACGGCCCCCGTGGGGCCCGGGGAGAGCCTGCGCAGCCTGAGCAGGCTCTACCGGATCCCGGAGGCGCTCCTCATCCGCCTCAATCGGCTGGTCAGCCCGAGCGAGCTGTACCTGGGTTCTTCTCTTGTCGTTACCCGCAGCCAGCTGGTGACAGAACCGTACCGGTCGAACCTCGTCTCCGGGGAGACTTTGCTGGAAACAGCCGTCCGGAATGGGACCAATCCCTGGGCGGTCAGCCATTGGAACGGCTACCGGAACCTGTACTCGGCCCAGCCGGGCGAAGTGTTGATCCTCGACCGCCCCGGGGATGGCGGCCCGTCCGCGCTACCCCATCCGATCACGCGCCTCACGATCGGCCCGGCGTTTCAGGGGGAGACCGTCGTGATCGCGATCGAGACCGGGGCGCCCATCGAGCTGACCGGATCGCTTGGTCCCTACGAGCTGGCCTTTATTTCCGACGGCGCCGGGCGCTTTTACGGTCTGCAGGGGATCCACGCCTTGCTCGATCCGGAGATGCTGCCACTCACGCTGCGGATCGAACTGCCCGGCGGCAGCATATTTGGCTATACGCAAGGCGTTCGGATGTATGGGCGCGGGTACATTTTCGAAACCATCAGCGTCGCTCCCGAACTCATCGATCCGGAAACCAACCAGGTCGAAAACGACCTCGTCCGGCCCTATTTCGATGCGGTCACGCCCGATAAACTGTGGACCGGCTTGTTCGCCGTCCCCTCCCCTTTCGAGGATTGCATCAATTCCACCTTTGGGAACCGCCGCTCCTACAACGGCAGCGCCTTCATCTACTATCACTCCGGCGTCGACTTCTGCGGTGGAACCGGGGTCGAAATCTATGCCCCCGCCGAGGGCATCGTCGTCTTCACCGGCCCGCTCGAAGTGCGCGGCAATTTCACCATCATCGATCACGGCTGGGGGGTCTTCAGCGCTTATATGCACCAGAGCGAGATCCTCGTCGAAGTCGGAGACCAGGTCGAAACCGGCCAGGTCATCGGCCTGATCGGCAGCACCGGCCGCTCGACCGGACCACATCTTCATTTCGAAATATGGGTGCACGGGGTGGCGGTCAATCCGTTGGATTGGTTGGAGGAGGGGTATCCGTAGCGTTGCCGTGCCCCTGGGCGACGCCCCCACCTCAGTTCGGTTATAATTGATCCAATGACCATCTCAGGCTTCCAGTTGAAAAACGACTACTGGGACGACTTCGCCCTCACCGAAAAGGATATCGAAACCCTCTATAACGCGCTGCTCGAAATGGAGACGCCCCTTCCGGCCGAAGAACTCGCCCGCTTGCTCGTCACCGAACGAATCACCCTGGAGCGTCTCGCCACAGAGCGGCGCAAAAGCGAAGGGGGTGATATCTATCTTCCCAAGAACCGTTATGAAACCGGGCAAACGCTGATCTTTCCGGCGTTCGAATGGGAGCGGGGCGTGGTAGCCTCCAGTCGCCCGGGCTATAACCCCGAAATGACCTCCTTTGACGTGATCACCGTTGAGTTCGAAACCGGCCCGCACCGCGAATTTGCAACCGGTCTGGAAGAGCACCCGCTCAACTCGCCCATCGAGATCACCGAAGAAACCGGTCTGACCAATCCGGATAACGTCCTGCTCGATTACGGCCCCAAACTCACGAGCGCCCTCGACCAGGCGCTCGAAGACAGCGATGAATTCGTCCGTATCGCCGGGCGCTGGTTCCCGCGAGCGCTGCTCGTCGAAATCAACACAGGCCACCTCAACCTGGCCGAGGCGATGTTGGACATGGAAGGCGGCGGTCCGCTTTCTACAGCCAAATTGCTCGAGACGGTCGACCTGGGGTTCGATATGAACAAAAGCCTGGTCGAATTCTCATTCGATTTTGCCCTGTGGAAGGATGAGCGCTTCGACGAAGTCGGTGCGGCCGGGAAGATCCTCTGGCACCTCAAACGGCTCGAACCGCCCGGGGTACTCGAGACGCCGAAACATCTCCGCTATGCGCCGATCGAGTACGATCCGAACGATATCCCGGAAGAGATGATCCCGCTCGAAGCCGAGCTTGACGACGAACTCTCCCGCCGCACCCCGGTCCAGGCCAGGCCGGAGGAGGTCGAGATCCGGCTGATCTATCCGCACTGGCGAGCCGGCACGCTGCCGCTTTCCGGGCGACTGCTGGGCCTCTTTCCGACCGCCTACCAGGCGCCGCGCATCCGGTTCATCCTGGAGGATGGGGAGACCGGAGAGCAGTTCCCGGGTTGGATCGTCCGGGAAGCCGGATATGTTTTCGGACTGAAGGATTTTTACGCCGATAAACACCTGTTCCCGGGCGGGCTGGTCAAAGTCCGACGCGGCCGGATGCCCGGGGAGGTCATCGTCGAAGTGGAGCAAAAACGGGAGACCCGTGAATGGCTGCGAACCGTCCTCGCCGGATCGGACGGCGGGCTGGTTTTGGCGATGCTCAAACAATTCGTCCGAATCCGCTACGACGAACGAATGGCGATTGCTGTGCCCGAGCCGGACATGCTGGACCGGATCGGGGAGAAACACGCAAAAGATCGGACCCCTTTCGAACGAATCGTCGTCAATTTATTACGGGAGCTTGCCAAGCTCAATCCACAGGCCAACGTCCACGCCAGCGAGCTGTATGCTGCGGTTAACCTCGTGCGGCGCGCCCCACCTGGGCCGATCCTTGCGCTCCTGAACACCCGGCCTTGGTTCCAGCACGTGGGCGATTTGTATTTCAAACTGGACGAATCCGCAAATTGAGGATGACTGAAAAATGTTGCAAGAAAGCCGTCTCCGGCTTGTAAAACCAACCCTACAGACTCCATTCCATATCGATTTCGAATGGTGGAAACAGAACGACCGCAGTTGGCAGGTCTATCTTAAAAGCTATCTTTCGGATGAGGTCCAGGAGTCGCTTCGGGTCACAGGGGATGACCAGTTGATTGACATCATCGACTCGCAGACCGGAGAGGTCCACCAGGTCGAAGCCCTGCAGCACATGCTGATCCTCCACTGCGCCAACCGGGACGATTTCATCACCGAGACGACGTCGGTGACCGAATCGATCTTCCGCCTGCTGCTGTCAAACGGGAACGCACCGTTGACCGCGGTCGAGCTCGGTGAGCGGTTGGGGAGAGAACCGGTGATCGTTCTCAGGATGCTTTCCGGTGCGCGGGTATACAAAGGAATCCGCCCCCGGCTTTCCAATTGAATCCCCGTTCCCGCCCACCGGGATCCGCCAGCCCCCATAGTTCAAGGGACAGAACAGCGGTCTTCTAAACCGCCAATCCAGGTTCGAATCCTGGTGGGGGCGCTCATTTGTCTAAAAGACAAAAACCTGCTATACATGGGTTGAGGGACCCCTCACCGGCACGCGGCCGGAACCGACCATCATGTCCAAAATCGACTGGAAAGAAATCGATAAGCTCCCGGTGAGCGAATACCCCGATCAGCTCCCGATCCTCCCGCTGCGGGGGGTCGTCGTCTATCCCCAGACCGCGGTGCCGTTGACCGTCGGGCAGCCGCGTTCGATCCGGCTGATTGAAGACGTCCAGGCAGGCGGACATTACGTCGGGTTGGTCGCTTCCAGGGACCCCTCGCTCGAGAACCCGGATCCGGATGACCTCTACACGACCGGTTCAATCGCCACCGTCCACCGCCTTTTCCGCGCCCCGGACGGGACGATCCGCCTGCTCGTCCAGGGCATCGACCGCATCACCATCCGGGAATTTGTCGAGACCAAACCCTATATCCGGGCCACGTTCAGCCGCGCCCCGGAAACGGTCGAAGACGATATCGAGATCGAGGCCCTCGTCCGAAATGTCCGCGAACAGTTCGAATACATCGCCGGATTGACCGGGTCCATCCCGGAGGAGATCGTCTCCTCGATCCTGGGCCTGGAAGACCCGCTGGCGAGCGTCTATTCGATCGCCAATTTCCAACGGCTCACGCTGGAGGACTCGCAGGCCCTGCTGGAGCTGAATTCGACCGCCGAAAAGCTCAAGAAACTGATCGGCCTGCTGGTCCACGAGACCGAAATTCTCGAGATCGGCCAGAAGATCCAGGACCAGGCCCGCTCGGAGATCGACAAGGTCCAGCGTGAGTATTTCCTGCGGGAGCAGCTCAAAGCGATCCAGCGCGAGCTGGGCGATATGGACCAGGAAGCCGCAGAGGCGGACGAGTTCCGGGCGAAGATCACGGAAGCCCGGATGAGCCCGGAGGCCGAAAAACAGGCGCTTTACGAGCTGGACCGCCTCTCCCGCCTCCCCTCCGCCGCCGCGGAATACGGCGTCATCCGCACTTACCTGGACTGGCTGACCACCCTGCCCTGGTCCGCCCTGACCGAAGACAACCTGGATATCCATCATGCCCGAGCGGTTTTGGACGCCGACCATTACGCCCTCGAGGATGTCAAAGAGCGGATCCTCGAATACCTTGCGGTTCGCAAGCTCCGGTTGGAACGCCGGGAGGCGCTCGAGGCCGAAGGTCCGGAGGACTATATCCGGCGGGCGCGCGAAGGCGTGATCCTGTGTTTTGTCGGACCGCCCGGCGTCGGAAAGACCTCCCTGGGCCGGTCGATCGCCCGATCGCTCGGCCGCAAGTTTATCCGGACCTCGCTCGGAGGGATCCGCGACGAAGCCGAGATACGAGGCCACCGCCGCACCTATATCGGCGCTTTGCCGGGCCGCATCCTGCAGGCGCTTCGGCGAGTCGAAACACGCAACCCGGTCTTCATGCTGGATGAGATCGACAAGCTGAACTCGGATTATCGCGGCGACCCGGCCTCCGCTTTGCTGGAAGTGCTCGATCCCGAGCAGAACGCCGAATTCCGGGATCACTATCTCGAAGTCGGTTTCGATCTCTCGCAGGTCATGTTCATCACCACCGCCAATCTTCTGGACCTGGTCCCGGCGCCGCTGCTCGACCGGATGGAGGTGATCCGAATTTCCGGTTACACGGAGCGGGAAAAGATCGCCATCGCCCAGGGCTACCTGATCCCGCGGCAGCTGCGTGAGAACGGGTTGATGAAGGATGAACTGGCATTCTCCGAAAATTCGCTCCAGGCCATCATCCGGTCCTATACCCGGGAAGCCGGGGTTCGCGAGCTTGAACGGCGGATCGGCGCTGTATGCCGAAAGATCGTGACGAAAATCGCCGAAGGTCAGCTGGCGCAGGTCGTCGTCGCCAACGGAACGGTGCGCGAAATGCTCGGGAGGCCGCGCTATCGCGGTACCGAGGAGATCATGAGCCGAACGACGATCCCAGGGATCGCGACCGGGCTGGCCTGGACCCCGACCGGCGGCGATATCCTGTTCGTCGAGGCGACCCATATGCCGGGCACGAACCAGTTCCAACTGACCGGATCGCTCGGCGACGTCATGCAGGAATCGGCCCGGGCCGCCCTGTCTTTCGTCCGTTCGCGGGTCAAACAGCTCAATCTGGACGAAGCGTTTTTTGAAAAACATGATATCCATATCCACGTCCCATCGGGCGGCCAACCCAAGGACGGCCCGTCGGCAGGGATCACGATCGTGACGGCCTTGATCTCCCTCGTCTCCGACCGGGCCGTGCGCGGCGACCTGGCGATGACCGGCGAGATCACCCTGCGCGGCCAGGTTTTGCCGGTCGGCGGGATCAAGGAGAAGGTCCTCGCAGCCCATCGTTCCGGGCTGCGGACCGTCATCCTGCCGCGCGACAATGAAGTGGACCTGGACGAACTGCCCAGGGAAATCCGCGACTCGATCGAATTTATATTCGCCGATCAGTTCGACGATCTCCTGCCGGTGATATTTTCCAAGCCCACCCTTCGGAAAAACAGGAAGAAAAAATGAAAACCATCATGTTGATCGATGATGATCCGACGATGCTCAAATTACTGCAGACCCTGCTCAGGATCGAGGGGTTCAACCCCGTTCCGTGGAGCAGGATGGGAGACATCATCGCCGAAACTGTGCTGACCGATCCGGAAATCGTCTTGCTCGATGTAAACCTGCGCAACGCGAACGGGATCGAGATCCTCAAGCAGATGCGGGCAACCGAAGCGTTGGCCCATCTCCCGGTGATCATGACCTCCGGGATCGACTACCGGGCAGAAAGCCGGGAAGCAGGCGCAAACGATTTCATCACAAAACCCTATATGCCGGACGTCCTGGTTCGATCGATCCGCAGCCACCTAATGGAGGAGGTCTGACCATGGCGCGTAACAACCCCTCGTCATCTCGTAAATGGTTGTCGATCGATCTGCACCTGCACACGCCGGCTTCGAACGATTACCAGGAAGCGGGTGTCACATACCTGGATATCCTCAACCAGGCGGAAGCCCGCGGGCTGGATATCATCGCGTTCACCGACCACAACACGGTCGCCGGTTACCGGCAGATGATGGAGGAGATCCGGCAGCTGGAGCTGCTCGAGAGCCTGAACCGCATCCAGACCGATGAAAAACGCCAACTGGAGGAATACCGGCGGCTGCTCCACAAGATCCTCCTCCTGCCGGGTTTCGAGTTCACCGCCACATTCGGCTTCCACATCCTGGGGATTTTCCCGGAAAACAAACCGATTCGAGAGATCGAACACTTGCTGCTTGATTTGAATATCCCCGGTGACCAACTCGATTTCGGATCGGCGACCGTCGGAGCAACTTCCGACGTCCTGTCCGCTTACCGGGTCATCAACCAGGCCGGCGGTCTCGCCATCGCCGCACACGCCAACTCGACCAACGGGGTCGCGATGCGGGGCTTCTCTTTCGGCGGCCAGACCAAGATCGCTTACACCCAGGATCCCAACCTGCACGCGCTCGAGGTTACAGATCTTACCGTCCGCGGCCGCCAGTCGGCCGCCGGGTTTTTCAGCGGGACAAAGCCCGAATATCCCCGCCGGATGCACTGTATCCAGGGCTCCGACGCCCACCGATTGTACATCGATCCTGTGAGGAAGAAGAACCTGGGTGTCGGCGATCGGGTAACCGAGGTGCTGCTTCCCGAAGCCTCTTTTGCAGCACTCAAGGAACTCTTCATGAGCAACGACTTCGCCCGGACGCGGCCGCGGCATCAGAAGACCGAGCCGGTCTACGATTTCGTCCGCGCCGCCCAGGATGAAGGCCCCAATATCATCCAGGATTTCCATCCCCAAATGACGGTGCGCGGCGGCTATCTTTACACCATCATCGCCGATATCTGCGCCTTTGCCAACACCAACGGCGGAACGCTCTACGTCGGCATCGGGAGCGATAAAAACCGGGAGATCCCGGGAATCGCCCGCCCACCCCAGGTCATCGACCAGATCGAGAAGGAAATCAGCAACCGGATCAGCCCTCCGCTGCATTGCACGCTCGACATCCACGACGTCTCGGGTAAGAAAATCGTCCGCATCCTCGTACCAAACGGCGGAGACCCGCCCTACGCCGTCGACGATAACAAGATCTATGTTCGGTCCGAATCCGAGACCGGGCTGGCGGTCCGGGATGAGATCGTCGAACTCGTCCGCCGCGGTCACGGGGAAACGGAGCCGGCGGCCGAGTCGACCCCACCACCGGTGGAGGACGACCGGCCGGAGGAAGCGGCCGTCAGACCGGAACCAACCGTGTCGGACCGCGCCCCGAAAACCGGGGTCGAGGTGGTCGCCGTTGACGAGCGCAATGGGGTCCGTACCTACACCCTGCGCGACCTGCGCAACGGGAACGTGGTTAAGAACGTCACCCACTCCTCCGCAAGGCGCCTGTGGCATTACGCCCTCCAGGCCCACGACAAGCTCCCGAACGACCTGATGCAGGCCGGCATCCAATGGGAAGGTGATTTCGGTCTCGTTCGCCACCAGAAGCAAGGCAAGCTTGACCGCTACGACCTGATCCAGCGCACAGGCCCGGACGTCTACCGGATGTATTACGGCGTCACCGAGGACGGCATCCACGGCGAGTGGAGCAGACTCGTAAACGGGGTGGATGAGTAGCCCCCGGTGATAAGATCGATCCGTACGGCGATCCTGACCGTTTCGGACCGCTCATTCCGAGGCGAGCGGGAGGACCGATCCGGACCGGCCCTGAGAGAACTCGTCGAAAGCGAAGGCTGGAAGCTGGTATCCGCCGAAGTCCTGCCGGACGAGCGTGCGATGCTGGAAACGTATTTCCGGCGCATCTGTGCGAGCGGGGGGACCGATTTAATCCTGACAACCGGCGGGACCGGCGTGGCACACCGGGACGTGACACCCGAAGCAACCCTGGCCGTCATCGATCGGAGTGTACCGGGTTTGGCGGAGGCGATCCGGTCGGAAGGCATGAAACTGACCCCGCATGCCATGCTCTCCCGCGGCGCGGCAGGGATCCTTGGGCGAACGATGATCGTCAACCTGGCCGGAAGCCCAAAAGCGGTGCGGGAACAGTTTGCGGTGATCGCCCCCGCGCTGCCACACGCCATCCAGCTCTTGAGAGATGACCCCGACTCAGAAGCCGGTCACACCACCTGAAATGGGGATGCGTTTCTGATTGAATCGACCGCATCGATATGCTAAAATAAACAGCAATCGGTGAAAATCGGATTGGTGAATTCGGGGGGAGCGGATTCGCCTGGTTAAGCCCGGGCACATCCCCTCCCAAAAATTCGCCAATCCCAAAACGGAGGCTGAAATGGGTGAGGATGAGAAAACCAAGATGCTCGGACTGATGCGGTACTGGCTTTTCGGGACATTCGTGATCGTTTTTGCCGCGACCACCATTTATGCGGGCGGGGTCTGGGGCACCGGTCTGGAGATCCTGAAACAGCCGAATTATTGGTACGGGATGGCTTTTGCCGCGGTCATGTGCGTGGCCTGGTACTACGTGTATCGCTGGTATTTGACCAGGAAATGAGCATTTGATCCTCGGAAACGTAAAACGGGCGGTGGAACCGCCCGTTTTACGTTTCCGAGGATCTCAGGATCAGGACAAAATAGACCTGGCGATCACCAGGCGCTGGATTTCGCTGGTTCCTTCCCCGATCGTCATCAGCCTGGCGTCCCGGTAGGTCAGCTCGACCGGGAACTCAGCACTGTATCCGTAACCGCCATGGATCTGAATGGCGTTCCGGCAGACTCGCTCCGCCATTTCGGTCGCAAACAATTTCGCCATCGCTGCAGCTTGCGTGATCGGCCGGCCTTGCTCTTTCAGCCAGGCGGCTCGATACACCATCATCCTGGCCGCCTCGATCTCGGTGACCGCATCGGCCAGCATCCACTGGATCGCCTGGAAATCGGAAATCGGCGATCCGAACGCCGTCCGCTCCTGCGCATACCGCAGCGCATCCTCGTAGGCTGACCGGGCCAGACCAATCGCCAACGCCCCGATCGCGATCCGTCCCCCGTCCAGGACCTCCAGGGTCTGCTGCAACCCGTTGCCCTCATCGCCGATCAGGTGATCGATCGGTACACGGACATTTTCGTAGGTCACCGCATGGGTCGGCGAGCCTTTGAGGCCCATCTTTTTTTCCGCCGGCCCAATCACCAGCCCAGGAACGCCGGTCGGGACGAGGACCAGGTTGAGGGAATGCGAACCACCCTCCGGGGATGTCCGCACCAGGGTGACGATAAAATCGGCGATGCTGGCGTTGGTGCACCACATCTTGGCCCCGTCGATCACCCATTCATCGCCGTCTCGGCGGGCGCGTGTGCGGACACCACCCTTCAGGTCCGAACCGGCGCCGGGTTCGGTCAGCGCCAGCGCGGCCAGACCGCCCTGTCCGCTGGCGGCCCGCGGCAGATACCGCTCCTGCAGCGCCTCGGACCCGAACCGGGCCACCGGCGCGCAGCCCAGGCCGTTATGGGCCGAGATGGCCAATGCGGTCGATCCACAACCCCAGCCCAGTTCCTCGATCGCGATCGCTCCGCTGATTGCGTCCACCCCGGCCCCGCCGAATTTTTCAGGGACCTGCAGCCCGAGGAGACCGATCGGACCCATCTTCTGAACTGCTTCCCGGTTAAATTCACCCGTTTCGTCGACGTGCCGGGCTTTTGGCTTGACCTCCCTGGAAACGAATTCGTGGACGATCGTGCGCCACATGTGCTGCTCATCATTCAGATCGAATTTCATCGTTCTCCTCGTCTAGCGCATCGACAGCACGCAGATCACCGCCGTACCAATCAGGATCACGAACGGCACGATGGCGATCAGGACGACGACCCCGGTCAGCTGGAAGATCTCTTTGGGCGAAATTCCCGCCGAGGGGTCTTGCAGGTCCTCCCCGCAGCGCGGGCACTCCCGGAAGTGCGGCGGGAGCATGGCGTTGCAGCCTGGACAAAATTGGTGGGTCGGGCCATTGCTCGTCATCAGGTCCTGAGGTGGTCCAGTAGTTTTTCCGGCAGTCTTGAATATGAATCGGTGGGGATCCGGTTTATGAGTATATCGGTGAAGATTTCCGTCAGCAGGCGATTAACCGGGACGGGGATCCTCAACCGGTCCGCCGCCCGCACGACTGCACCGTGATAATAACCGATCTCGGAGCATCCGTCCCCACGGCGAAGATCGGCATGGAAGGACGGCATCTTGCCACCTCGCCCGCCGCCAAGACCGCGCCGCAGCAACAGGCGGGCAGCCGGCAGCGGCAGGCGTCCGGCGATGAACGCCAGGATTCGCACCGGCGTCCCGGGGAGATCGACGACCCGGGCGCTCAGCGCGCGCATCACGGCCAGCGCTTCCCGAAGCTGGAGGATCTCCAATCGGAAAAGGCCTTTGTGCGCAAAGATCTCGGGCGGCGGCATATCGAGGATCGCCGATGTCGGATTGGCGACCAGGTTCGTCAATAACTTGGACCACTCCATATCGAGCGCCCGTTGGAATAACCTGCAGTTCAACCCTGCCCGGTCAAACTCCGCGGCCCAGGCCGCCGCGGACCGGTCAGAGCCGGCGATCCCAACCCCGCGCAGCTTTTCGACAACGACCGTGTTCCGGTCCGCTCTCCGGACCGCCGTCGTGACGGTCCCCGGCAGGACGCGCTCGCGTCCGAGCAGCCCGGCGAGTTGGTTCTCCGATCCGATCCCGTTTTGCAGGCTCAGGACCCAATCGATCCGGTGCGACCAGGCGGACAAAGGTCCCACCACGGCGGTCGTGTCGTACCGCTTGACGGCAACGATCGCCAGGTCGATTTCACCATCGGCAAACACCGGTTCCGGGGTTTCGAACACATCCGGATGGACGTGCAGATCGGCTCCCTGGGATTTAACATGAAGACCATGCTTACGGACGGCATCCGCTGTCGCGGGCCGGCAAAGCAGGCTGACCGAATGACCGAGCGCACATAGAGAACCGCCCACGTATCCGCCGATCGCCCCGGCCCCAATGATGAGAATCCGCTTTGGATGGTCTGTTTTCATGCACGGCGCCGGCTCAGACAGGCGTCAAATTGTCACCCGTCCACCTGTCGAGCCTGCTTCCGCGGATTATAGCACGCTGACCATGGCGGGCCACCCGCAGGTCGTCTGTTCCAACTTAATCGTCTGCTGGCCAGGTATTTTCGGCGCCCCGTTTTAATTGTCATCCTGAACGTAGTGAAGGATGACATCGAAAAGAAGGCGCCGGAAGGGCTGATAAGTGGGCGTTTATGTCGGAACAAATGTCGCCAGAGTGCACTCGGGCGAAAAAATCGTATATCATAGGGAAGCCATGGCATACAGACTGCAACCCCCTCAACTGCGAAAGACCTGCGACCCCAACTTATTCTCATTCGAAACGACCTCGGACCTGGAACCGGAACTCCGAATCATCGGCCAGCCGCGCGGCACGAGGGCAATAGAGTTCGGGATCAACATCGCCAGTCCCGGATACAACATTTATGTCCTGGGCGAATCGGGGACCGGGCGAACGACGGCGATCCAGCGGTTCATCCAGGAAAAAGCCGGCGTCTCCCCGATCCCGGACGACAGCCTGTACGTCTTCAACTTCAAAGAACCCCATAAACCACGGGCGGTGACAGTGCCGGCCGGAATGGGGCGCAAACTCCTCCGGGATATGGATGCGGTGCTGGAGAGCATGCGCAAAAAGATCCCCGATGTGTTCGAGTCGAAACGCTATCGAGACGCCTCACTAGCGATCCAGCACCGCCTGAAAGCGAGCCGGGACGAGCTTTTCGAGCAAACCCAGGCGACGGCGGCCGAACGTAGCGCAGCGATCGTGACCACGCCGCAAGGTTTGCAGATCGTCCCGATGCTGGACGGCAAACCGATGCCCCCCCAGGCGTTCGGTCAACTCTCCGAAGAGGATGTGCAAGGATGGACCCAGACCGAACAAGACCTGGAACATCTTCTCAACGAAACCATGTACAAGATCCAGGTGCTGGAGCGCGACGCCGAGCTCGAAATCGGAAAGCTGGTCCAGGAAGTGGGAAAATCCGTCGTCGACGTCCTGATGGAGGAACTTATCTCTGAATACCAGGAGTACACGCAGGTGGTCGAGGTTCTGAACGCGGCCCATATGGATATCCTCCAACACATTGAAATTCTCAGGCAGCGAACGGATGAGGACCCGGCCGCCGCAGCTGCGATGGAGTTTTTTCTGCGCCGATACCGGGTAAACGTCGTCATCGACAACGCCGAATCGAATTCGGCGCCGGTGATCGTCGAGCTCAACCCGACGGTTGCGGGGCTGCTCGGCCGGTTGGATCATGAGAGCCGGCCCGGCGGGATGGTCTCAACAGATTTCAGCCTGATCCGCAACGGTGCGATCCATGCGGCCAACGGAGGTTTCCTCATCCTGCGGGCGAAGGACCTCTTCACCGAACCGGGCGCATGGGATGCCTTGAAGCGCGTCTTGATCGGCGGGGAGATCAAGCCGGACGACCCCGCCCTCCGGCTCGGATCGGCGGCGTTCTCGCTTGATCCCGAGCCCATACCCGTGAATCTGAAGGTCGTCATCATCGGACCGGCGGAGGTTTATTACCGGCTCTTCGCTGCGGACGAGGATTTCTCTTCGATTTTCAAAGTCATGGCGGATTTTGACAATAGCATGGAGCGCAACCCGGAAAACGAACAGGCCTACGCCGAGTTTATCTCCATCATCTGCGGGGAGGAAGGCCTGGCGCCATTCGACCGCGACGCAGTGGCAGCGATGGTCGAAGCCGGGTCGCGCCTTGCCGATTCACAGATCCGTCTCACCACCCGTTTCGGTGAGATCGCCGACCTGATCCGAGAAGCGAATTTCTGGGCTTCCCGGTCAGGCCGCAGCATCACCAACCGCGCGGATGTGCGGCGTGCGGAAGACGAGAAGATTTACCGCAGCGATCGGATCGCGACCCGCTTTCGGGAGGAGATCCGCCGAGGCAAGCACGCGGTTTCCACGAGCGGCTCCGCCGTTGGGCAGGTCAATGGGTTGTATGTATCGCGTATCGGAGCGTATATGTTTGGACAGCCCTCACGGATCACAGCGACCGTGTTCGCCGGGGAGGACGGGGTGATCCAGCTCGATCGCGAAGTGGCTTTGGCGGGTCCGATCCACAATAAAGGAGTCTATATTTTGACCGGTTATCTCGGCGGGACCTACGCGCAAGCGGCGCCGCTGTCGTTGAACGCACAGATCACCTTCGAGCAAACCTATTCCGGGATCGAAGGCGACAGCGCCTCATCGACCGAGCTCTACGCGCTCCTATCCGCCCTCTCCGGCGTCCCGGTCAAACAAGGGATCGCCGTGACGGGATCCGTCGACCAGTTTGGGGTCGTGCAGGCTGTCGGCGGAGTGACCGAGAAGATCGAAGGCTGGTTCGAAGTATGCTCGGAGAACGGGCTGAACGGCGAGCAAGGCGTCATCATCCCAAAGGATAACCTGGACGACCTGATGCTGCGCGAACCCGTCCTGGAGGCGGTCGAGGCGAACCTGTTCCACATCTGGGCAGTGGACAACATCGATGAAGGCCTGGATGTCCTAACCGGTGTACCACCGGCGGAGATCCGCACGAAAATCACCCGGAGACTGGAAGATTTCGCCCGGATCGGGCGTGATTTTCGCACAAGGGAAAATTGATAAGAACTTATCCGAAAATTCAAGGGATTGGCGATTTTGGGGGCGGATGCGGCTCCGCCGCATCC
>DATKDL010000093.1:0-24922 GCA_035512695.1 Anaerolineales bacterium | reverse complement strand
GCGACGGAGGTCGCCGCCCAGGTCACGGCGACGTTGGGCGCCATCCTGGAGGCCACACCGACCCGCACCATCCTGAATACGGCCACACCCGGGCCGACTCAACCGCCCACCTCCACCCCGGCCCCGACCGAGACCCCGACGCCGATCCCCGGCGCCGTCACGCTGACCGGGGTCCGGCACGAGTACGAGCAGTGGAACAACTGCGGCCCGGTCACGATCGGGATGCAGCTCTCTTTCTGGGGCTGGCAGGGGAACCAGTCGGTCACCGCGCCGGTGCTAAAGCCCAACCCGCGCGACAAAAACGTCGGGCCGACCGAGCTGGTCGATTACGTCCGGGAGCACACCGAGTTCGAGGCGATCTACCGCGTCGGCGGGGACCTGGCGCTGCTCAAGGCACTGGTCGCCGCCGGGTTCCCGGTGATCGTCGAAAAGACGCTCGACATCGTCGGGGTGGACGGCTGGATCGGGCACTACACCCTGGTCACCGGCTACAACGATGAGCAAGGGCGTTTCATCGCCCAGGATTCGTACGTCCAGTCCGATTTCCCCGAGCCCTACGACAAGCTGGAGGAGGCCTGGCGTTCCTTTAATTTCACCTTTATCGTCACATACCCGCCCGAGCGGGAGGCCGAGGTGCGGGCCATTCTCGGCCCGCTGGCCGATTGGGAGGCCGCCAACCGGATCGCCCTCGAACGGGCCGAGGCGGAGATCGCCGGGTTGTCCGGACAGGCCCTGTATTTTGCCTGGTTCAACAAGGGCAGCAGCCTGGTCGGCCTGGGGGATCACGGCGGCGCCGCGGCCGCATACGACGCCGCCTTCGGCCTGTTTGCCGCCCTGGACTCCGCCGACCGCCCCTGGCGGATGATCTGGTACCAGCACGGACCCTATATCGCCTATATGCAGACCGGCCGCTACCAGGATGTGATCGACCTGGCTAACTCCGCCCTCGTCGCCATGGGCGAACAGACGGTGGAGGAGACCTTCTTCTGGCGCGGCCTGGCCAAAGAGCAGCTGGGCGACCTGGATGGCGCGATCGCCGATCTGCGGCAGGCGGTGGAGCTCAACACCAATTACGATGAGGCGGTGGAGGAGTTGGAGCGGATGGGGGAATAAACGAATGGGCAAATGGGCGAATAGGCGAATAACGCCCATTCGCCCATTCGCCCATTCAAATCCTGTGTTACATTCCCCCCATGCTCAAACTCCTCCACTTCGCCGACGCCCACATCGA
The DNA here is from genome assembly GCA_035512695.1 of Anaerolineales bacterium. Lineage (GTDB taxonomy): Bacteria > Chloroflexota > Anaerolineae > Anaerolineales > JABWBV01 > DATDOR01. The sequence goes on along the minus strand of DATKDL010000093.1, from coordinate 23,691 downwards.
CATGGCCAACTACGGCCGGCAGGACCCGGAGACCGGGCTGCCCGTCCGGGTGATGGACTTCCTGAAATCGCTCGATGTCATCGTCGATGCCGCCATCGCTGAAAAAGTCGACCTCGTCATCTTCGCCGGCGACGCCTACAAGGATCGCAATCCGCAGCCGACCTTCCAGCGCGAGTGGGGCCGGCGGATCATGCGGCTGTCCCAGGCCGGGGTCCCGACCTTGCTCCTGGTCGGCAACCACGACCTGTCCCCGGCGCTCAACCGGGCCCATGCGCTGGATCCGTTCGACACGCTCGCCGTCCCCCGGGTCCGGGTGCTCGATAAACCGGCTTTCCTCAACCCGGACGACCTCGGTCTCCCGCTCCAGGTGATCGCCATCCCCTGGATCACCCGTTCCGGAATCCTGGCCTACCTCGACATCACCGCAAGCAACCCCGACGAGATCTACGCCTTGCTCGAGGAGCGGGTCACCGAACTCGTGCGGGGCTGGCTCGATGAAGCCGACCCGAAGATCCCGATCGTTCTGACCGCCCACGCCTCGATCCAGGGCGCAAAGTACGGCGGCGAGCGGACCGTCATGCTCGGCCGGGACGTGGTTTTACCGGGGTCGCTGGTCAAGGACCCGCGGCTGGATTACGTCGCGATGGGCCACATCCACAAGCCGCAGGATTTAAATGAAGGGAGCCACCCCCCCGTGATCTACCCGGGCTCGATCGAGCGGGTCGATTTCGGGGAGGCCACCGAGGACAAGTTCTACGTCATCGCCGAAGTGAAGCGGGGAAAGACGAAGGTGAAATGGCATAAGCTGGACCATATCCGCCCGTTTGTCGACCGGTTCGTCCGGATCGAGACCGACGAGGACGTGATGGACCAGATCCTGGGGAAACTGCCCGAGCCGGATGCCCTGGCCGAGACCATCTTCCGCCTGACCCTGGAATACCCCCGCGCCTATGAAGCGCTGATCGATGACGGTGCGCTGCGCACTCATGCCGCCGGATGTTTCGAATTCCGGCTGATCAAGCGCCCGCAGTTCAAGGACCGGGTCCGGCTGCCGGACGATGAAGGAATCGGGTCGCTCTCGCCGCTGGAGCTGTTGGAGCTGTACTGGAAGGCGAGCGCGACGGCGGAGGAGGAGATACCGGGGCTGCAGGAGCTTGCTGAAGGGATTATGGATGGGGATGAGAAGTAACTTCAGGTTCAGGTTTCAAACGATCTTGATCACGCCTTTGCCATCCAGCCCGATGATTTCTTCCTCCGAATAGCCGGCCTCTAGAAGCACCCGGTGCGTATCCTGGCCCAGCCCCGGCGCCGCCCCCTCCGCGGGTGGGAACGGGAAAGGCGAACGCAGCTCGGGGATGCCACCCTCCTCAGGCGGGCGGACCAGGCCGCGGGCCTGCACCTGGGGGTGCGCCAGCATTTCCTCGTAATCCAGGACCGGGTCGAGCGGGATCTCGATCCCTTCGAATACCGCCAGCCATTCGGCCTGGTTTTTACGCGCCATGATCCCCTCCACGTCCGGGATGGCCGCGGAGTCGAAGGCCTTTGGCAGCAGGTCGGGCCGGTCGACGATCCGGCAAAACTCGGACCAGAAGGGCGGTTCGAGGGCGGCCAGGGCCATGAAGCGGTCGTCGCGAGTGCGGTAGACCCGGTTGCAAGGCCAGGCACCGGTCAGCGGCAGGCGTCCCCGGACCGGCGCCCGGCCGGTCCCGAAATATTCGCTGCCGATCGTCGGGACGGTCCAGTGCACGACCGGGTCCAGCATGGCGACGTCCAGGTGGCGACCCTCGCCGGTTCGCCCGCGTTCGAGCAGGGCTGCCAGGATGTTCAGCGCGGCGAACGTGGCGGAGGCGAGGTCGGCGGTCTGGACACCGGGCGGCGACGGCGGGGCGCCGGGCTCGCCGGTCAGCCCGAGCAGTCCGCCGACGGCGATGTAATTGAGGTCGTGCCCGACCCGGTCGCGATACGGCCCGGCCTGGCCGTAGCCGGAGATCGAGCACAGAATGATGCTGGGGTTCACCATTTTGAGCGCCTCGTAACCGATTCCCCAGCGGTCCATGCTGCCGGGTTTGAAGGTCTCGAGGACGACGTCGGCGCGCTCCGCCAGTTTGAGGAAGATCTCCCGGCCTTGGTTGTTCCGGTAGTTGACGGCGGCCGATTTCTTGCCGCGGTTGATCATCCGGAACATCGCATCCCCACCGATCGTGTCGGGGGCCATCCTGGCGTAATCCCCGAGCCGCGGCGTCTCGATCTTGATGACCTCAGCCCCGAGATCGGCCAGGAGCTGCGTGGCGTAGGGTCCGGGGAGCAGGCGGGATAGGTCGAGGATTCTCGTGGATGTTAGCGGCGGCATGGGGCAATTGTAACCGGGCCGGGAAACCCGGCCCGCCCGCAACGACCCTATCGCTTTATTTCAAGATCACGAAAAAGTTTCACGATTTCGGTATAGCCCTTCGAATCCGCCAGGTCCGGCGCCGTTTCGCCGTCCAGGTTGCGGGCTTGCAGATCGGCCCCGGCCCCGGCCAGCAGCCGGATCGCCTCCGGGTTGCCCCAACGCACGGCCCACATGACGGCCGTGTTCCCGGCGTTGTCGCGGACGTTGGGGTCCGCGTCTTGATCGAGCAGCGTCCGGACGATGGCGGCGATCCGGGGCTGGGGTTTGACCAGGTCCTCCGGGCGCTCGACGGCTCGCATCAAGGCCGTCGTCCCGGCGGCGTCCTGCGCATCGAGGTCGGCGTGGACGGCCAGCAATGCGACAATCCCACGCGCCCCGCTCCGGGCAGCCAGGATCAGCGGCGGGGCGTGAAACCGGTTCCCGCGCGTCTCCACATCCGCCCCGGCGGCGAGCAGGTCCTTCACCACGGTCGTGTGGCCGAGGTTGGCCGCCCAGGTCAGCGGCGTTTCGCCGGTCTCGTCGCGGGCGTTCGGGTCGGCGCCGTTTTGGATCAGCGTGCGCAAGCGTAGAGACTGGTTTGCTTTGACGGCTTCGAAAATATGCACTTTACACCTGGAACCTGGAACGCTTTACGGCGGCGGCAGCACGAACCAGGGGTTGATGAACCCGCCGTTGAGCCGCACTTCGAAGTGAAGGTGCGTGCCGGTGGAGTTGCCGGTGCTGCCGGCGGTGCCGATGACGGTGCCTGCGCCGACGCCGGCGCCACAGGGGCGGCTGACGCTGCTCAGGTGGGCGTAGAGAGTCTGGTAGCCGTTGCCGTGATCGACGACGACGGTGTAGCCGTACCCCCCGTTGGCCCAGCCGGTGAAGACGACGACCCCGGCGTCCGAAGAGAAGATCGGATCGCCGCCGACGGCGCCGATGTCGATCGCCAGGTGGCCGGACCAGTAATCATTCCCGGACAATGTGTGGTTGCTGGATGGCCAGATAAAGGCTCCCGACCCGAACGGGCCGGTGTAGCTCCCGCTGCAGGCTCCCGGCCCGAGCGCAGCCGAGTTGACCCCGGCGTTGCCACGGTTGATGGTCGGGATCAGCCACTGCCGGAATTCCCGGTGACCGCCCGGGAGCATGACCCACTCGCCCGGTTCGATGACCGGGTTCGCCAAATCGAACAAGTTCCCGGAAAAATTCACGATCTCGTCGAGGTCGGCCTCAAACTCGGCCGCCACGCTCTCCAGGGTGTCCCCTTCCTGCCACTGGTAGTAGACTCCGTCGACCGGGGGGATGTTGAGTTCCATTCCGATCTCGAGGAAATCGGGATTGTCGTTGAGGAGGTCGTAGTTGGCCCACAGCACGGTTTCCGGGGTTACGTTGAAAAAACTGGCGATTGAGAAGATGGCATCTCCCTGTTCGACGACGTAGCGGATGGCCTCGGTGCGCGGGCGGCTGGGGATGATCGTCAGGAGATTGGCATACCGGGCAATTGCCGCCGGCTGCGGCTTTTCCGGCATCGCCGGCAGGGCGGCGGGGACGGCCGGTTCCGCGCTCGGAGCCGGTGTGAGGGTCGGGCGCGGGGTCGGGGGGACCTGTGCGTCTACCGGCCGGTTCGCCAGCGCGGCGAGGGCGGGCGGAGGGGATACCCACAGATAGACGGCCAGGACCGCAACGCCGAGCGCGACGACCCAGCCCGCCGCCGAAACCCATGAAGCCCCGCGGGGGCGGCGATCCAGGCGTGCGGCGCGCGACTTTTCAGGCAAAGGCTGAGCGGGAAGCGGAGGCGGCGGAGGCGCCGGTTCAGGCTCTCCGCCGTTCGTCAGCGTTTGGAGAAGCGTCCTTTTCTGCTTCGGGGGAGGCGAAGGCTCCGGAGAGTCCGCCCGGCGATCGACGCCGGCGTGTTCCGAAGCCGTAGGTTCTTCTTTCACGGGTGGCTAGGAATCGGTCAGCGTTTCCAGGAATTCCATGTTGTTGCTGGTTTTTTCGATCTGGGAGAGGATCGCCTCGGTGGCGTTGGTGATGTCCAGACCGGCCCCGTTGGGAGGTGTGCCGGTCATCTGGGTAAACATGCGGCGCATGAGCCAGACACGCGGGGTGATATCCGGTCCGAGCAGCAGCTCCTCCCGCCGGGTCGAGGAGCGGTCGATGTCGATGGCCGGGTAGATCCGGCGCTCCTGGAGCTTGCGGGAGAGGTGCAGCTCCATGTTCCCCGTGCCCTTGAACTCTTCGTATACCACGTCATCCATCCGGGAGCCAGTGTCGACCAGGCAGGTGGCGATGATGGTCAGCGAGCCGCCCTCTTCAAAATTCCGGGCGGCGCCGAAGAACCGCTTCGGCGGATACAGGGCGGAAGGATCGATACCGCCGGAGAGCGTGCGCCCGGAGGGACTGACGACCAGGTTGTAGGCCCGGGCCAGCCGGGTGATCGAGTCCAACAGGACGACGACGTCCCGCCCGATCTCGGCGATCCGCTTGGCGCGCTCAAGTACCATCTCGGCCACGCGCACGTGCGATGTGACCGGTTCGTCGAATGTGGACGAGATCACCTCTGCATCGACCGAGCGGTCCATGTCGGTGACCTCCTCGGGGCGTTCCCCGATCAGGGCGACCATCAGGTGGACGTCCGGGTACTTGGTGGAAATGGAGTTGGCGATCTGTTTGAGGATCGTCGTCTTCCCGGATTTGGGCGGGGAAACGATCAGGCCGCGCTGCCCGCGGCCGATCGGGGCGACCAGGTTGATGACGCGGGTGGAGAGTGTGAAGCGGTCGGTCTCCAGATCGAAACGTTCCTCGGGGAAGATCGGGGTCAGTGATTCGAACACCGGCCGGTTTTTGGCGGCCTCCGGGTTCAGACCGTTAACGCTTTCGACCTTGAGCAGCCCGTAATGGCGCTCCGAATCGCGCGGCGGGCGGACGTGGCCCATCACCAGGTCGCCGTTGCGAAGGCCGTAGCGGCGGATCTGGGTTTGTGAGACGTAGATATCTTCCGGGCCGCCCTGGTAATAGCCGGTACGGAGGAACCCGATCCCTTCATTCATGATCTCCAGGATCCCGCCGCGGATCTCCTGCCCCTGCTGTTGCGCCTCCGCCTGGCGAATGCGCAGCATGAGCTCTTCCTTTTTCAGGCGCGCGGCGCGCGGGACATCCAGGTCCTTGGCCCGCAGCCGCAAGTCCGCCAGGGAAGCGTTCTCCAGCTCGGCGATTTTGACGTGCAGTTGGTTATCTTCGAGGGTTTTTGTGTTCATGGGGGGGTGGTTTTTTTTGGTTGGGGGGTTGGGGGGTTGGGTCGTTTGCTGGTTTGCTGGTTGTATTGCGTTTGCTGATGAGGGTTGAACTTGCCTGTGATCGCTATTTGCTAAAGGTGAATACCGGTTATTTTTCACCAGGTACCAGGCATCTGCTACCTTCCACCGACTTGATCGTGCAGACGGTATCCGTCTTTGAAAGCCGGAAAGGAAAAAGAAAAGCCCACGCACCCACCTGCCCGCCAGGCTACACCAGTTATATGGTCATTTCAGTTGATGGGTCAATGTTTGGAATTGGCGATCTGGGGTGAAGCATGGTTATTATAGCATGTTCAGGTGCCGAGGACAAGCGTGGTCAGATAGAACGCTGCCAGCGATTTGGCGTCCTCAATTTCGCCCGAACGGGCGGCCTGTTCGATCTCGGACAGGGTCTTTATTTCGGCGTGAAGTATTTCGTCTTCGTCGCCGGGGAGCGGGGATTCGCTCAGGCCGTCCGCCAGGTAGATGTGAAGGTACTCGGTGGAATAACCGGGGGCCAGGTAGAACCCGCCCAAAGCTTTCAGCGTCTGCGCGGCGTAGCCGGTTTCCTCTCGCAGCTCACGCTGGGCGCAGGCGCCGGGATCCTCCCCGGGTTCGAGCGTACCGGCCGGAAACTCGAGCAGATCGGTCCCCGCTGCATAACGGTACTGGCGGATCATGACCAGCCGGTCCGGGTCCAGCCGGGGCACGATGACGACGGCGCCGCCGTGTTCGACGACGTCGAGGGTCGGTTCAGCCCCCGACGGTAACCGGACCCGGTCGCTCCGCACGCGGAAGACCCGGCCGGTGTAAACCAGGCGGGAGGCCAGTACCGTGCTACGGTCCTGGGAAGGGCGGCGCATTATCCGGGAGGATGAGGACGTCCCCCGGGTAGATCGTGTAAGGGTAGTACAGGTTATTGGCGGCGATGATCGAGTTCGGATGGATATTGCACGTCCGCCCGATGTCCCAGACCCAATCGCCTTTTTTGACGGTGTACGGGGAGGAGCAGTCCGCCGCCGGCGGCGGCGGCACCGAGGTGGCCGCCGGGGGAACTTCGGTGGCGGTCGGCGGGACGGGGGTGGGCTCTTCGCCGACGGCGGGCGCCTGGGTTGGCTCGACGGTGGCCGTCGGTTCGGCGGTCGGCAGTTCGCCCTGCCCTTCGCCTGAAGCGATCGCCGTCATGGTCGCCAGCTCCCCTGCCATCAAGGTCTCGACCTGGCTGGGCGCGTCGGTGGCCTCGGGCTGGCCCTCTCCGCCCTGGGTCGGCTGACCGCCGGGGACGTCCACCGGGGTCGAGGCGACGCGGCTCGGTCCGCTGCAAGCCGCGATCAGGATCCCCAGCAGGACGAAAAAGGCACCCGTCCGAAGTCGTTTGGATATCATAAGTTTCTCCTAAAAACCTACCTCACAACCGGAGCTGCCCTTTGAGGGCGCTGCCCCGGTCAAAACGGCGCCGCATCCCAAAAAGCGCCGAGCCCCCCGAACGATCGGATAGGTCCGAATGATCAATTCATACTAGCATAGCCGTTTCGCGGCGTCAAGCGAGTTTAGCGGGCGATCGAAACGGATGCGCCGGCTTGCTGGGCCGGCGCATCCGTTTCGATCACCCGATCATTCGTCGGAGTCGAACTTCTCGTACAGCCGGCGCAACTCTTCCTCCCAGACGTCATCCAACGGGTTGAAGACGACCTCGGTGAATTCGTCGGAGAGTTTGCGCAGGTACTCGCGGACCCCCATCTGCGGGGCGGAGGTTTCGAGCTCGTCGACCTTGGCATCGACGGCCCGCATCAGCTTCTTGCTCTTCTTCTCCAGGTCCGCGGTGTCCAGCTCGGTCTTGAGCATATAGTTCATGCGGCGCAGGATGCCAAGCCAGGCGAGGTAGTCGTTTTCGATCCGGATGCTGTTTCCGAGCTGGACGCCGGAGGAGAATTCGTAGGCGGGCACGAAGGCGTAGAGGGAGACGAATTCCCGGTCCTGCTCGCCGGCCCGTTTGCAGATCACCGAACCGATACTCGCGCCGCCGTGATATTCCGTCAGGTTGACGGCCAAACGCTCGATTTCCGGCTTCAAGCGCGGCAGGCTGAAGGAGGACGAAATCAACCGCTCCTTGTCATACGGCAGTTCGCCGTACACTCCGCCGAAACTGATGATCCGCCGGACGTTGAGCGCCTCGGCGATATGCAGAAAGGCGGCCACGTACGCTTCGACGTTGAGATGCGGTTCGTCCCCCAGGAAGATGACCCAGCCGCGCCCCCTGTCCTCGGCGTAATGGATCTCGTTTTCGCTGGTCTGCAGAGAAAGCGGCAGCCCGGCGTCGAACTTGACCACCGGCCGGACCAGGTCGTGCGTCCCCGGAATCTGGAACAGGTAGAACCCGCCGGGCTTGATCCGGCCGATCTGCCTGGCCTGGAGCCGCTTGATCAGGTACTGCGGAAGACCCGAAGAGGTTGACCCGGCGTCAGCCCACTGCCGCCAGCCGGCCAGCATGTAAATTTCCTCCGCCTCCGGTTTCTCCCAGATCTCGACTGCTTCGCTCATGGGTTGGCTCCTGATCGGACCCACACAGTTGGGTGAAAAATAGGCGAAAATCAGGGTGATGGGCGGGCAATGCCCGCGCATCACCCTGATTTTCGCCTGAATTTTTCATCAACTGCGTAACTCCTGCCCTGGATTGAAATACACGGTTGGCTATTCAGTATAACCTGACTCGGCTTCGACATTTTCAAAAAAATGACACCCGGTGTGCGCGGGGCGGTCAAGGCGCTGTTCCGGCCGCACCACGTGGAAAAGACGGCCGTCGAAGGGGTCAGCTTTGAAGTGGAGCGCGGCGAAATGGTCGGGTATATCGGGGTCAACGGGGCCGGGAAATCGACCACGATCAAGATGCTGACCGGCATCCTGCTGCCGACGAGCGGCACGGTGCGGGTGCTCGGCCGCGACCCGCACCGCGAGCGGGTCGCCAACGCCCGCAGGATCGGGGTAGTCTTCGGGCAGCGCTCGCAGCTCTGGTGGGACCTGGCCCTGATCGAATCCCTGGACATGATCGCCCGCATGTACGAAGTGCCGCCGGCCCGCTACCGGTCTCTGCTGGACGAGTTCAGCGAGTCGCTCGAACTGGAGGAGCTGCTCTCCGTCCCGGTCCGCATCATGTCGCTGGGGCAGAAAATGCGCTCGGAGCTGGCGGCCAGCCCGCGACGTTCCAGAAGTTCACCGGCGGCACCAACCTGTACCTGCCCGCCGACCTGGACGGACCCGCGTCCCCTCCCAACGGCGCCCCCAATCCTTTCTACACGTTCAAGGACAACAGCTTCCACGGCGGCGCTGACCGGATCGAGCTGCGCGCCTTCGACGTCGACCGGGTCATCCCCGGCTGCCCCGGCGGATCGCAGGACACGGACTGGTACCTGCCGATCATCAAAAGAGATTGACAAGGCCCGGACAAAGCAGTGCGGGCGGGGTCATTCCACGATGATGACCAGGTCGGCCTGCCGGTTGAAGAAAATATCCTTGTGCTGCGCGGCTGCGGCGATGGTCAGGAGATAGGGGCCGGGCTCGGCCGGGACAGGGATCGAGCCGGTGTATGCCCGGCCGTCGAAGATCAATTCGACCGCCGTATCGAGGTTCTTCTCGAGATAAGCCCAGACCGTCCCGCCGGGGAGAGGTTCGCCGCCGGCGGTCAGGCTGGCCGTGATCCCGATCGTCCCGCCGCCAGCCGGATAGGCACGCCGGTCGGTCGTGACCGCCAGGATCCGGTCGCTCTCGACGACGGCGAAGACGGCGACCGTCGTCTCCGCCTGGGAGGCGACGTTCAGAGTCCAGACTCCGGGTCCCTCGCCGCTGAAGGCATACACGGCGAAGGGGGGGATCTCGCCGGTCCCGCCGAAGGTGTCGAAATCCGGTGCGCCGGGCTGGAGGCCTTCCAGGCCCGGACCGTTCAGGCTGATCTCCGGCCTGGGTCCGTCCCAGAACACGACGATCCGGCCGGATTCGGTCGCGGCCGAGTCGACCTGGACGGCGGCGGCCTCGGTCTGGGTCAGCGGCCCGATCTCCAGCTGTTGGACGAACGTGTACTGCGGTGGCGAGGCCGCGGCGGTTTCGGCCGGGATGAGGGCCGCCGCCGAGCACTCGACTGGGAGCGGGCCGCCTGCGAGAACGGCGAAGGCGCAGGCGAACGCGTGACTGGGACCGGCGGAGCCGGCGCCGTCCGGGCGCGGCAGGTAATATGCGAAATCAGCCCCGAAAACGGGGCCGTGGGTCTCGTCCGTCCAGACCTGGCCGGCGGGTTCGCCGAGCCAGCCGGGCGGGTCCTGCTCACCGGCCGGGTAGGTCAGCCCGGCGGCGCTGTAAGCGCCGACCAGGCCATCGTTCGGCCCGACCAGCGGCCGGAGCCACCAATCGGTCAGACCGGACCCGTGAGTCCCCCCCAGGAACCAGTAAGCCGTGTCCGGCAGGTTGGGAAAGGCGGCGTTGAAGAGCGGGACGGCCTCGAAGGCCAGCTCACACGCGCCGCGCTGGGTCCGGCAGAGGAACCGGGGGAACTTGGCCAGGAAATCGACCGGGAGCCCGGCGTGCGCGGAGCCGAGCGTGACCAGGGTGCTGACCTCGAAGGCCGCACCATCGCCGTGCAGGGCGGCCCGGCTTACGGGGCCGCCCATCGAGTGCGCGATGACCGCCAGCGGCTGGCCGCCGGACTGCCGGGCGACGTAAGCGAGCTGGTTCCGGATGCAGTCCCCGTTAACCGCCAGCGAAGGCGTCCCCGACGGCCGGGTCTCGTAGGAGGCCAGCCAAACGGCGTAGCCCTGTTCGGCGAACCAGCCGGGCAGATCGCCGAACGGATACCCGGCGGCCGGGTAGACGGCCGGAACCGTTCTGCAGCCCTGCCCCGTCGAACCGGACAGCCCCTGGAACCCATGGACGAAGACGACCGGCGGCCCTACGCCGGGGGTGGGATCGGGAAGCGGCGGCGGGACGCAGGCGGCGAGCAGCAGGAAAACCAGAAAAAACAGGATCAGACCGGGACGAAACCCCGGTCTGATCCTGTTTTTTCTGGTATATCTTTCATGGATCATATACGAGATTAGGATACCAAAATCTATGATTCTCTGCCTGGATTTCCGCCGATGATCGGGCCGCCCGGTATGAATATTATCGGCCTCTCCGCCTTCTACCACGAATCCGCCTGTTGCCTGCTCCAGGACGGCCGCCTGTGCGCGGCCGCCTCGGAGGAGCGCTTCAGCCGAGTCAAGCACGACCCGCGCCTCCCCGCGGCGGCTTACCGGTACTGCCTCCAGGCGGGGGGGATCCACCCGGGCGAACTGGACTGCATCGCCTACTACGAAGACCCGGTCAAAAAACTGGCCCGCCAGCTCTGGTCCGATGCACACCTCCGGCGCCCGGACGCCGTCGACCGTCTCGACCCCCGCCGGCCGGAGCGGTTGATCCGCGAAAGGCTGGGCTTTGACGGGCCGGTCCTGACCTGCGATCACCACGCCTCCCACGCCGCCAGCGCGTATTATTTTTCAGGCTTCGACGAGGCCGCCGTCCTGACCGTCGACGGGGTCGGGGAATGGGACACGACGACCTACGCCCGTGCCGCCGGTGGCGAGATCGAGATTTTCGAACGGGTGGAGTTCCCTGATTCGCTCGGACTGCTCTATGCGGCGGTCACGGCCTACCTCGGCTTCCGGATCAACGACGGGGAATACAAAGTGATGGGTCTGGCCGCTCTCGGCCGGCCGCGGTACCGGGCGGCGGTCTCCCGGCTGGTGCGCGCCGAATCGGGCGGCGGCTTCCAGCTGGACCAGGCTCTCTTCAACCGTTTCCGGGGCGACCGGATGTACAACGACCGCTGGGAAAGCCTGTTGGGTTTCCCGCCCCGCGACCCCGCCGGTCCGGTCGACGAACGCCACGCCGACCTGGCCGCCAGTCTGCAGGCCGTCCTTGAGGAAATCCTGCTGGAGAAGGTCCGCTATCTCCACGGCCGGACCGGTGGCGAGAACCTGTGCCTGGCCGGCGGGGTGGCGCTCAACGCCGTCGCCAACGGGCGGATCCGCCGGGAGGGTCCGTTCCGGAACGTATTCATCCAGCCTGCCGCCGGGGACGCCGGAGCCTGCCTGGGGGCGGCGGCGCTGGCGCACCGCCGGCTGGCCGGTGACGGACCGCCCCTCGCGGAGTTGACGTCCGTCTATCTCGGCTCCGAACCCGCCCCCGGCGAGATCTCCTGGCTGCTCGAGCGGACCGGGGTGCGGGCCGCGGATTTCACGGGCCGGTTCGCAGGCCTGGCCGAGCAGACCGCGCGCCTGCTGGCCGAGGGCCGCCTGGCCGGCTGGTTCCAGGGACGGATGGAGTTCGGGCCGCGCGCCCTGGGGAACCGCAGCATCCTGGCGGACCCGCGCAATCCGAACGCCCGCTACCGCCTGAACCGCCTGGTCAAGGGCCGGGAAGACTTCCGCCCGTTCGCCCCCAGCGTCCTTGAAAAGCATGCCGCGGAGCACTTCGATCTGCGCGGCCCGTCCCGATTCATGCTGGAGACCTGCCGGGTGATCTCCGCCCTCGGCCTCCCGGCGATCACCCACATCGACGGCTCCGCCCGCCCGCAGACCGTCGCTCCGGATGAGAACGAACGCTTCGCGACCCTGCTGGAAGCCTTCCACGTCCGGACCGGCTGCCCGGTCCTGCTGAACACTTCATTTAACGTCGCCGGTCAGCCGATCGTCCGCACCCCGGAGGAAGCCCTCCTGACCATGGCCGCCGCCGGGCTGGACGCCCTCGTGCTTGGAGATTACCTGGTCGAGCGCAGCGGTCTGCCGGTGGGACTGGCCGAATCCTTTATAGAGGTTCCACTCACCGCGGATCCGGATCCCGGGTCTGTGGGCAACCTGTACACTTTCGTGTGATCCGGTGGACCGCGCCGAAGTCGAACGCCTGGCAGGGGAGATTGCGGACGATCCGGAAGCGTTTAAAGGCCTGGTCGAGCAGGCGGTCCGGGCCGGTTCGCCCGCCGATTCGCCCGCCGGCGATCCCTACCCCCGGGAACCGCTCCCAATCCAGATATGGGAGCCCGAGCGGATCGACGGGGAGTTGTTCTTCACCCGCCCGGCGCCCGGCCCGCTCGGGGACCACTTCGCCGCAGTCCGCTCGCTCCGTGCCGACAAAGCGCCCGGCGTACAGCGGATCTGCCTGTTCGGCGAATCGGCCGCGGCCGGTTATCTCTACGCTCCGTGGCTGACCCCTGCCAGGGAACTGCAGGGCATTTTGGATGGCGCCGGCTGGGACCGTTGGGAGGTCATCGACCTGGCACGGACCAACGAGACCCTGTCCGGGATGGAAACGGCGCTGCACCGGTCGCTGCAGCTCGATCCCGACGTTATCGCCGTCTTCGCCGGGAACAATTGGACGCTGCTCGAAACTCCGGAGATCTCCCCGCACGCCCCGGACGCCCGCAACCGGGGCGCCCTCGGACGCTTGCTGGCCGACGGGGGCCTGTCCGGACCTGTCGAGCGAGCGATGCGGCTCAGGCTGGAGCGGGCGGGCGCGTTCCTGGCGGAGGTCGCCGCGCAGGGGCAGCGCGCCGGTCTGCGGATCGTCGTGGTCATACCGGAGGTCAACCTGGCCGACTGGGCGGATTGGGGGCCGGTCGCCTGGCTCCCTGGGGACGGCTCCGCCCGCTGGCACGCCCTGTTCGAGCGGGCGGAGCGACATTTACAGAAAGGCGAATGGGGGGAGGCCTTTGCGGCCGGGGAGGCCATGCTGGCGCTGGACGAGGGGAGATTCTCGGCCGGTTTCCAGATCCTGGCCTGGGCCAAAGCCGGGATGGGAGAGCCGGAAAAGGCGAGCCGGGCAGCGCGGGCGGCGGTCGACGCGCTGCACTACCCGCTGATGTGCACGTTGGGCGCGCCGCGCCTCACCTCCATAGACCGGGAACTGCTGCGGGAAGGAAGCCGCTTTCACGGGTTCGACCTGGTAGATCTGCCCGAGTTGTTTGCCGCCTGGACGGGGGACCCGTACCCGGGAAAGCGGATGTTCCTGGATTACTGTCACCTGACGGTCGAAGGGATGCGAGTCGCCGCGGCCGGGATCGCCGAGAAAGTCCTGCAAGGGACGGGACGCACCTGGCGCGATCTGGCGACCTCCGCACCGGAGCCGAACCTGGCACCCGAGGCGGACGCATCCGCCAAATTCGGGGCAGCGCTCCACACCGCCCACCGGATGCCCGGCCATCACCGGCGCGGTGAAATCCTGGAACATTGGGTCGGAGCCGCGCTCGAGGCCGACCCGGGGATGGAAGCCCGGCTACTGGACCTGGTCGAGGCTCGATCGAGCGGTGGGCGGATCGACCTGACCCCGGCGCACGCACGCAACCTCGCCGCCGCCGCGCCGATCCTTTACGCACACGGGTGGGAATACTCGCACCTCGACGCGGCCGTGGTCGAGACCATCCTGGAAGTGCTGGTCCGGCTCGGGTCGGCCGGGGCGGAGCGGATCGCAGCCGGCCTCACCGGCGCGACGCCGAACGCGGGGGGCGTTCTCGAACTGACCGATCCCTATCACCTCGCGGAGCCGCTCGACCGGCCTTTCTACGAGCTGTCTCCGGAGCGCCAGGGTGAACCCCGGGCATTCATGCGATCGTTCCGGCCCGAGATTTCGTTCGTCTTTCTATCCGGCGGTCGGCGATCGTATTCTCTCCGGGTCTGTGCCCGACTGCCGCTGGCCGCCGATCGGGGGCGCACCGCCATTCAAATAAACGGGATAGAACTGAAGCCGATGGTTCTGGGACAGGACTGGCGTGCGGTCGAGCGGGAACTGTCGGTCTCCGCGATCAAGCCGGGCATCAACCGGCTGCGGCTTGTCTGGCCCCCTCCGACCGTAGACGGTGATGCGGCGCTCCGGGCCGCTGCCGACCGGCTGCTCGCCGGAATGGACACCGATCTGTTCCCGGTCTTCGGCGAGCTTTATTCGCTTCGACTGGCCGCAGCTATTTGAGGCTGTTGACCAGTTTCTGCCAATCCTTCGGGGTCGCTTTGGTCCACACGCTCTTGACGTAAGCGAGGCATTCTTCCTTCGTCCCGATCTTGCCGGCGGCTTCGAAACCCTTCGGGATGTTGTCCGAAGACGGGATGATGTTGTATTGCTCTTCGTGGTTGATAACGACCTTGAATTGGGTTTTTTCGGACATGGCCATGGTTTACTCCTTTGGATAGATAGGGCGTATTATACCTGGGTGTCTTTAATCTCCTCCCACTGCTCCAAGAACGAATACGAAAACAGGGGGTGGGCGCTGGGTCCGGGCGGAAGGTCCGCCCGGACCTTGCGCCCGCTGCTAAGGACCTCTAAAAAGCGATTGTAGGTATTTCAACGGGATGGATTCGAACGGGATTGACACAATAGAATTTTTGTTCTATAATCCGAGCACCCCAATTTCCGGATTAGAATATTGCCTCAAGATCCCAACCCCCAAAAAAGGAGCATCACATGGCCGGAGTAAGAGTTCTGGTCGGCACCCATAGGGGTGCCTTCATTTTGACCTCGGATGGCAAACGCAAGGACTGGCAGGTCAGCGGGCCGCATTTCGGCGGTCTGGACATCTATCATCTCAAGGGATCCCCGGCGGACCCGAACCGGATCTTCGCCTCGCAGGCCACCGACTGGTTCGGCCAGGTCGTCCACCGTTCGGACGACGGCGGTGCGACCTGGGAGACGGTCGGGAACGAGTTCGGCTACCGCGGCGACGCCGGCACTCACCAGTGGTACGACGGCACCGCGCATCCGTGGGAGTTCAAGCGGGTCTGGCATTTTGAGCCTTCCCTGACGGACCCGGACCACGTCTACGCCGGCGTCGAGGACGCAGCGCTGTTCGAGTCGAAAGACGGCGGGCAGACCTGGACGGAGCTGGACGGGCTGCGCGGTCACGGCTCCGGGCCGCACTGGCAGCCCGGCGCCGGCGGGCTGTGCCTGCACACCATCATTCTGGACCCGAGCGACCCGCAGCGGATCTACATCGCCATCTCCGCCGCCGGCGCCTTCCGCACCGACGACGGCGGGAAGACCTGGAAGCCGATCAACAAGGGGCTGCGATCCAGCTACATCCCGGACCCGGAGGCCGAGGTCGGCCACTGCGTCCACCACGTCGCCATGCACCCCGCCCGCCCGGGGGTCCTGTTCATGCAGAAGCACTGGGACGTGATGCGCAGCGACGACGCCGGCGATACCTGGCACGAGGTCAGCGGGAACCTGCCGTCCGATTTCGGGTTCGTCATCGACGTTCACGCCCACGAGCCTGAGACGATCTACGTCGTCCCGATCAAGAGCGACTCGGAGCATTACCCGCCGGAGGGCAAGCTGCGGGTCTACCGCAGCCGGATGGGCGGGGACGAGTGGGAGGCGCTCACGCAGGGTCTGCCGCAGAAGGACTGCTACCACAACGTGCTGCGGGACGCCATGTCGGTCGACTCGCTCGACCCTTGCGGGGTCTATTTCGGCACCACCGGCGGCCAGGTCTACGCCTCGGCGGACGGCGGGGACAACTGGACGGCGATCGCCAGCGATCTGCCGCGGGTCTTCTCCGTCGAAGTCCAGACGCTGCCGTGATCCGCAACCGCGTCCGCGTCCGGCTGCCGGCGCACCTGCGCAACCTGGCGAAGGTCGGGCAGGAGGTCGAGCTCGAGGTCGATGGGCCGGTGACGGCCCGCTCCGTCCTGGACACGCTGGAGGCCCGATACCCGGCCCTGCGCGGCACGATCCGCGATCACAAAACCCTGGAGCGGCGAGCCTTTCTGCGGTACTTCGCCTGCCGGCAGGACCTTTCGCACGAGCCCGACGATACGCTTTTGCCGGATGAGGTCGCCACGGGCGCCGAGCCCTTTATCGTACTCGGCGCGATTGCAGGAGGCTGAAAGATGAGCGTTCCATACAATAAAGAGGATGCGGACAAACGCGGTGACGTCAAAGACGCCGGCGGGACGACCTGGTGGATCGCCACCAGGATGGAGTGAGCATGGATCCGATCAACCCCCAACACTTTACCGGGGCACTCAAAACCCTTCTCCACGAGACTTTCGACAGGGCCGGCGGTTTGTACCTCGACCACGGCACTTCGCTGTTCGAGACCCTGGCCGGGATCGATGCGGCGACGGCCTCGATCCCTGTCGGCGGGAGATGCGGCACGCTGGCCGCCCAGGTCAAACACACCGCTTTCTTCTTCGACGATACGATCGCCTCCGTGACGGACCCGGACAAGCCCCCGGCGGACTGGGACGAGATCTGGCGGACGGTCAGCGCGGTTTCAGAGGCTGAGTGGGAGGCGATCCTGGGCGAGCTGCGCGACAGCTACGATCGGATCCTGGCGTTCATCGACGCAGCGCCGGGGTGGCCAGGCGAGGACGATCTCGCCGGCGGGATGACGGTCGTCGTCCACAGCGCCTATCACCTGGGAGAGATCCGGCAGGCGCTTTGCAGCCTGATTCGGTGAGAAACTTACAATAATCGGGGAGGCGAAACACGCCCATTCCCCCGCCGCGCACACGCCCATTCCCACGCCGCGCACACGCTCGTTCCCACGCTCCGCGTGGGAACGCAGTTGGGACGCTCTGCGTCCCGTGCCCCCTACCGTTCCGCGGAGCGGAACACCTGGTGACGACGCTGAGCGTCGTCACCAGCGCGGCAAGGCGGGCCGGACAAGTTCTATACGATATCCACAAACGGGAGCGGCGCGTTGGGATCGACTCCCAGCACGCGGGCCATCTGCACGATGCTGCGGTCGATCGAGAATTCAGCCCACAACGGGAAGTGGTCCGAGGCGCGGAAGGTCATCCCGATGCTGGACAGTTCAGGGAAGACGGCGCCGACGAAATCGATCACCCCACAGCGGCCGGTGAATTCCATGTCCAGCAGGCCCATGAACCAGGCGATCTGGTCGTAGAACTTGGGCTCGGTCCCGTAAGTCGTCTTCAGGTCGTTCAGCTGCTCCGGGACGAACAGGCCGCGCGAGCAGAAAGCCTGAAAGAGCGGGTTGTCCCCGCGGGCGTCGATGTTGAAATCGCCGAGCACGATCGGGTTCCGCTCTTCCGACGTCTCGTTGATGCGTTTCTGGATCTCGTCGGCGGTGAAATTGGCGACAGCGGTGATCTCGGCCAGGCGGTCTTCGGGGATGCTCCCGTAGCGGATATGCGCCGAGATCAGCGTGAATTTCATCCCCCCGGCGGAGAAGCTCGCCATGTACGGTGTGCGGTCGAACTGCTCGACCGGCCCGGCCCTGGACGCCGGGGGCAGGACGATCTCACCGGCCAAACCGGAAGGGCGCACCCGGCGTGTGTCGTAAATGAATGCCATTCGCTCGGTGTTGCCCTTGTCGCCGGCGGTGACGTCGCTGAGCAGGACGTCCCAGTCGCTCCCCAGGAACTCCGAGAGCAGGAAGCGCAGTCCGCTGGTATCCCGCTTGACCTCCTGGAGGGCGATCACATCGTAGAGACGGATGATCTCGGCGATGCTCGCCAGGCCGCGCAGGTTGCGTTTGGGGCTTCCTTTGGTCTCGTCCCAGCCGTTGTAGAAACCGCCGAAAGCCTGGACGTTCCAGGTGCCGACGATCAGGTTCACGTCCGTCACCTTCTCCGGGATCCCGCTTTGGGCGATCCGGCGGCGGAGACGGATGATGTCTTCGACCGTTTTCGGGGAATACTGGCTGTAGTTCATTTCCAAATTATAGTAGAACTCACGCAATTGGAGGGCGTAAACGGCGAAAACGGGGCTTTGGGGCGGGTCGAGCCCGCCCCAAAGCCCCGTTTTCGCCGGTCTTTTCGCCAAGTCTATTCGAGTGATCGGCGCGAGGCTTCCGCGCACCGGCACCGCTTCGTTGGGGATCGCCTTAAAGCGGGTGCTCGGCGGGGACCAGCCGCCCGCAGACCAGCTGCCCGGCCACGGCAAAGGTCGGAGCCAGCAGAGCCGCTGCAGGCCCCCACAATTCGGCGAACGAGAGGATCGCGACGGCCATCCACAGTCCGTTGACCCGCCGGCGGTCGAAATAGCGCGGCTCGACCGCCAACCGCAGCGAAACAAGCACGAACAGCGCAGCCAATCCGCTGGTGATCCCCACCGCGGTCGCGCCTCCGGCGATCGCCAGGAGCGACGGGAGGATCGCCAGGATCGTCCCAAACCAGGGGATCAACCGGACACACGCGATCCAAACCGCCAGCAGGAACGGATAAGGCACTCCCAGCAGGCTGAACAGCAGACCGAGCAGAATACCGGCGACCAGGCTTTGCACCAGTTCGCCACGCACATAGCTTCCGACCGCGGCTTCCACTTCAGACCAGGTCTGGCGGACCTTTTTTCGCCGCCTCTCGGGCAATAGCCCGATGAGCGACCGTTCGATCCGTCCCCGGTCTGCGGTCCAGTAAACGCTCAGAACGATGACGATGCTCATTTGCGCGAGGAAGGCCAGCACGGTTTGTGCGGCTCCGATCATCCCGGCCACCGGCGCCAACCCGCCACCGTTCGAGAAGGCGCTGTAGAACTCTTCGGTCGGGGGGAGCTGCTCTGCCAGGGTGCGCTGGGCCAGGGTGCCCCCGCGCGGCCAGTCCATCTTGATCCGCTCGTAACCCGTGACGAGATCGTCCACGAGCCGACCGGCGTCGGTCAAAAAAGGCTGCGCAAAAAGGACCAGCATGCCGGTGATGATCAGCACAAGGACCCCGTATCCGGCCGCGATTGCGGCCGCGCGAGATAGCCCTCGGCCCGCCAGGCGGTCGATGGCCGGGCGCATGGCGCTGGTGACGACGAGGGAAATCAGGAACAGGATCACGGCGAGGCTGAACTGCCAGAGCAAGAGCATCCCGGCCAGCGCAGCAAATACCGTGAATGCGTTCCGGATAATCGGTTTCATTCCAGAAACGGTTCCTCTTCGAGCTCGCCGCGAAGCAGGTCGATTTCGTGCCGGATCGTCTCAAGATCGAAGGCTCCGGACGGCGGCGGCCCGGCCGCTTCAGGACCGGCGGCATCAGCGGAAGCGGTCAGGCGATCCAGGATGAGCTGGACCAGGGCAGCCAGCGGGAGCGCCAGGACCCCTCCGGCTACCCCGAACACCGAAGTGAACGTAACGAGGGACAGCAGCGTCACCATCGGGTTGACGCCCATCGAATGGTTCATGATACGCGGGACCAGCCACACGTTCTCAACCAGCTGGATGATCCCGGTAGCGACCAGGACCCAGACCGCCGCAGCCGGGTCGTGACCGAGAGAGACCAGGAGCGCGGGGATCGCTCCGAGGACCGGGCCGAAATACGGCACCAGTTCGAACAGCCCGGCGATGATCGCCAGGACGAATGCATTAGGGAGGCCGATCAGGGAGTAGGCGACAAACGCGGCCGCCCCAACCGTGAGCGAAAGGATCCCCTGCCCGCGGATGAAACCGCCCAGCTTCCGTTCGGCGTCTACCAGGAATCCCAAAACGGCGGCCCGGCGGCCGGGCGGTACGAGCCGGAGCAGCGTCCGGACCACCTGGTAGCCTTCAAGCGCCCAAAAAAAACCGATCAGCAGCACGGCGAACACGCCCAGGAAGGTTTTCATTATGAGAGAGAGGATGGCATACGTCCGGGCGAACTGGTTGAGGGTCTCTTCGGCCGTGCGCTCCGGTTTTGGGAACAGGGCCGGGTCGGCGGGCAGCTGCAAGGCCAGGCTCATCAGGATCCGGCTCGGCGATTTGAGCATCGCCGCACGCAGGCTGCCGTAATATTCCGGGAGGCTGCGAACCAGGTCTGACCACTGGTCGATGACCAGCGGGACGACGAGGACCATGAACCCGAACACGGATAATGCCAGGAGCAGATATACGGCGATTACCCCGATCGGGCGGAGCACCCCTCTGTCCTGAAGGCGGTTGACCACCGGCCGGATCACCGTCCCGAGCACGACGGCAACGGCTACCAGGAACACGACCGCCCGGAGGCGGTACACCAGGTAGAAGCCGAGCCCGATCCCGGCGACCGCCAGGGTCGCCAGGATGACCTTGCCGGTCGTCCAACGCGATCGATCGTCGAGCGGGAAAGTGCGAGTCATTTTCAGGCGGGTTTAGGAATATGCTCAAAAACCAGGATGGTCTCCGAGAGCAGGGGTGCCGGGCCGGGTCCGGCACACCTGCTCCCGGCGACCATCCTGGTTTTTGGATAGGTGCTTTTTCGCCTAATCGAGGAGAACGGCGACGAGCAAGATGATCAGGAGTATGGTTCCCTTGGCAGCCTAGGAGGAGAACCGGGTCTCGATCTTCTCCATGAAGTTCTCGACCTGCTCCTCGGCTTCTTCACGAGTGTAGCCGTATTTCTCCTGGATCGTTCCGACCAGCTGCTCCCACCTGCCGGCGATCTGGTCCAGGTCATCGTCGGTGAGCTTGCCCCAGGTCTCCCGCATCGTGCCGCGGAACTGGGTCCATTTGCCTTTCAGGATATCTTCGTTGATTTTCACGTCTGTTTCTCCTTTAGAACGGGCTGTCAGGGTTATTTCCCGTTCTGTCTCTTATACTGCTCTTTCACGGCGCTCCAGGCGACCTTGTGGGCCGCTTCTTCCATGGGAAGGAAACGGAAAGGAAACGGGAATCGTCCTCTCAACGGGACGGAAGCGCACGGGGATTATCTCCGCGGATCCGGGAAAGGACAATTCGGGTATCCCCTCCTTTTCGATGGGGAAAACCCTGATTTCTCGGGGATAAGGGGGCATAAACAGCCAGTTTATCCTCGTATGCTATAATCCTCGGAAATTCACAGTTTGAATAAGCATAAATTGACTGCGCAGTTGAAAAGTGACCGTGCCTGGCCTCTCCTGCTCATCCTGGCCCTGGCTGCCTGCCACGGCGGACAGGTCAAAACGCAGGAGATCACCGTGTTCGCCGCCGCTTCGCTGACCGGCGCTTTCAGCGAAATTGCTGCGGTGTTCGAGGCGGAGAACGAGGGCGTCCGCGTGCTCCTGAACTTCGCCGGTTCGTCACAGCTTGCCGCCCAGCTTACCGAAGGCGTCCCCGCTGATGTGTTCGCCTCCGCCAACGCGACGCAAATCGATACCCTGATCGCAGCCGGGTGGATCGACCCCGGGATGGAGATCCCGTTTGCCGCCAACCGGCTCACCGTCATCGTCCCGGCGGACAACCCGGCGGGCATCACTGCCTTTGAGGACCTGGCCAGACCGGGAATCGCCCTGGTCCTGGCCGTCGAAGGCGTGCCGGTGCGGGAATACACGGACGAAATCGTGGCCGGGATGCCGCCCGGGTTTCGGGACGGCTTTTACGCCAACCTCGTCTCGGAAGAGTCCAATGTGCGCCAGGTTGTGGCCAAGATCGCCCTCGGCGAGGCGGACGCCGCCGTCGTGTACGATTCGGATGTGACGCAGGACCTGACCGGCCAGGTGCACCGGATCCCGATTCCGGAGGAGCGGAATGTGACCGCCGCTTACCTGATCGCGCCGCTCGCCGCTTCCCGTCACCGCACGCAGGCGCAGGCCTTCGTCGATTTCGCACTGAGCCCGGCGGGGCAGACGATCCTGGCCCGCTGGGGTTTCTCCCCGCCGCCGGAATGATCCCATGGATGTGAGAACCAGAACGAGGAGCCGCTACAGCCGGCGTTTCTGGCCCGCGTCGCGGGGCGACCGGGCACTGGGTCTCTCGGCTGCCGTCCTGGCCGTTCTGTTGGCCGTCTTCTTTATCCTGCCGTTTGTTGCCCTCGTTTGGCGCGCGCTGACGCTGGAAGGGCAGGTGGCGGCAGGCGACCTGTCCATTGTCTCGGCGGTCGTGCTGAGCCTGGGCACGACGGCGGCCGCCGCGGCGCTGATCGTCCTGCTCGGTACGCCGCTGGCTTATTTCCTGGCCCGCGGTCGCTTCCCGTTCAAACGGGCGCTGTCCGTCCTGGTCGAGCTGCCGATCGTGATGCCGCCGGTGGTGGCCGGGTTGGCGCTCCTGTCAGCCTTCGGGCGGCGGGGACTGGTCGGGATGCCGCTGGCGGAACTGGGTTTCACGATCCCCTTCACCACCCTGGCCGTGGTGCTGGCGCAGGTGTTCGTCTCGGCGCCGTTCTATATCCGGGCAGCCCAGAGCCGGTTCGAGACGGTGCCGCGCGAATATGAAGACGCCGCCGCCGTCGACGGCGCCAGCCGGTGGGCGATTTTCCGGCTGGTCATTCTCCCGCAGAGCTCCCGCGCCCTGGTGGGCGGGCTGATCCTGAGCTGGGCCCGGGCCCTGGGAGAGTTCGGGGCCACGCTGCTGTTCGCCGGAAATCTGCAGGGCCGCACACAGACCATGCCCCTCCTGGTCTACGGGGCCCTGGAGCGCGACCTGCGGATCACGTTCATCACCGCCCTGATCCTGCTCGGGTTGGCCGCCGCGGCGTTCCTGCTGACGAGGTGGTTGAGCGGAGCGGATATTGACGAGGATGGCGATTTCTCGGCCGGAAGCGGGTGATCGCCGAACAGTCGGCATAGTACGATCTGGGGAGAAAACCGGGGGGCTGCCCTGCCGGGATCCGACCGGTTTTGGGTTAAAGTTAAGCTTCGCACGAAATCCTAAACCCCAGGAGTATGCATGAAATCCAGCCGTATTTATTTGTTCGCCGTCACGATCCTGTTCGGGATCCTCCTTTTCGCCGCCCTGGAACCCGGCCGCCGCGGCCGCGCCGCGGTCTCTGAAACCGACTCGTTCGAGGGCCCGATCGTCGGGGAAGCGGCCGTGCCTGCCGTCAGCCCGCGCGCCGACAGCCTGGCCCCCGCCGCAGCCGAGCCCCTGCTCAAGCGCGAGATCAACCCCCGCCACAACCCGCTCCAGTTCGAGCCCGACATGGGCCGCCGCGGCACCTGGGACCGCACGGACGTCCCAACCGACCCACTGACCGCTTCCTCGCTGAACACCGGTCTCACCCCCGGTCTCGACTTCTCCTTTGAAGGCGTCGGCAACCCGACCGGCTGCGGCGGCGGCACCCCACCCGACACCAACGGCGACGTCGGCCCCAACCACTACATCCAGATGGTCAACTGCACCAAGGTCGCCATTTTCGACAAGAACGGCGCACCGCT
>DATKDL010000092.1:0-2775 GCA_035512695.1 Anaerolineales bacterium | reverse complement strand
GGCCGGGCGGACCTGGCGGCCTATGCCCGCTTCCGGATCTTCGCCATCGCCGTCGCCCTGCAGGACCCGGCGGCGACGGCGGCCGCGCTGGCCGAACTGGAGGCGAACTACCCGGTCGGGGACGCCCGGCGGGTCTACGTCGAGATGGCGATCCTGTTCCGCAACGCCTATAACAGCGGCGGCCTGGGCGCGGCCTGCACCGCCGCGGCCGGCTTTGCCGAGTCGCAGGCCGGGAAAATTTTGGCGCCGCTGGGGAGCGGGGTGTACGGGTATGCGAACCGGGATTACACGGGAGAATCGATGTGCCCGGCGCCTGATGTTGAGGAAGAATAGAACAGTGAAATCAGTGTTCCCTCGTTGACATTCAACCCAATGCGTGTAAAATATCCCCCCACCAGCCGGAGTGGCGGAACTGGCAGACGCGCTACGTTCAGGGCGTAGTGGGCTTCGGCCCGTGTGGGTTCGACTCCCACCTTCGGCACCAGCACGAAATCCCTGAAAAAAAATCGAGCGCCTTGCCCGGCTCCGCCGGGCAAGGCGCTCGATTTTTTTTTCACCTTCCATCTATTTTTGCACCCCCTGAGAAAAGCAGTATACTTTTCCATCGTGAACGGCGACCTCCTCGAATGGCTGCTGGCAGGCGATGTCTCGATCCAAGGCTGGATGACTTTCGACCCATGTGACCGGCCGGTCACACCATGTGACTGGTTGGTCACATTGCGCTACCCGGACCCGACCCCCGCTGGACACCCGGTCCGGATCGACGATCTGTCCCGAGGAAATGTTCAACGCTACCACTTCGTCTCGGAGGGGTCGGACGAGGTCTATTTCGAAATCGGCCGTTATCCGGATGAAACGATCGAAAGCGCGCTGGCTGCGTTCGTAGAAGGGGTGGTCAGCCGGATCGACGGGATCGAGATCGGCGAACGGGAGCGGTCCGAGGTCGCCGGGCACCCGGCGACCCGGCTCGAGATCCGCTGGCCGGGGAAGCGCCGGTGGATCCATTTCCTCGATGTCGACGGGGTCACGTATCGGGTCATCCTGAATCCCGACTCCGCATTGAACTTCGCGATCCTGGATGAACTACATATCGATAGGAATAAAAACTTATCCGAAAATTGAGGTGGCGAATTTGGGGTGTGCGGCAGCGAAGCTGCCGCACACCCCAAATTCGCCGTTTGCGTGGTGGTCTTTGTATGGGAGCATGGATCATGGCTGAACAGATCGGCATCCTTCACCCCGGTGAGATGGGCATCTCCGTCGCCGCCTCCGCGCAGGCCGGGGGCCACGACGTTTTCTGGGTCTCGAACGGCCGCAGCCCGGAGACGGCTGCGCGGGCGGCGGCGCACGACTTGGTCGACCGGGGGAGCCTGGGGGTGCTTTGCAGGCGCTGCACGGTGATCCTGAGCGTCTGCCCGCCGGCGGCGGCCGAGGAGGTCGCCATGGACGTCCTGGCGCACGGGTTTTCCGGTCTTTATGTCGACGCCAACGCCATCTCCCCCGGACGAGCGGAGCGGATCGGTGCGGCGCTGAAGGCGGCCGGGATCGACTTCGTCGACGGCGGGATCATCGGCGGCCCGGCCTGGGAGTCGGGGCGGACCTGGCTTTACCTGTCCGGGCCGGAAGCGCGGCGCGCGGCGGGGCTCTTCGACGATGGACCGCTCGAGACCGTAGTGATCGGCTCCGAACCCGGGACCGCCTCGGCGCTCAAGATGTGCTTTGCGGCCTACACCAAGGGCACGTCGGCGCTGCTGGCGGCCGTCCTGGGGACGGCGGAAGAACTGGGTGTGCGCGGCCACCTGGAAGCGCAGTGGTCGCACGGCGGTTCGGATTTTGTGGAACAGACCCGGAACCGGGTCCGCCGGGTGACGCAGAAGGCCTGGCGTTTCGAGGGGGAGCTGGAGGAGATCGCGGCGACGTTCGAAGAGGCCGGTCTGCCGGGCGGATTCCACCGGTCCGGGGCGGAGATTTACCGGCGGATGGCCGGGTTCAAGGGGATGGAAGCGCTGCCGGACCTGGAGGCCGTCCTGGAGGCGATTGCAGGTCGGCACAGTCTTTGAGCATACGAAACCCATCGATCCAGTTCTTTGCCGTCCTGATCGGTTCGCCGCTGTTTGCGATCCTGGGCGTGTCGCTCGGCGGCGACCTGCCGGCGGCAGCCGGTTTGTTTCTCACCCTCGCATCCGTCAGCCTGGCCGGTCTCCGCAGCTACCGGCACGAACGCGCCCGGCTCCCGGCCGAGCCGCTGGTCCGGCAGATCGGGGGCCCAAATTCGATCCTGATCCGCTACCTGGCCGGAGTCCTCACCCTGATCGCGCTCACCAGCCTGGGCACGGTGGTGCTGGGGGGCGTGGTGGTGGGGATGGTTTTGAGGTGACGGAGCGAATGGGCGAATGGGCGAATGGGCGAATTCGCCCATTCGCCCATTCGTTCATTCGCTCACTCGCCCATTTGCCCCGTCTCCGCACACCGAAACCCCAGGTTCACATACCAGTACGTCGCGATCGAGCGGTAGCGGACCGAGGAGCGCAGCCACCAGTAGCCGTTGGTCCAGGTGCCGCCGCGCCAGACCCGCTCCTTCCAGACTTCCGGATCTTCCCGTCCGTCGTCGGGGTCGTAGGGGTAGGGCTCGATGATGGTGCTGGTCCACTCCCAGACGTTGCCGGACATGTTAAAGATGCCGAACGGGCTGACGCCATCGGGGAAACTGTCGACCGGGGCGGTGTCCGGGTATCCGTCGTCATATTTGTGGTTGGCGATCGTGCGGCCGCAGTT
>DATKDL010000091.1:0-1390 GCA_035512695.1 Anaerolineales bacterium | reverse complement strand
TGACGGTTCCATAGAATGGGGATTGGATACGGATCTCCATTTTCATGGCCTCGAGCAGTAAAAGGGTCTGCCCCTTTGTGACCGGGTCACCGACTGCGACATCGACCGAGCGGACCTGCCCCGGCATCGGGGCGCGCAGGGCGCCGCCGTCGTCGCCGGCGGCCGCGTGGCGGCGGGCCCGGGCGGGGCCGGACCGGCGCAGTTCGTAGGTCCGGCCGGCGAAGGCGACCCAGACGGTGTCCCCATCCACCGCGGCGTGGACCATCACGGTGCGACCGGGAAAAGCCAGTTCGACCCGCCCGTCGTCCAGCTCGCTCACAACCACCTCATGCTCCTCCCCTCCGGACCGTACGACGGCCCCGCCGCCCGTCCGCAGGATTTCGATCTCAAATTCCCGTTCATTGTAAAGGAACCTGTGCCTCATCGCGGCCCGTCCCCCCGCTCCCCGATCCGGAACCCCTCCAGCGCCTCCCAGGGCGAATGCCCTCCGGACGCCTGATTTTCGCTCTTCGATCCTTCCAGGACAGATTTTCGATCTTCGATCACAGCAGCAGCAGTAAGCACCTCGATCGGCAAATCCATCTCGGGCGCCCAGTCATCGAGGTGCTCCTGAACGAAGCGGGTGGTCGCCTCACCGGCTCGGAAGACGGGGTGCACCAGGACGTCCTGGAGGAAGTCCAGGTTGGTCCGGACTCCCAGGGCGACCGTCTCTCGCAGGGCGGCCTGCATGCGGCGGATAGCGGCCGGCCGGTCCAGGGCGTGGACGATGATCTTGGCCAGCAGCGGGTCGTAGTGCGTGCTGATCGTGTCACCCGAGACAACCCCCGCATCGACCCGGATCCCGGGACCCTCCGGCGGGACGAACTTGAGCAGCTTCCCGGCCGCGGGGAGAAACCCGGCGACAGGGTCCTCGGCGTACAACCGGCACTCAATAGCATGACCGTGCGGAGAATGGGCGAATGGGCGAATGGGCGAATCCTCCCCCCAGCCGGGACCGAGTGCCGCGAGAGGTTCGCCGGCGGCGATGTGGATCTGGAGGTGGACGAGGTCGAGACCGGTGGTGAGCTCGGTGACCGGGTGTTCGACCTGGAGGCGGGTGTTCATCTCGATGAAATAAAAATTGCGGGTTGCGGGGTCCATGATGAACTCGACCGTCCCGGCGTTCGTGTAGCCGGCGGCCCGGGCGGCGGCGACGGCGGCAGCGCCCATCTCTGCTCTCAGGGTTTCGTCCAGCAGCGGGGAGGGGGCTTCCTCGACGATCTTCTGGTGGCGGCGCTGGATGCTGCACTCGCGTTCGTTCAGGTGGATCGTATTGCCGTCGTGGTCAGCCAGGACCTGGAACTCGACGTGCCGGGCGTCCGGGATATATTTCTCAATGATCACCCGGTCG
>DATKDL010000090.1:0-11679 GCA_035512695.1 Anaerolineales bacterium | reverse complement strand
CTGCCGATCAGTGAAGAAGTCGGCAACCGCTCCGGGCTGGCGGTCACGCTCAACAACATCGGGTTGGTGTACGACAATCTGGGCCAGCCGGCCAGGGCGCTGGAATACTACCAGCAGGCTCTGCTGATCAGGGAAGAAGTCGGCGACCGCTCCGGGCTGGCGGTCACGCTCAACAGCATCGGGTTGGTGTACGACAATCTTGGCCAGCCGGCCAGGGCTCTGGAATACTACCAGCAGGCTCTGCCGATCATGGAAGAAGTCGGCGACCGCTCCGGGCTGGCGGTCACGCTCAACAACATCGGGTTCATGTACAAAAATCTTGGCCAGTGGGATAAAGCGCTGGAATACTACCAGCAGGCTCTGCCGATCTGGGAAGAAGTCGGCGACCGCTCCGGGCTGGCGGTCACGATCACCAACATCGGGGCGGTGTACGACAACCTTGGCCAGCGGGCCAGGGCGCTGGAATACTACCAGCAGGCTCTGCCGATCATGGAAGAAGTCGGCGACCGCTCCGGCCTGGCGACCACGCTCAACAACATCGGATCGGTGTACGACAAACTTGGCCAGCCGGACAGGGCGCTGGAATACTACCAGCAGGCTCTGCCGATCTTGGAAGAAGTCGGCAACCGCTCCGGGGAAAGTGTTACCCGATACAACATCGCAATGATTTATCGAGGGCAAGGGGAACTGAGCGAGGCGATTGAGCAGCTGCGAATGGTCGTGGAGCTGGATCGACAGGTTCAACATCCGGATCTGCAAAGCGATAAGGAAATGCTTTCACAGCTGGAGAAAGAATGGGCCGAACAGCAGGGAAATCCGAATTCATAAATACGCCGCAGGGCGCTTAAAGTTCGCTGTGGCTTATTACATACCTTCCGGCACCGCCCCCGCATTCATCTTGTAGATCTGCAGAAAATTCCCGCACGTGTCGTCCAGCATCGCCACCGTCGTCATCCCCATATCGGTCGGTTCCATTGCAAAGGCGACGCCAAGCCCCTTCAACCGCTCGTACTCGGCGTGGACGTCGTCCACCATGAAGGCCGTGTACGGGATCCCGTCCTTCACCAGCGCCTCTTTGAGCGCCTTCATCGCCGGGTACTCGGCGTTGGGCTCGAGCAGCAGCTCAACCCCGTCCGGGTCCTCCGGCGAGACGACGGTGATCCAGCGCGCTCCCTCCCCGAGCGGGATGTCGCGCTTGAGCTGGAAGCCCAATATCTCGGTGTAGAAGTGCAGGGCCTTGTCGTAATCGTCGATCGGCACGCTGCTCAGGGTGATTTTCATGGGAATACTCCTGATGGGGGTCGGAAAAAATGAACCCTGCGGGTGCGGACCTGCGGTCCGCACCCGCAGGGTTCATTTTTTCCGCTAAAAGTTTGGTCGCAATGGACACAGAGTATCCCACAACCGCCCGCACGCCAGTCCGGGCGTATCATTCGCCCATTCGCCCATTCGCCCGTTCACTGCGCGCCTCCCTCCTCCTCCAGGATCTCCAAAAATGCCTCCACCACCGCAGGATCGAAATGCCGCCCGGACTCGGCGATGATGTGTTCGAGCGCCTTCTCGGCGGTCCAGGCCGGCCGGTACGGCCGGTCCGACCGCAGGGCGTCCCAGAAGTCCGCCACGGCGAAGATGCGGGCGGCGAGCGGGATCGCATCCCCTTTCAAGCCGCGCGGGTAGCCGGAGCCGTCCCATTTCTCGTGATGGGCGTGCGGGATGTCGAGCGCCGGGCGCAGGTAGGCGATCGGGGAGAGCAGCTCGTGGGCGTAGACCGGGTGCTTCTTCATGCTCACCCACTCCGCATCCGTCAGCGGGCCGGGTTTGAGCAGGATCTGGTCGGGCACCCCCATCTTGCCGATGTCGTGCAGCAGCGCGCCGCGGCGGATGTGGACCAATTCCGCCTCGCCGATCCCCATGCCCCGGGCCAGCCGCAGGGTCAGCTCGGTGACGCGGCGGGAGTGGCCCTCGGTCTCCTTGTCGCGCAGGTCGAGCGCCCGCGACCAGCCCTCGATGGTCGTGTCGTAGGCGAGGGTCAGCTCGAGATTGGAATGCTGCAGGTCCTGGTAGAGCCGGGCGTCGTCGATCGCGATGGCGGCCTGCCCGGCCAGGGTCTCCAGAAAATCGAGCCACTCGGGATACACGGGCAGCGGGCTCCGGTGGAGGATCTCCAGGACCCCGTTGACCCGCCCCTTGGCGATCAGCGGCAGAGAGATCAAGGCGGTAAAGCCTTCCTCGACGACCATGCCCCTCTTTTCAATCCGCGGATCGTCCTCGGCAAGTTCGGGGACGTGGACTACCCGGCGGTCCAGGGCTGCCTGCCCGCCAAATCCTTCCCCGAGCCGGAGCCGCAGCCCGCCGGGACCTTTCCCGCGGAATCCTTTCCAGGCAGCCGCCTCCAGGTAGAGGCTGTGCGGGTTGAGCAGCAGGACGGTGGCCGCATCGACTTCCAGGTGCGTCCGCACCTGCTGGAGCAGCACGTCCAGGATCAGCTGCAGATCGAAACTGGACATGATGGCGGTGTCGAGCTCGCGCAGGGCGCCCAGGCGGCTGACCTGCCGCAGGGTCTGATCGAGCAGGGTGGCCCGGTGGATGGCGGTGGCGGCCATGTCCGTGATGCCGGTCAGCAGGCGCA
The DNA here is from genome assembly GCA_035512695.1 of Anaerolineales bacterium. Lineage (GTDB taxonomy): Bacteria > Chloroflexota > Anaerolineae > Anaerolineales > JABWBV01 > DATDOR01. Next base: position 9,050 of record DATKDL010000090.1, on the reverse strand, counting down.
GGTCGTCTGCCTCGATGGGGGCGTTCCGCCCGATCCAGAGGGCGCCCAGCGTCGTATTCCCCTCGATCAACGGCGAACAGACGATAGCCTGGAGCCCCGTGTGCAGGTCCGGGTGGCTGAGGCGCGGGTCGCTCTGCCAATCGTTGCTCACGTACGGCCGGCCGGTCTCGATGGTCTCCCAGGTGACGCCCTGGCCCGGAGGAATGCGTTCACCCACCGCGGCGGCATACGCACCAATACCGGCTTCGACCACCGCCCCGTCCCCTGCCGGATCGCGCATGACGAAGGCCACCGCCTCGGCGCCCAGGATCGCCAGGACCTCATCCTGGATGACCATGAGCAGCTCGGTCCGCGTCACGGCGCGGCGCAGGGCGGTCGCCGTCCTGGCCACCGCTTCGAGCTCGGCCAGCCGCAGCTGCAGGCTCTCCTCCGCCTGCTTGCGCAGGGTGATATCGTGGTTGACCAAAAGGTAGCCGATCGGACGGCCGGAAGGGTCCCGGATCGCCGACGCGCTGGCCAGCGTATGGTAGGTGCGGCCGTCCCGGCCCCGGATGTGGATCTCGCCCTCCCAGGAGCCGGTCTCGAGTAAGAGGACGCCGGCCGCCTCCCGCGTGCCGGCCAGATATTCGGTCTGCATGACCTCCTCCGCCTGTCTCCCCAGGACCTCCCTCTCGGAAAACCCGAAGATCCGCTCTGCCGCCCGATTCCAGCTCCGGATCCGGCCGTCGAGATCCGTCGCCACGATCACGTCGGAAACGCTCTCCAGCAGAAGGGCCTGGTAGCGAATATGCTCCTCGGCCTGCTTCCGCTCGGTGATGTCGACGATGGCCACGATGACGCGGCGGAGGTCCATCCGGCCGTCCTCCAGCGGAGCGACCCAGTGCAGTAGAAAGTCGATCCGGCGCCCGGCGACCGTCCGAGCAGCGGATTCGTAGTCCACCCGGTTGCGGCCTTCCCAAATCGCCATCAGCTCACTTTGAAACACCCGGTAGGTATCGTCCGTGAAGAGCTTCGGCCAGACCGCGAACAGCTCCGCCTTATGGCCGGTCTCGAACATTCGAAGGCTTGTCTCGTTGACGTCCACAACGCGGACAAGCGAAAGCGCATGGTCCAGCGCTCCCGATTCGGCCTGGAGATAGGCATCCAGATTCTCGATTCCGGAGGTGTGCAGCCCATCCATCCAGGCGCCGACCGCCGAGAAGTCCAGCTCCCAGATGGAGATCGGCGCCCGGTCGAAGAGCTGCCGGAAGTGCGCCTCGCTCGCGGCGCGGGCTTCTTCCACCTGCTTGCGGGCGGTGATATCCACGAAAGTGCCCATCGAGCCCGCCGGGATGCCGTCTTGGTCGTACAGCCGAACGGCGTTCGCCAGCAGCATCCGGCGTTCGCCGCTGCGGTGCATCACCTCGACCTCCTGGCGGTACACGAACCGGTCGTCCGCGCTCGGCTGTGCGGCGAAGAGTTCCTCCTGGCGAGCCCGGTTGTCGGGTGAGACCAGGTCCCGGAAATCCCGGCCGATCAGCTCCTCCGGCTCGTAGCCGTAAATTTCCCGGGCAGCCCGGTTGATAAAGGTGATTCGGCCATCCGCATCCACCGACCAGATCAGGTCGTGGGCGGTCTCGACCAGGTTGTGGTATTTCTCGGCGCGCTCCTCGAGAGCCGCCTGCATCACCTTGCGGTCGGTGATGTCGGTGATGCAGACCACGATTTCAAGTTCGGAGGGATAGATCCGGTACTCGTGCCAGCGGGCGCTCGGCGTGTGGTACGTCTCGAAAACGCCCGGCGTCTGGGATACGAACGCTTCCCGGCAGGCGACCGTCCAGGCAGCCCCGCGGTCGTTGGGGGGACCGGCGGGGACGACCGGTTTTACCGGGTCTGTTGGAGACAGCCCGAGAAGTTCGGCTCCTGCCCGGTTGGCGTAGATCAGGTCCAGGCGTTCGTCGAAGACGGCGATACCGTGGTCGATCCGATCGATGAATGCGGCGATGTTCTGCGAGGAGGCAGGTTTTGAATTCGGATCCTTCGTACCGCTCATGGGTTCTGAAGTCAAGCAAAGACCTCCCTGGTTCCGTACGAATAGCTGATGCAGCAATTATAACCGACCGCTTGGGCGGCCCACCGGCTCTCGCTGGAGCAGAGCCTGGGATCGATCGAACTGCCATAGCGAGACGGGGAAACGGCAAAAAAAAAGGTGGAGCGGGCATAGCCCGCTCCACCTTTTTTTCTGCTTACCCCCGTTATTCAAGCCCCGCGATCACCAGCAGCGCCAGGTCGATCAGCGGCCCGCCCTCTTCTTCGGAGAGCACACCATCGTCGATGAAGTCTGCAACCTGGTGGACGAAGTCCGTCAGCCGGTTGGCGGCGACCTGGTCCTGCCCCCTGGCCAATTTGGTCAGCGCTCCCTTCAGCTTCACCAGCAGCGCACTGGCCTGGCCGCGGTTCAGCGCACCACCGTCCCGCAGGGCCTCCACTTCCTCGATCAGCAGTTGGATAGCCTCCTCCGCCGTCAGGGTGGTGAACGACCACGCCACGGGGACCTGCTGGGGGTCACCGGCGACGTCCACCCGGCCGGTGACGGTGACCGTATAGGTCTCACCGACCGCCAGGTAGCCGTCCGGGGTGAAGGTCACGGTCTGCGAACCGGCGTCGTAGGCGAAGGACCCGGATACCGGTCCGCCGCTCCCGGCGACTTCGAAGGAGGTGTTCGCCGGCATGGCCTGGTTCCAGGCCACGGTGACGGTCGAAGTCAGCGGGACACCGGTCGCCCCGTCCGCCGGGCTGAAGGCGACGACGATCGGGTCGCGCCAGTTTTGGACCGTCACAGCGACCAGCTGGGTCCCGTCAGACCCGTAGTCGACCAGCAGGGACCGGTCGGCGATCTCCCCGTTGCCGTCCGGCTCCTTCTCGACCGTCTCCCAGCTGCCGCGGGTGTACTTGTACTGCAGGCTGGTGCCGTCCAGGATGTCCAGCGTGTACTCCCAGGTGTTCGGACCGACCTGGGTCAGGGGCACGAGGCCGGGGTCCCACGGGCCGAACTCGGGTATGCTCCCGGCGATGTGGACCGTCCCGGGCGTGTACGCCGGCACCGTCGCGCGGAACGTCACGCTGACCAGCCGCGGCTCGGCCGTGGCCTGGACGGTGTTGGACGGGGCCGAACGGTTGAAGCTCTCGTCGAAGGCGACGACGTAATAGTTGTACGTTTCGTCTGCGACCACGGCCTCATCGGTATAGGCCGCTGCACCGGGGTCGTTCAGCACGGCGATCCTGCTGAACCCGGGCGAGAGGACGTTTTCGCGGTAGACCTCGAACCCGAACAGGTCGCCGTCCGTGTCCGGGTGGGCGTCCCAGCCGAGCGAGATGCTGCCGCTGGTGGTGTGGGTCACCTCGAGATTCGCAGGCGCAGCGGGAGCGGTCGTGTCCGCCCCGGGTACGACGGTCAGGACGCCGAACGGACCGGGACAGGTCGGGTTGCCTTCGTCCGGTCCGTTGACGGCGTAGAACCAGGTCGCACCGCCGTCGCCGCTGAAGCGGGTCGTGTAGCAGAACGTCCCGAGGGCATCCGGGAGCAGGTTGCCCACGAACTCGTCATTGTTCCCGGCGTCGGTGTTGAAGCTCATCGCCGACCAGGTCCAGCTCTCGTCGATCGTCGTGGACGGGCCGAAACCGACCTGGGCCAGCAGCCCCGGGGTCGGGCCGGGTTCGCTCGTGACACCGTCGATCCAGACCTGGCCGTAGATGTTCTCGGTTGAGGTCACGGCGCTGATGGTGTGGACGATGCTCGGCGGCCATTGCAGATTGGCCCAGCCGATGATGTAGGCCGTGGTCGCTGCGGCTTCGTTGGAGAGGCCGGATTCCAGCAAGGTCGTGTCGTTTTTGGAGACGACGACGTAGAAGTAGTCTGTTGCAACGGCGAGGCCGGGGTCGGTGAACGACGTCCCGGCGGTGTTGGCGATCCAGGCGTACCCACCGCCGCTGACCGGGCTGCGGTAGACGTCGTAGCTGTCGGCGCCGGGGGCGGCGCTCCAGGCCAGGTCGACGAAGTCGGATCCCAGGTCGGTGACCTGCAGATCGTTCACGGCGTCCGGCGCCGCCGCCAGGGCTGCATCGGCCACCAGCAGCGCGCCGCTCATCCCGGGCACGGATGGCAGGACGAGCTCCCCGCTCGCGTTCACCGTGTAGCTCCCGCCGTTGAGGACGTCCGTGAAGGAGGCGCCCACCGGGAGATAGCCGGCTACGTCGACGGTCACGCCTTGTGAAGCGCCGGCCCGGTTGACGACGACGATGGCCGCATCGGAGTAATCCGCCAGCAGCCGGCCGTAGGCGTAGACGCCGGCGCCGTCGTCGACCAGCAGGGTGTCAAAGCTCCCGGTCTGCAGTGCCGGGTGGGCGTTGCGGGCCGCCGTCAGGGCCTGGTAGTACGGCAGCAGGTCGGTGTGACCGGCGCCGCCGGACTGCAGGTGGGTGTAGAAGGGAGTCCCGGTCTCATCCAGCCAGGGATACGGCTGGCGGTTGTAGGGATCGTCCTCCCAGCGGCCGCCGTAGTGGTAGGCCGGGCCGACCAGGCCGACCTCGTCGCCGTAGTAGATCGTCGGGGCGCCGGGCAGGGTCATCTGGAGCAGGACGACGCCCTTGAGGCGCTCGAGGGCGTCCGACCAATCGTAGTTCGGGTCGAGCAGGGGCGTTGAGTCCGAGCCGTTGGCGGCGTTCTCGTCCAGCATGAACAGCGCCCGGTTGGTGTCGTGGCTGCCGAGCAGGTTCATCATGGCGTACAGCGCTTCGGGCGGGTAGCGCTCGATCCAGTTGTGGAGGCGGGCGTCGAGCTGCGACGGACTCAGCGGGACCAGCTCGCCGGCGGAAGAGCCGGGGTTGTGGTCGTTGTCGGTGAAGGTCGTGTCGCGCCAGAAGCCCAGCATGGCCGAGCTGTACTGGTAGTTCATTGTGGCGTCCATCTCGGCGCCGAGCAGCCAGGGCGAGGCGTTGCCCCACTCCTCCAGCACGAGATAGGCGTCCGGGTGCAGCGCGCGGACCTCGGCCCGGAAGCTCTCCCAGTAGTCGTTGCCCGGGTCGTTGGTCAGCCCGGGGTCGATGTCCCCACCGACGTCGAACCGCCAGCCTTTGGCCCCTTCAGCCAGCCAGTACAGGGCGATAGAAGTCGGGCCGCCGTCGAAAACGAGGTCGCGCACTTCGGGGTTGGCGGCGTTGAGCTTGGGCAGGCTGTCGAAGCCGAACCAGCTCTCGTAGGTCGCGCCGCCGGGGGTTCCGTCCGAACCGGCGCAGGGGCCGGTGCCGGGAGTGACGTCGGTGAAGTAATACCAGTCGCGGTACGGGCTGGACGGGCTCTCGCAGGCTCCACTGCCGTCGTTGGTCCCTGGGCCGCCCGGGCTGGTCAGGTTCCCGGCCGCGTCGTAGCGCGAGTAGCGGTCGAAGTAGACGCTGTCCGAGGAGGTGTGGTTGAAGACGCCGTCCAGGACGACGCTGATGCCGCGGCTGTTGGCGGCGGCCACGAGGGCCTGGAAGGTCGCCAGGTCGCCGAAGTCCTCGGAGATGACGCCGAAGTCGGTCGTGTCGTATTTGTGATTGGAGGGCGATTCGAAGATCGGATTGAAGTACAGGATCGTGACGCCCAGGTCATCGAGATAGTCGATCTGGTCGATCACGCCCTGCAGATCGCCGCCGTAGAAGTTGAGGCTGTAGGTCCCCGGGCAGTCGTCGACGTCCCGCGGGTCGCAGACCACGGTATTCCAGGGGTTGGACGTCCCGCCGTCCGGGTCGGAGCGGTAGATCGTCCCGCCCGGCTCGCCGTAGAAGAAGCGGCCGGGGGCCGGGTCATTGCCCGGGTCTCCGTTCCGGAAGCGGTCGGGGAAGACCTGGTACATGATCCCCTGTTTGACCCAGTCCGGGGTCTGGAAGGCCGAGTCGTACATCGTCAGCTGCCAGCTGTAGTCGGAGCTGGCGCTGGAGGTCTCGCCCCAGCCGCCGTCGCGGGCGGCGTCGTCTTCGTGGTATGCGGTGCTGGAGCCGTCGATGGCGATGAAGCGGTACCAGTAGACGGTGGGCACGGCGCTGACCGGGACCTGGACCTCCCACCAGTCGTACTGGCTGTCGGAGGCGGCCTTCGCCATATCCAGGATGGTCTCGACGTTCGTCCGGTCGTTCCACAGGCGGACTTTGGCCTGGGCCAGGTCGTCGCAGGCGCTGCGCAGGCGCAGGGTCACGCTCGTACCGGCGGTGACAGGACCGCCGGGGGTCCGGTAGAGCGGGTCCCGGCTGTTGTGGCCCAGGTCCGCCCAGAAGATGTCGTTGTCCAGTGCGGCGCCGCTCTGGCAGCCCTCGGGCGGCGGGGGGGGCGGGGGTTCGGCGGGCAGGTCGTAGGTCGCCAGGTAGAGCTGCGTGGTGGCGTCTTCCCAGCCGTTCGACTGGTCGTCGCTGGGAACGGTGTCGTAGGCCCCCTTGGCGCCGCCCTGGGTGCCGAAGAACTGCAGGCCGATCGAATCGCCGGCTGAGACGTTGATGTCGGCGAAGGGGATCGTCAGCCGCAGACCGTCGTTGGATGTCCAGGCGACCTTCGACCCGGGCAGCGCGCCCTGGCCGGAGTTGCCGATCCCACCCCAGTCGGTCCCGCCGCCGGTGTTGAAGTCCGAGCCGTTCCAGGTCCGGAATTCGGTCCAGCCGTTATCGGAATTGCTGTAGATATTGCCGCGGATGATGAAATCGGGTAGGGCGGCCGCGGCCAGCGGGTCCTGGCCCAGGTTCTGGTAGTTGAAAGCGTAGGCGTAGGTGATTGCGTTCCCCCACGGGTCGAATCCGCCGCCGCCGGGGCCGGTGTCGATCGCCAGGCCGATCTGGCCGGAGGAGACGGCCGGGTCGTAGGCCGGCATGGGCAGGTAGAGGTACAGGTTGGTTTCGTCGTCCCAGGCGTGCAGGCGGGTCTGGTCGGTCCAGGCGACTCCGATCCATTCGCCGGGACCGGGGATGGATAGGTCGCCGGCCGGGTCGACGGCCAGCGGGACGGAGACGAGCTTCGTCTGTGTCGTGGGATCGTCCCAGCCGGTGGATTGGTCGTCCGAGGGGAGGGTGTCGTAGGCGCCTTTGCCGCCGCCGCCCTGGGTGGCGAAGAATTGGAGCCGGACGCGGGCCAGGTCCGGGTCGCCGATGTCGGTCCGCGGGATGGTTATTTCGATCCCGTTCCCGAAGCTGTAGGCGATGCGGGTCCCGACGTGGCCGCCGTTGATGCCGCCCCAGTTGACCCCGACGCCGGCGTCCCAGTTCCCGTTCCAGGCCCGCAGCTCGGTCCAGCCGCCGTCGCGGCTGACGTTCCCGCGGATGACGTAATCGGGCAGGAAGGCGCCGCCGGCCGGGAAGCCGTTGACGTCGTCGTAGGCGAAGGTGATGGCGTTGGCCCACGGATCGGTCGACCCGCCGGATGCGTCCCCATCGACGTCGATCGCCAGGCCGATCTGGCCGGTCGAATCGACGTCGTTGTAGGCCGGGGCGTCGACGTAGACGTACAGGTTGTCCGCATCGGCGGCGACGTGCAGGGCCGTCAGGTCGGTCCAGGCCGTGCCGGGAAAATCGGCCGGTCCGGGCGAAGCCAGGTCCCCGGACGGGTCGGCGGCGATCTGCACGTACCCGGCGTCCCGCACGCCGTCGAGCGTGACGTTGACCTGGTCCGCCAGGGCCGGCGACGAGCCGGCGGCGAGGATGAGAACGAAAATGAGCAAGCGGGAAATCCGGTGGATCGTAGCGTTCGAAAGCATGTCAGTCTCCTCAGTGATGAGATCTTCCCCCGGGAGTGGAATTATACATCGAACGAATGGACGAATGGGCGAATGGGCGAATGGGCGAAACTTCGCAAGTTTCGCCCATTCGCCCATTCGTTGCCCCGCCTTGTGACCTTTGGTCTATTTCCAAGCCGATCGTTCGCGGTATAATCCACCTCCCGATAGCTGATATGTTAAATTTTTAAGAATTTGGGAAGAGAGATGGTTGGCGAAAATCGGGTGTGCGCGCGGGGGCGGCCCGCGCGCACACCCGATTTTCGCCCCGAATGATCCTCCCCGGGGGTTCCACCCATACCAGGAGGCGGCCCGCCTTGCAGCATCGCAAAAAAAACCAGAACAGGCCCACCGGCACAATCCTGTGGATCAAGGGCGCTCCGTCCGGAAACGGCGCCCTGGTAGACGAACTGCGCGGCAAAGGGCTGACGATCGAATCCGTCCCAACCGGGAAAGCGGCGCTCAGGCGGCTCGATCAATCGAACCCCCAGATCGTCGTCGTGGACGCCGAATCGCTGCGCACCAGCGGTCTGCGGATCTGCCAATCGCTCCACGAGGCCCGGAACGGCGACCTGCCGGTGATCCTGATCGCCAACCCCGGCCGGCCGATCGGCAAGACCCCCTGCGTCCGCTTCACCCTGAAACAGCCCTTCACGGTCCGCAAGATCTACAACCGCATCGCAGCCCTGCTGCCCTCGGATGGGAACCAGGTCGAAGAGGTCGGCGCGATCGCGCTGGACCTCGACCGCAGCGTGGTCAGCACGCACAACGGGGAGCACCGCCTGACCCCGCGGCTGGCGAAGCTGCTCAAAATGCTGATGGACAAGCCCGGCGAGGTGATCGAACGCGAAACGCTGTTCAAAGCGGTCTGGAACACGGAATACATGGGGGACACCCGCACGCTGGACGTCCACATCAGCTGGCTGCGCGGGGCGATCGAGAAAAACCCGCGCAGGCCGCGCCATTTGATCACGATCCGGGGGGTCGGGTACAGGCTGGATCCGTGATCTCGGAAAAAGAAAGCGAAAGGGCCCGGCGAGTGGAACTAGCCGGGCCCTTTCGCTTTCTTTTTCCGGTTACCGTGCAAATTTTTCGCGCAGCATCCCCTCCACCGTCGGCGTCCCGATCTCCTGCAGTTCGTAGCGCACGCGTTGGGACGGGATGTTCAGGTCCAGGATGCGGCCCAGGTCGATCGGGGTGCCGATGATGACGAGGTCGGCCATCGAGCGGTTGATCGTCTCCTCGAGCTCGCGCATCTGGCCGTCGCCGTAGCCCATG
>DATKDL010000089.1:0-2332 GCA_035512695.1 Anaerolineales bacterium | reverse complement strand
CGATCTACCTGGCCGGGCACCTGCCCGGCGCGGCATTTTTTGACCACCAGCTGTTCTCCGACCCGATCGCCGATTACGAATACATGCTGGCGCCGGACAAGATGCTGGCCGCGCAGATCGGCGAGATCGGGATCGGGAACGATTCCGAGGTGATCGTGTATGCCTCCAACCTGCTGGTGAGCGCGATGCGCGCCTGGTGGGTGCTGCGGTATGCCGGGGTGCAGAACGTCCGCGTGCTGAACGGCGGGCTGCCCGCCTGGAAAGAAGCGGGCGGCGCAGTGGAAGCGGGCGAACACAAATATGAGCCCGCCGTATTCGAACCGGCGTTCAAGCCGGAGATGATCGCCGGCAAGGATGAAGTGCTGGCCGCCGTCGAGCGGGGCGGCGCGTACATCGAGAATGCGCTGACGCAGGACTGGCACGACCGGGAGCATATCCCCGGTTCGGTCTGCCTGCCGCTGACGGACCTGTCGATCGGTTGGGACACGCTGCGCCCGCAGGACGAGATCGAGGCGCTGGTAGCGGCCCGCCCCCAAGGCGAACGGATCATCACCTACTGCGGGGGCGGGATCGCCGCCGCGCTGAACGCGATGGCGCACCTGCTGGTGGGCAATGAGAACGTGGCGATATACGACGGTTCGCTGTTCGAATGGAAGGGGGAAGGGCTGCCGGTGAGGAGTAATACAGTGGCGTGAGCTCAGCGATCAGGATATAGGTGACAAACGGAACTGCTTTCCGAGTGCGATTGTCACCGCCGATTGGAAGCATCGTCGTTCTCCTTTTGCGCGTGTGGCCATATCCGCCCGGGCAACGATCCCGAGAACCAAAATCCGTATAAGGTGTGCACGGCAGGTCAGTTGCCGGGACAGGCTCCCATGGAATCGCCGTGCGCCAGGTGAGCCTGCACCGCCGGCTCACCCACCTCGATGGTGTGTTCGTTCTCGGGGTTTCCAGGCGGGTAATGGCAGATGACGACCTTGCCGCTTTCCTCGTTTACAGGAATGGGTCTATCCAACTGCGACAGGGCGAAAATCCTCCTGATCCTGCCCTCGCCATCCTGGTCTACACAGTAATGATAGCGCACCACGCTGCCTTCCTTGAGATCACCCGTCTCGACGAGGTCTCCGGACCGCGGCAGCGTCAGCCCATCGACCAGGACGATTCGTTCTTCGTCGACGCTCCGCACAACGCTGCTGACAAAGAAACATCCCTGGCCGAGGTGCAGCCCTGTGTGCTTGATCTCCGTCGCCAGCCAGGATCCGTTATCCAGGATCCATCCGGTAACTTTAACCATTTCACCCAGGGTAATCTCGCCCTTGATGTCCGTGCGCTCGTCCACCGCCAGTGAAACGCCGCGCACGTTCCAGGGATCGATGCTGAGCACCGGGCCGAAGAACGCAAAGCTCGTTTCATGTTCCGTGTCGAACCGCTCGATTCGTTCAGCGATCCAGGTGCCATGCATGCCGATCGTGCCGGTCACACGCACCGGATCCCCGACTCTGAGGTCAGCGTCCATTTTGGTCCATTCGGCCGTATCGAAACTGATGCCGGAGACCGTCCATGGGCTGAGGCTTTCCAGCCTGCCGACAAACTCGAAGCGGTACTCTTGTGGTGAGACCAGGTTCAAATAAGTCGCCAGCCACGTACCATTTTCCATAATCACCCCTGCAACCAGCATGGGGTCACCAACTTCGAAATCGCCATCGAACACAGTATTCTCGTCGACTTCGACGTTGATGCCGGAGATCATCCAGACGTCCCTGCCGATCCTGGTCAGGATCCCGGCGAACCGGAAGTTCGAACCGCCGTTATCGGTTCGGCTGATGCGTGAGGCCCAGAAAATCCCGTCTTCTGCCACAGCGCCCACGACCTGGACGTTATCGCCCACCGCAAGCCCGGCTTCAATCGCCGTTATCTCGTCGATCCGCACTTCACGGCTTGAAACGGTCCAGGCAGATGCGCCGACGGATTCCACCCTGCCGATAAACGTGAACTGGTTCTCGAAGTTTTGGTTCATCCGCTCAATCCGGTCAATCCCGCGCGAACCATCTGATTGAAGATGACCTTCGAAGGTCACCCAATCGCCTGGCTGCGGATCACCGAAAACGACCGTATTCGAACCGGTGAGAAACGTCCGGCCCGCGATATTCCAGCTGCTGGAGGTGGACGACGTCGTGCGCGTGGAATCCGGGCAACCCTCTGCCGGGGCGGGGATGATGTCACCGGAGTGTCCGGCGTGCCCATTGGTTGCTCCCTGTACAGAGACCGTGATCTCGACATACGGGTTCGTCGCGCTCCCGGTGGCATGGCATAAGGTGACTTTGTCGTTCTG
>DATKDL010000088.1:0-5113 GCA_035512695.1 Anaerolineales bacterium | reverse complement strand
CCGAGCTGGCCCGCGCCGCGGCCGAGGCCGGGTACCGCCGGGTCGTCGCCCTGGGAGGGGACGGGACGGTCCACGAGGTCGTCAACGGGCTGATGGCGGTCCCGCCCGAGAAGCGGCCGCAGCTGGCCGTCGTCCCGATCGGGTCGGGGAACGATTTCGCCTTCGCCTCCGGGGTCTCGCCGGATATGCAGCAGGCGATGATCCGGGCCTTCGACGGGGCGCCGGCCCGGGTCGATGTTGGCCGGATCACGGACGGGAACGGGCGCGCCGAATATTTCGACAACTCGGCCGGGTTCCTGTTCGACGCCGCCGTCAACATCGAGAGCCGCAAGATCACCGGGATCCACGGCTTCCCGATGTACCTGGCCGCCACGGTCCGCTCGATCATCAAACACTACGACCCGACCCACCTCGTCTTCGATATCGACGGCGAACGGATCGTCCGCAACCTGCTGATGCTGACGATCGGCAACGGCCCGCGCGAGGGTGGCGGTTTCATGGTCACCCCCGACGCAAAAAACGACGACGGCCAGTTCGACATCCTCATGGTCGACCCGATCTCGCGCCCGATGATGTTCTATTTATTGCCCATCGTGATGCAGGGCAACCACGGCGGCTTCAAATTCGTCGACATCCGCCGCTTCATCCGCCTCTCCTTCGACGCCGACCGCGCCGTCCCGATCCACCTCGACGGCGAATTGTGGGCGCCGTACGAAGCCGACGTGCGGCGGGTGGAGGTGGAGATGCTGGCGGGGGCGGTCGAACTGGTGAGATGAAACTGTACGAAGGTCCTGTATCTATTCATCCGGCAACCTGCTAAGATAATAAAGCTTAATAGCCGACATCTCCGATAAAGGCAAACCCGGCGAAAGCCGGGGACGCAAAGCTATGGGTCTACAGCGAGACACACTCGCCACGATCGCCAGGCCGCCGAAGAGGATCCATCTGTCGATGGAAATCTGACCTTCCGCGGGCCTGGTGAACAACCAGGCCCGTTTGCTTTCCGGAGGTGGACGCAGGACAGATAAGAAAAATTTAGAGCAGTAGACAACCGTTCCCCTGGTCGCTCCCCCAGCGATCACGGCAACGCCGATAAAGGCAAAGCCGGTGAAAACCGGCGACGCAAAGCTATGGGTCTACAGCGAGGCAACTCGCCATGACTGCCAGGCCGCCGAAGCGCATCCTCTTGAGGGAATGATTCCGCGGGCCTGGACGAAAACCAGGCCCATTGCTTTGCAGATAGGAGTAGTCATGCAAACGCAAACAGGAATCACCCGCTCGCTCGCCCTGATCGTCGCCCTCATCATCTTCAGTCTTTTCCTCACCCCCAACGGCACCGTTCACGCCTCCGAACCGCAGTATGACATTTATATGCCGGTCCTGATGAAGCCGGAGCCGCTGCCGGCTTCCACGATGACGACGGCCATCGGGCTCGAACTGACGGCCGACAACATCACCTGGTACGCAGATGAATTGGCCGCGTACAACCTGGGCTTTATCCGCGGCAACCTGGGCAACATCAACGAACCCTACAAAACTCCTTACCAACTTTATCTGTCCGGCGGCTGGGCCGCCGTCGACGCAAAGATGCTGCCCAATATCGAAGGTTGGCGCGGGATCGGGGCCGAGCCGCTTTTCATCTTCATGCCCGGTGGTGCGTGCAGCGTCCCGTCTTACGCCCTCCTGGACGATTTCGGCGACTTCGTCGCCGAGGCCGTCGAGCGCTACGACATGGACTACTTCGAGGTCTGGAATGAGCCCGACGCCACCTCCGGTTATTCTGCCCTCTACGGTTGTTTCGGCGACGAGTACGCCGGCAAGCTGATCTACCTGCTCGAGCGGATCCGCCCGCAGCTCGCATCCCACAGGCAGATGGGCGTCAGCTTCATGATGCACAGTGCCGACCATTTCGGGATGATGGTGCAGGTTGCCCCCTACGTCGATTTCGTCGGGATCCACCACTACGGCATCTGGTCCGCCAACCAGGTGCTCCAGGGCTGGCCCGGATCGCTCGAGTTGAAATACGAGATGGTCAAGGATGCAGCCGGCGGAAAGCCGGTCTGGATCACCGAGCTCAATCTGCGCAGCCCCGGTGACGAGTGCGGCCCCGCCCACCAGGCAGCCGCCCGGGATTTCGTCGAGAAAGCCTTCGAACTGGACACCCCGATGATCAATATCCTGGTGTACAAGAACTACCCCGACTGGCAGTGCACGGGCATGCGCGAAACCCCCCTGGCAGCGCTGCTGATGGATTTGAAGAATCCGAACCCGTAAAGGTAGAACCGGGGGGAAATAAGAAATCCGGGCCGGCGCTGTCGGCCCGGATTTCTTTTTTTCAATCATAATATACCCAATGGACAACGATATCCCTCCTCACCTCACCGGCAACGCCATCCGGAAGACGTTCATCGACTACTTCGCCGAGAACCGGCACACCCACGTCCCCTCCTCCCCGCTCGTCCCCGGGGGGGACTCGACCCTCCTGTTCACCAACTCCGGGATGGTCCAGTTCAAGGACGTCTTCCTCGGGACCGATAAACGCCCTTACACCCGCGCCGCCAATTCACAGAAATGCCTCCGCGTCGCCGGGAAGCATAACGACCTGGACGACGTCGGCCGGGACGACACCCACCACACCTTTTTCGAGATGCTCGGGAACTGGTCCTTCGGCGATTACTACAAAAAGGAAGCGATCGAATGGGCCTGGCACCTGCTGACCGACGTCTGGGGCCTCCCCAAAGACCGGCTGTACGCCACCGTCTTCAAGGATGAGCAGGACCAGATCCCGACCGACGAGGAGGCCGCCGATCTGTGGCGGGCCCAGCCGGGCTTCGTCCCCGACCACCTCTTCTATTTCGGCCGCTCGGACAATTTCTGGGAGATGGCCGACACCGGCCCTTGCGGCCCCAACTCGGAGATCCACATCGATCTGCGCCCGGAGGACGGGCCCGTCAGAAAAGAAGACATCGACACGGACCGCTTCCTCGAACTCTGGAACCTCGTCTTCATGCAGTACAACCGCCTGGACCCCGACACGCTCGAGCCGCTCCCCGCCACCCACGTCGACACCGGGATGGGCTTTGAACGCATCGTCGCCGTCCTGCAGGGCGTCGATTCCAACTACCGCACCGACCTGCTCTGGCCGCTGATCCTCAAGACGCAGGCGCTGGCCGGGCAGACGGACGACGAACGCGAGGCCGATCTGACCCCCTACCGCGTCATCGCCGACCACGCCCGCGCGGCCGCCTTCCTGATCGCCGACGGCGTGATCCCCGGCAACCTGGGCCGCAACTACGTCGCCCGGATGATCATCCGCCGGGCCTACCGCTTCGGTGGAAAACTCGGCCTGGCGGAGCCCTTCCTGGCGGAGGTCGCCGAAGTCGTCATCGACAACTACGGCGAGGCCTTCCCCGAGCTCGAAAAGAGCCGGGGGGCGATCCGCCGCTACATCACCCGGGAGGAGGAGCAGTTCCAGCGCACGCTCGAACGCGCCACCGCCCACCTCTCCGGCCTGCTGGACGACCTGGCCCGCTCCGGCGGCGACACGCTCCCCGGCGCGGCCGCGGCCGATCTCTACACGACCTACGGGATGCCGCTCGAGATCACGAAGGACATCGCCGAAGAGCGCGGTTTGAAGGTCGACGAACCCGGCTTCGGCGACGCGATGGACGCCCACCGCCTGGCCTCCGGCGCCGGCGCGGCGATGGGCGTCATGGGCGAGGCCGACACCGATCTCTACCGCCAAATCCGGACCCGCCTGCAATCCGAAGGCCGCCTCCCCGAAGACGGCGTCGCCTACAACCCCTTCGGCGACCTGGCCGTCGCAGGCGAGATCCTCGCCCTCATCGTCAACGGCCAACCGGTCCCCTCCGCCTCCGAAGGCGACGAAGTCGACGTCATCATCCCGGAAACGCCATTTTACATCGAGGCGGGTGGACAGGTCAGCGACACCGGCGTGATCAGCCCCCCCTCGATCCCCCCCGAAGGGGGGGGATGGGAGATCGTGATCAGCAGCCTCCGCCGCCCCGCCGCGGGCATCATCGTCCACCACGGCCTCGTCGTGCATGGAACCCTTAGGGTCGGCGATGCGGCCATCGCCGCCGTCGACCCGGTCCGGCGGATGGATATCATGCGCAACCACACCGCTACGCACCTGCTCCACAGCGGGCTGCACGCCGCGCTCGGCGACCACGCCCGGCAGGCCGGCTCGCTGGTCGCGCCGGACCGGCTGCGGTTCGATTTCACCCATCCCGAAGCGGTCTCGCCGGAGCAGCTCGAACAGATCGAGACCTTCGTCAACGAGAAGGTCCTGGAGAACTTCCCGGTCCGGATCGATTTCAAACCGCTCGACGAAGCCAAAGCCGAAGGCGCCATAGCCCTGTTCGGCGAGAAATACGCCGACGTGGTCCGCACCGTCCGGGTCGGCGATTTCTCTTATGAGCTGTGCGGCGGCACCCACCTGCGGGGGACGGCGGAGGTCGGGCTGTTCACGATCACGAGCGAAGGCAGCGCCGCGGCCGGGATCCGCCGGATCGAGGCCGTCACCGGCCGGGAAGCCTACCGGCGGGCGCAGCAGCGCCGCCGGATCCTGTCGGATGCCGCCCGCGCCCTCGGGACCGGGCCGGACGGGCTGGTCGAAAAAACGGCCGCCCTGCTCGAGACCGTCTCCACCGCGCAGAAGGAGCTCCAGGGCCTGCGGACCGCCGCGGCGGGCGACCGCTTCGAGCGCCTGCTCGACGAGACGACGGCCGTCGGGGAAGTCCAGGTCCTGACCGCCCGTCTCGACGACGCCGGGGCGGACACCCTGCGCGGCCTGGCCGACCGTTTCCGCGAGCACCGCCCCGAAAACGGCGTGGCCGTCCTGGCCGCCGTGAACGACGGAAAACCCATCATCATCGCCGCCGTCACCAAAGACCTCAACCCCCGCGGCCTGCTGGCCGGCGACCTGGCCAATTTCGTCGCCCGCCGGCTCGGCGGCGGCGGCGGCGGCGGCCCCACCCTCGCCCAGGCCGGCGGCCGCAGCGCGGAAAACCTCGACGAAGCCCTCGCCGCCGTCGCGGGCTGGGTGGCAGAAAATATGGAAAAATAAAGCCGTGCGGGGCACAGCCCCCCA
>DATKDL010000087.1:0-26645 GCA_035512695.1 Anaerolineales bacterium | reverse complement strand
GCAACCCTCTGCCGGGGCGGGGATGATGTCACCGGAGTGTCCGGCGTGCCCATTGGTTGCTCCCTGTACAGAGACCGTGATCTCGACATACGGGTTCGTCGCGCTCCCGGTGGCATGGCATAAGGTGACTTTGTCGTTCTGCTGGGTCCAATCCTGGCTGAGCGCGGCTAACGGACGGCTCGCATCACCGTCCCCAATCGCCTCGATCTGCATGACCCGACCTTCGCCGGTGATACGGAACATCGGTTCAATTGGCGGCTGTCCTTTATGGATAATCGTCGTATGCCCGCCGATCACGTCGACGGAGACATTTTGACTGACGACGGAGACCGAGCCGTTCTCCACCCAAAACTGTGTGGATCGGTTGGGGAGGACCATCACCGTGAAGGCGGAGCCTGTGGCGCTCCCATCGCCGTTCGGCGTACGGACGTTGTAGCGCGAGCCGGAATCATCCGAGCTTTCGACCGTGTGGCGGCTTTCGCCGCGCACCAGGGTCAACTGCACCACGCGAGCGCCGGAAGTGCGGGCATCCAGCGCATCGATCGCAACTTCAGCGCCCGCACCCAGATACGTCCGGCTCCCATCCGCATAAGTCAATGTGACGTTCGAGAATGCGCCCGTGCGGAGTTGCTGCCCGCTCTCGAGGGCTTCTCCGGTTTCAGCCGGAGACCATTTGCCGTCGCCGGTTTTTATTTCCACCGTTCCCTGCAGATTCCCCAGCAGCGCGTTTTTAGCGTTGGCCGGTATATCCGGGGCCTCGTTCGCCGTCCCCTGCGAAGCGGCGTTAATGGAAGATTTCAGTCCAGCACACCCGGCCAACACAACGGCGGCCAACAGCACAAAGGTCACCGCCCAATACCGAACGAGGGGTGTGTGTCCATCTCGGGAAAAGGGTTTTAAGTCAGTCAAATTTTTCTCCATGATTTTCTCCATGAAAATAGTGAAAATTGGGGATGTGGAGCGGGGCGAACGCCCCGCTCCACATCCCCAATTTTCGTAACGTCCCGGTTTCGATCGGCGCGCCGGGCAGCGTAGGATGCGCCGGTATCACCCTGAAATAGGGAACATAAATTATTCTAGCGTCCAGGGCTTGAAAACACATCCACCGGTAATTGGATTTTTTTTTAGCCCAGTTGGGGGAGATTCATTTCGGCGGTCTTTTATACGCTCGCCTTATCGTCGCCTTGCGGGCTTGCAGAAAGCGTGTGGCCGGAGTCCGACGCAGGCGCTATACTTCGGGAAATGACCCGCACTTCTCGTTCACCGGCCTCCCGCCGCACGCTCGCCATCTTCGCCTGGAGCCTGTTCGCCCTGGCAAACCTGGTCCTGTTCCTCACCGACTTGCGCCAGGACTTCAACCAGATGCTCGTCTCGTGCGCCGGCGCGTCCAGACTTTTATCGACCGGCGTTTTTTCCGTGGGAAGTACGATGCCGAACAGGCGCTTGAAAACTTCGCCGGGATCGCTCGTGACGAGGTCAATATCGACCGGCTGGCAGCGGGGCTGCTGGGCGTGGTGGACAGCACCATGCAGCCCGAGCGGTCGAACCTCTGGCTGAAAGATTAGCCGGAAAATGGCGCCGCACGACCGGGATCCCGAAACTCGCGACGCCCCTGGAATTTGATGCGCACAAGACTGATCCCCGCATGTTGATCGTTACCCCGCAGATCCATATCCCCGAGAGCGAGTTGGAGGAGACGTTCGCACGCGCCGGCGGGCCCGGCGGTCAGAACGTCAACAAGGTATCGTCCGCCGTCCGGCTGCGCTTCGACGTGCGCAGTTCGCCCTCGCTGCCCGAGCCGGTCCGCGAGCGGCTGCTGCGCATTGCCGCCCGGCGCATCACGACCGAGGGAATGCTCGTGATCGACGCACACCGCTTTCGGACCCAGGAACGCAACCGCCGGGACGCCCGCGAGCGCCTGGCCGCTTTGATCCTCCGCGCGGCCGAGCCCCCGAAGCCGCGCCGGCCGACCCGGCCGACCGCCGCCTCAAAAGAGCGGCGGCTGGCCGGAAAACGACGGCGCGGCGAGAAAAAACAACTGCGCCGGGAGAAACCGGCGGACGAGGTGTGATCAGGGGCGGGTCCGTAGGCGCCGGGGCGCCGACCGCTGTGCGGTTTACCAGATGTTGCCGGCGCCGGGTGTGTAGCTGCTGCTGATCACGGAGTTCGTGATGACCGTGTCCGCCTGCACCACGCCGCTGAATTTGGCCAGGCCGGCGTTGACGGTCAGCATCGCGGCCGACACTTCCACCACGGTGGCGTTGACCGTCACCTTCGCCGCAGCCGTCACCGTGACGCCGCCGGTTTCCAGCCTGATTTCATTGCCGTTGCTGTCGACGGCTTCGATCGCGCCCGGGCCGTCTTTCAGGACCACTTTCTGCCCGCCGGGGGTTTCCAGGGTCAGCGACTCCTGGCCGTTGCGGTCGTCCAGCGAGATGCGGAGGCCGTTACGGCTGCGGATCGTTTTCCGGTTGTTGCTTCCGGCGCCGTCCATCGTTTCCGGCGGCGCGTCCTGGCCGTTCCATAAAGCGCCAATGACATACGGCCGGCGCGGGTCTCCGGCTTCGAAAACGACGAGGACCTCGTCGTCCACATCCGGGATAAACCAGGTGCCCCGGTTGTTCCCGGCCATCAGGGTTGCCGGCCGGGCCCAGGCTTCGTAGAGACCGCCGCCCGGATCCGGCGACCAGGGCAGCCGGATCTTGACGCGGCCCTGCTGGTCCGGGTCGACGATATCGGTGACGAGCGCGGTGTGGACGCCGAAGTAGCGGCCGTCAGGGCTTCCGGCTGGGCCGGATGGATATTTTTGTTGTTGCAGCATTGTCCTTTTGCTCCTTGCCCAGGCCCGGGCGTTCTACCGAAAAGTGGGTCTGCCAGCCGTCCTGGTTTGTGAAAACGTGCCGCACCTGTGTGACGTAATACGTCCCGCGGAAGAGGTCCCCGAGACCCTGGAGCGTGAGGTGGGTCCCCACGCGCAGCCGCCCGTCGCCTTCGCAGATCCCGCTGCCGGTCAAAAAGCGCCGGGCCCGCCGGCGGTACTCCGCCTCGGCCAGGACCTCGGCTTCCGCCTGGTCGTGCGGCACCCGGTCCACGACGGTCTCGGTGCGCGTTCCCAGCGCGCCCTTGAGGACGCTGCTCCCGCTCAGGCCGCCGTCCAGCTCGGCCTGGATGGCGGACCCGCCCGCATCAAATTCGATCGGTGCTTTTGCGTCCACGTCCCAGCCGCTGACGGTGAGCTTTGTGCACTGGTCGGACAGGTCCGCCAGGACGGCGAAGCCCTTGAGCGTTGCCCCGTAGACGAGGGTGACCTCCCCGGCGTTTCGCCGGGAGCGGGCCCGGGCGTGCAGCGTATCCCCTTCGACCCACAATTCGGCGTCGATCGCCCGGAGGCGGTCCTGCAGGAAGTCCAGGTCGCTCCGGTTGACCTGGGCGAGGACGCGGTGGGTCGTGCCGTCGATGTCGACGTCGGCTCCGAGGCCGTGTTCGGCCGCGATGTGCTCGATTACGTCACGGTCCTGGGCGTCTTCGAACGTCCGGGTCCGGCGGGTGTGGCGCAGGGCTTGAAGCCCGTCTTCCGCCCGGACCATGATCTCAGGGGGTTTCGAGTCCGGGTAGCGAGCCTCGATCGCCGTGATCCGTCCGGCGAATATCTGGATGTCGTCCATCCCCCCGACCCGGACGGAGAGGTGGTTTCCGAAATCGATGGTTTCGCGGTCGAAGTAGATGAAACCGGCCCCCCGGGCTGCCGGCCCCCAGTTGGTGAAGACGGCTTCACAGCGCGAGCCGGCGGCGGTCGTTTCTTCGACCCATAGGTTCAGGAGGTCGCTGCCCAGGCTGTCGTATTCCTGGCCATCGATGAACATGCGGGGGCGCGCCGGGAGGAGGTCGACCTGGTTGTTGGGGTTGCTTTGCATACTGGCCCTCCTTGGGTACTGCGGCGGGATGTTGAGATTTGTGCGGGACGTTTAGGGACAGAGGCGATCCACGGTTATTGTAATCAATCCTTTTGTCTTTCTCAGATCAAGCCGGAACACTGATTACACTGATTTTTTTTGATCCGCAATGATTCTTGATTTATTTTCCCTGCGGAAAACTGGCCGGTATGACCAGTAAGCTTTGAACTCCGCCAACGAGAAGTAGAACCAAAGATAATTGATCGCAAACGATTCTTCTGTGATTTGGTAATCGCATCCTAACAAATCGTAATTTGTCGGACGATCATTTCTCACCACTAAACTGCTCAAACCGCCACGCCAGCGCCTCCCGGCTCGGCCAATCCCCTTCACTCGCCGGCACCACGAGCCGCACCCCATCCAGCTCCTGCAGCCCAACCCGCAGCAGCGGGCCATCTTCATCCTGCAGTACGTCCTCCCGTACCCGGATGACGTAGTCCGGCGTGACCCCCAAAATAAAGCTGTCGAACGCCGCGTGATGCAGCTTGCAAAGCGAGAACCCGTTGTCCACCGTCGGCTGGCCCTCCGGATCGGTATCGGGCCGGATATGCGCCGCATCCAGCAGCTCGCGGTGGCGCAGCCGGCAGAAAGCGCACTGTGCCCGGTAGGCTTGCAACACCCTCTCCCGGAAGCCGGCGTGGTGGATCCGCCGCGTCTCTTTTCCCCGCCTTTCTTTGATATACTTAATGAATCGTGTGCGGCGGCGCCGCATCACCCCATCCCCCCGGGACTCTCCCCCGCCTCCGAGGATAATCAAAAATGAAGCGTGTAATGTTGATCTTTGTGTTCGCCTTGCTGGCATGCAATTTGAGTGTGCCGGCCGGTTTAGATGGTGAAAGTCCCGATAACAGAAGCAGCGTTACCCCCCAGGCCGCGCCGACCGCTTTCCTCGACCCGAACGCACCCACCTTTTACGTTGCCACCGACGGGAACGACGAGACCGGCGACGGCTCAGCGGCCGCTCCCTGGGCCACGATCACCCACGCCCTCGACAGCGTACAGGACGGCAGCGTGATCCTCGTCCGCCCGGGCCTGTATATCGGGCGGGTCCGCATCCGCGGCTTTTTCACCACCGGAGTCACCGTCCGCTCGGAGATTCCCTACCAGGCCCAGCTGCGCGCCGATGAAACGGTCCTGACGATTTTCGAGGCCCAGGGGATCAGCATCGAAGGCTTCGATATCGCCCACCTCAGCCCGGCTGCCACGGACATCGTCGTCCAGATCCAGGACACGACCGACGAGATCGCCGGCGGTGAACGCTACACCAACAACATCACCCTGCGCAACAACATCCTGCACGACAGCTTCACCAACGACATCCTGAAGATCAACAACGGGGTCCAGCAGATCTATGTGATCGGCAATCTGTTCTACAACCAGGGCGACTCGGACGAGCATATCGATATCAACAGCGTGCGTGACATTGTCGTGGAAGACAACATTTTCTTCAACGCTTTTGAAGCTGTCGGCCGCGCGGTCACCGCGGAATCGTCCAGCTATATCGTGGTCAAGGACAGCAACGGCGATGAAGATGGGATTCTCGGCGTGTCTGGTCTGACCATCCGGCGCAACATCTTCTTTCACTACCAGGGCTCCGAGGGGCAGTACATGGTGCTGCTCGGCGAGGACGGCAACGAGTATTTCGAAGCCGAGAACGTGCTGATCGAGAACAACCTCTTCCTGGGCGACGGCGCCCGCATCCGCGCCCCCTTCGGCACGAAGGGCGTGCACGATGTCGTCTTCCGCAACAACACGATCAGCGGGGATATGCCTTCGGGGGCCTTTGCCTGGCGCAGCAACACGGAGGGGGGCAACCAGCCCAACGACAACATCCAGCTCTACAACAACATTTTCTCCGACCCGACCGGGTCGATGGAGAACTTTGCCACGGCGCCCCAGGGGGAGACCGCAAGGTTCACGCTGTCGGGCAACCTGTTCTGGAACGGCGGCCAGCCGCTGCCTGCCGGCTCGGAGGACATGGTGCAGGTTACCGATGACGCCGCGGCCATCCTGGGCGATCCCCTGCTCAACCCACCCGTGAACCTGGTCCTGCCGGTCTGGGATCCGGCAGCGGGTTTGTTCGGCGGTGGGGCGATCGATATCCGCACCGTTTTCACGCAGCTCGTCCTGTCGTACGCCGTCCCGCAGGCGGGCAGCGCCGCGGTCGATCGCGCCGATCCGGCGCATGCCAGCGGTGAGGATATCCTCGGGCAGCCGCGTTCCGGGACTGCGGATGTGGGCGCCTATGAAGTGCAGGGGGACGAGCAGGCGATCGTCCTGCCGACAGCCCTGCCGGGATCGGTTCCCCCCACCGAAGAGTCTGCCCCCATCGGCGAGCCCGGCCCGGGTTCGCAGCCCACGCTGCAGCTGGCGGACAACGGTGGTTTTGTGACCTACGTGATCCGGGATGGGGAAACGGAACGGGTTTTCCGGATCGCCATTGCCCCGAATGCCGTCCCCGAAGATATCACGGCTCTGCTGGACGCTGCCGGAGGCGGATCGGAGACCGAATGGATCAGCATTTCCGGCGAAGGGGGCTGGTACCTGGTCTCTTCGGACCACTTTGACCCGGACTGCGCCGGTTGGGCCTGCCTGGCCGTGACGCGCGATTTCGTCAGTTTTGAAACCGTGGTCAGCGATGGGGCCGTGCTGCATGCGGAAGCTGCGGCGATTTCCAATGATGGCGACCTGATCGTCTTCCGGCAGGGCGGGGGTACGCACGAACGCGATTTGTTCGCCGTCCGGCGTGATGGCGGCGCCTGGAGTGCGGCCGTTCAGTTGACGACCGATTCTCCCTTCGAGAACCATCACCGGCCGGCCTTCTCCCCGAACGGGACGCGGGTTGTTTTTGCCTGCGGCGACGATTCGTATGCCAGCAATGCCATCTGTGAAGCAAATGTGGATGGGACCGGTTTTTCGGTTCGTTTCCGGGCGGACGATTTCGGGGCGGGCGGGCTGATCTTCTCGCCCGCCTATGCCCCGGACGGGGCGATCGTCTTTGAGGCCACGTGGAACGGGGAGCAGCTCTGGCGGCTCGAGGCCGGGGGCAGTACGCCGGTCCTGGTCAGCGGTCTTGAGTACGACAACTCCCCGTGCGTCCTTCCGGACGGGACCATCGTTTCCCTGTGGCTCCAGCGAGAGGGCAACACGACCGGGTTCCATGAGATCAAGCTGATGTCGGCCGACGGCACGCAGTATGCGATACTGCTGACGGGGGTGGATATTTTTGATCTTGGGTTGGGCTGCGGCGTGGCACCGTGATGGGCGAGTACGGATCATCGGGTTCCACTTCCCCACAAGTTTTGCTTCGCCAACCTTCGATCCGCAGGTGATTGATATCAGCGGCGGCCGCTGGGTGGGTATTCATCCGGCATGAAGCAGCGCGTTGGGATTGCGCAGGCGCTGTTAAACGATCCGAAATTACTCATTGTGGATGAACCTACGGTCGGCCTGGATCCGGAAGAACGGGTGCGCTTCCGCAACTTGTTATCCGATTTATCGGGGGAGCGGATCGTATGTTGATGAGGGGTGACCTGCAAGGCTTGCCGGCATTTCTTTCCGCTGCGATCTTTATCCCCTCACTGGCGCTCGCCTCAGGCGTCTGGAGCGGCAGCAACAAGCTGTTTGAAGTTCTCTACATTTTTATCTGGTACCTTGGTCCCATCAACCATCTACTCGGGTTGGACTTTATCGGCACACAAGACGCCGGTCGGCCGGCGTTCTTTGCCTTGTGTTCCGGGTTGTTGATTGCCCTGGCCATTTTTGGAAGAACCCGGCAGATATCCAGTTAGCCCGGCGCGAACAGCGTGAAATCGAGAAAGAACAAACGGTAGGCGGCTGTGGAGCATGATATATGGATTAATTGCAGTAGAATCACTTGTTGAGCGTCACTCGAACAGTGCGGGACTTAGTCCCAACTCGACCAAAGGAGGTTATCGTGCCGACGAATGCGAAGACGACGAAAGCAACTGTTATTCCCGTTCTCAGGTATCGCGACGCGCCGAGAGCGATCGAATGGCTGTGCAAGGCCTTCGGCTTTGAAAAGAACCTCGTTGTGCCGAACGAAGACGGGACGATCGCCCATGCCCAGCTGAGTTTCGGCAACGGAATGATCATGCTCGGGTCCGTTCTGAACAACGAGACCGAGTTTGGTCGTCTCATCAAGCAACCGGATGAGATCGGCGGCGCGGGGACACAGTCCGCGTACATCGTGGTCAACGATGCAGACGCAGTCTACGCACGGGCGAAGGCAGCCGGCGCAAAGATTGCCATCGAGATCAAAGACGAAGACTACGGTGGTCGTGACTTCAGTTGTTACGACTTAGAAGGCCATCTATGGAGCTTCGGCACCTATGACCCATGGTGACGCCCAACCACCGATTGCAGCGGACCAGCTTCGGCGGTCTTCGCCCGCCTGTGCCGACCGCTGAAGATGTATACAGGCGGCACCCCGGCCGGCCGGGCCCAAACTTGACAACTTCACCAGGCTTTGTAACAATAAAGGCGTTCCTGAAAATTGGGGCGAGCGGAGGGCAAGTATAAGCCGATGTTTGTTTTGAGTGTTTGTCCCATTTGAATAGTTCGCCACCACAGCCTGTTTCATGCCGAAGCAGGCCGGTTGTGGCGATATTTTTTTAACCCTCGTCGGCTTTGACTACGGAGGTGCGTATGAAATCCCGAATATTTTATGTGGTGCTGTCCATGTTTGTCGGTGTTGCAGCCATCACGCTCTTGATTGCCGCCGCAAGCTTCGCGGCCTCGGCTGCCGGTCCGTTCACCATGGATGCTGACAAGCGTGTCGCCGAACCCCAAAACGATGTGACCATTCTGGCCAGGCGTGTGATCTCAATACCGTTTGGCATCGACGATACGCTCGGCTTGTCCGAGGATGGACAAACGGTAGCCGTGGTCGGGCACGGAGATTGCGTGGGAGGTGAAACCTTCCGTCTCAAGGTAACGGTAAGCCAGGACTCCCTGAATGGCCTGGCGGTTGGCTTCACGGAAGGTGTGTGTACGAGCGATGGGCAGATTTCCTGGAGTGTCGACGTGAATACGCCTGGTTCGAAAAGCTTTTCCGCAGGGGAGGCCCAGGCATGTGGGCATGTCGTCGTCTTCTTCGATCACGAGGGAGCGATCGCGCACGACTGGTGCAAACCGGTAACTCTCGAGTAAGGCTGGGCGGTCGAAACCGCGTATCGAACGATCGGATCGTAAAGCCGAGCGGCAGCCCCCAAAGGTCCTCGAGACCTTTGGGGGCTTTTCGTCAACATGAGCCGTCCACCGCCTCACTCCCCCCAGTCCCCGGCGGCTAGATCGTTGACGAGTTCACCAAACAGCGCCGTCGCCAGCGGGTCCGTCCCGACTTGGTCCGCCAGCCGCAGGGTGCACACGGTCAGCCTACCCCGTCCGATCCGGAACCGCCGGATCAGCGCCGCCGGCCGGTGCAGCCAGCCGGCGAAGATCCCGGCCAGGACATCCCGCTCGAACGGCCCGCCGGCTCCGCCGGCGATCACGGTCTCCGGGTAAAAGGGCAGGTAGCTGAAATCCAACCGGCCGTCGCCCGGGATCCGCCCCCCGAACCGGTCGCGCTGCAGCCAGGCGAACGTGCTTGCCCAGCTGCCGGCCAAAGGGGTGCCCGCCCGCTCGCACAGCTCGAACGCCGCGACCGGGGTTTGCACGGCCGCCGGCGTCGCGGCCAGCAGAAGAGCGGAGCGGCCGGCCCGGACGGAGAACAGCGCCGCAGCATCCAGGGCCGTGAGCGCGATCGGCGGACCGGCCCCGGGCGCGGGCCGGAGAGCACGGCGATAACCGGCCTGGACCAGCCGCTCCGCCAGGGCCGGGTCGGGACAGTCCAGCACCGTACCCGGCTCCGCCGGCTGCGGGAACAGGGTCAGCGGCACCGCAGTGCCCGCGATCTCCCTTCCGGCCGGATCCACCAGGGACAGCTCCAGATCGGCCGCGACCGGGAATGGCACGGGCGGCACGACAAACTCGAGCAGCTCCAGACGGGCGGTCTCGAACGGCGCCGCCGTGCCCTGCGGCCCGCGCCCACGGACCGCCTCCTGTCCCGGAACGGCCAGCCGCCAGGCGAGCGCGCCGCGGATCGGATTCGGCCCCAGATGGGAAACGGCCAGGGCAACCCGGCAAACCTGCCCCGCCCACAGGGCGCGCTGCTCCGGGCGGGGGATCAGCAGCGTATCGGCCTGCAGCGCAACCATCCGATCGAAATACGCCTTGGGCCGGCGATCCGGATCGAGCAGGCCGTTGGCCTCCCAATGTACGTCGGTGAACTCGGTGATCACGTACCCGGAGAGCCCGGGCTGTAGACGCAGGGTCTCGATCTGGTATTGAAGCGCCTCGAACTGCCCGCGCTGGGAAGCGGCCGCCAACCCGGCCAGGTCCCCGAAGACCTGTGCGAGACCCAGCGCCTCGAACCGGTCCCGCACCCCGCGCGGGTGCACGACGTCCGGACTCCAGCCCCGGCCGGTATCGAACCACCAGGGCTCAGACCGGCCGTCGTCATCGAGCAGGGAGACGTCCGGCAGACCCCAGTTCCCGAACTCGGAGACCAGCAAGGGCCGGTCTGACCCGCGCGCCTGGTGTTCGGGGGCGTACAACCAGTCCGGGCGGGAGGCGAATTCGCTCACCCAGCGGTCCCAATCCGCCGCGCCATCGGGCATGGCAGCGTAAAAATGGAAATCGTCCAGATCGGAGCGCACGTGGAAGTTCGGAGCGCACGGGGAGTTGTCCACGACCAGACGAGTCGGGTCGAGCACCTTGAGCCAGGCGACCATCTCCGCCAGCCAGGCCCGGTGGCGCGGGTCGGAAACCAGTTCGGTCCCCCAGGCTTCGTTGACGATCGTCCAGATGATGACGGCGGGATGCCCACGGTCCCGGGCGACCATGCCCGCCAGGGTCGCTTTGGCGCGCGCGGCCGCCCCCGGGGTCAGCGTCTTCCAGTTGGGCAGCTCGGCCCAGATTAGCATCCCCAGGCGGTCGGCCGCCTCGAGATAGCGCGGGTCGGCGATCTTCAGATGCACCCGCAGGCAGTTCAGACCCATGGCCTTCGCTTTGCGGATCTGGTCTTCGATGAAGGCCGTGGATGGGGGCGTGCTGAGGGTGTCCGGGTAGTAATCCTGGTCCAGGGCGCCGCGCAGGTAGAGCGGCCGGCCGTTGAGCAGCAGGCGCCCATCCCGGACGGCGATGGTGCGGAAGCCGAATGTGGCCGTGAGCCGGTCCGCCCCGAGCCCGGCCGTCAGGGTGTACAGGTGCGGAGCCTCTGGGCTCCAGGGAAGCGGGTCTGCGATCCGGAGGACGGTTTCCGGCTCGCCGGTCCAGGCTTCGGCGACCGGCTCCCCATCCGGTCCGGCGACCTCGAAGGTCAGCCGGGTGCCGGCTGGGAGCGGACCGGAGGTCGTCGCCCGCACGCGGACCGACCCCCCGGCTGCGTCCACCCGCAGACCGGCCAGGTGCAGGTCGGGACGGCGTTCGATCCATACGGACTGCCAGATGCCGCCCGCGGGGCCGTACCAGCTCTGCTTGCCGTGCGGGATCTCGGCGAAGGGTATCTGCGGGTCGTCCCAATCCGGCAGGTGAGCCTGCACCACCAGCGCGTGGACCGTGTGCTCACCGAGGTGCCCGCCGATTTCGAACTCGAACGGGAGATACCCGCCCTCGTGCTCGCCCAGGAAAACGCCGTCCAGCCAGACCCGGGCGAGGTAGTTTACCGCACCGAAATACAGCCGGACCGGATCCCCGCGCCAGGCGGCCGGGGTTTCGAACTCCCGCCGGTACCAGCCGCTGCCGTGGCTCAGGCGCAGATCGTCGAACTGGGCCTGCCAGGGTGCGGGGACGTGCACCGTGCGCCAGGGCCCTGCCGCGCCCGGGAGGTCCGGACGGCCGTTGTCGGTGAACAGGAACTGCCAGGGTCCGTCGAGCGAGCGCCGTTCCCGGGTCATTCTCCCGCTCCCCGGATGTGGGCGCGGTAGCGTTCGACCAGCGGCGTGGGATGGCGCTGGAGCACCCCGTCCTCGTCAAAGTCCGCGTCCCACAGGCCGAGGTGCAAAAGGTATTCGCCGAGCGGCCCGGCGCCGGTGCGGTAGTCCCAATCGATCATGGAGAAGGCCGGGAACCAAGTGTACCCGCAAACGGGGACGCCCTCCGCCTGCACGGTCCGGACGGCGGCGATGGTCGCATCCATCCAGGCTGCGCGGCCGGCGATATCCCGGCGGGCGCTCGTCTCGGTGACCATCACCGGGAGGCCGTAGCGGCGCCAGGCGCCGCGCAGCACATCCGCCAGGTGCTCCCCGCGCAGCTCCCCAACCCGCCGGGCCGCGCCGCCGGCGTCCAGGACCCATTCGCCTCCCGACCAGGGGTAGAGGTTGGTCCCCAGGATCAGGCTCCCCGGCGGACCCTCGGGCAAGGAGGCCGCCTGCAGCTCCTCCAGCTCGGCCGCGCGGACGCCGTGCGTTTCCAGGAAAGGCCACAAGGGATGGGCCGGGTCCACCCGCCCGGTGAACAGGTCGAAAGCGAGGAATTCGTCCTCCCGGTCGGCGGCCACGCGCGCTTCCAGCTGCGGTGCGCTCGTCCAGCTCCATCCCAGGGCTTCCACCTGCACGAACACCACGTCCGGCCGGGCTGCGCGCAATGCCCGGGCAGTGCGTCCCATGCCGCGCACGAGCTGCATCAGGACCCGGACGTAGCCGTCGTCGCCCTCCAGGTACGGCGGCCAGACGGCCGCACGCCCCGAGAAATGGGCGTTCACGGTCGGCTCGTTGAGCGGAGTGTAATACCGGACCAGGTCCCGGTAACGCTCGGCGAAAGCCAGGGCGTAGTCGGCCACCCGCTCCGGATAATCGCCGTTCAGGAAACTGTCCTCCAGCCAGAGCGGCGTCCCGTAATGCATCAGGTCGAGGACCGGCTCGAGGCCTTTGCTGGTGACCATCGTATCCAGGACCGCGTCCACCCATCGCCAATCCCAGCGGTCCGGGGCCGGCTGGACCCGGTACCAGGGTACGCCCCAGCGCAGGTGCGTGATTCCCAGGCCGGCGACGCGGTCGAGGTCGCCGCGCCACAGGTCGTAGTGCTGGGCGAGGTCGTATTCGTCGAGGGCGCGCAGCCCGGGGCGGGTCTGCGGGATGAACGTATTCTCGATCCCGGCGGCCCAGGCGAAGGGCGGGTTGGCCATTTTCAGTTCTCCGGGGAGGTCTGCGCGGCATCCGGCCGGGTGACGGTGAACGCAAAGCCGGCAAATTCAGCGGCTCCCTCGAACGCCAGGAGGTCCAGTGCGCCGGCCCGGGAGGGGAGCGGTACGGCCGCGATCAGGCGCAGTCCGTCCAGAAAAGCTGCCCAACCTTCGGGACCGATCTCCAGGCGCAGCAGGTGGAAGACCGACCCGTCAAACGGTTCCGGAAGCGGCAGATCGGTCGTGCCGTTCTGGGTCTCAATGCGGACGCGCCGCGCGTGTGGGCCGATCAGGATCCCGGCCAGCCGCCCTCCATCGTGCTGCAAACGCAGGCCGAACCAGCCGGCAGGGAACGGATGGTCCATCCGCAGGCTGATCTCCAGTACGGCAGCCGCCGCTTCCGGGAGCGGGCGGCACGCCCGGCGGTCCGACCCGAGATGCAGCCGGTTGCCTTCTCGCCTGCCGCCGCCGGGGCTGCAGTCGAAGCCGTCGAAGCCGTCGATCGCCGGGAGGGGTGGGACCGGGCGAGGGCCGGAGGACGGACCGTCGATCAGCAGCCGGCCGTCTTCCCAGCCCAGCCGGTCGAGTGCCAGCACGCGCGCGCCCGCTTCCGGCAGCCAGCGGTGGTAAATGCAGAAGAGGGCTGAGTTATCGGGGCCGCGCACGACGCTGTTGTGCCCCGGGCCGATCACGCCCTGTTCGGGGCGCGAGCGCAGGACGGGCGGGATGGCCTCCCCGTCGCAGGGCTGCTCCCATTCCCCCGGACCATCGAGCCGGTCGGAGACACCGTAAGCTACCCCGTAGCTGCCGTCCTGCCAGTTGCCCGCGCTGAACATCTGGAAGTACCGGCCTTTCTTTCTCAGGACGAACGGGCCCTCCAGGGTGTGCCACCGGACCCCGCCCTTCGCGATCCTTTGGGGGTCGTAGACCTGCCAATCGAAGCGGGCGCGGGTGACCGGCTGCGGTGCGCCGGCCGGGGTGAACGGGTCGTGCAGGCGGTCCACCACCGTCCCGGTCCCGATGCGCGGATGCTCCCAAAAATCCGTGGCGTAGAACAGGTAGCGGGCGCCGTCGTCGTCCGTGAAGACGTGCGGGTCGATGGCGAAGTCCTCCCGCGTCAGCCTGCGGCCGCTGTCCACGAAGGGGCCGGCGGGGTGGCCGGCCACGGCGATGCGGATCTGCATGCAGGTCTCGTCGCCGACGCTGTAGTACATCAGGAACCGGCCGTTCTCGTAGACGACCTCGGGCGCCCAGTAATGGTCGTCCGGATAGGGCAGCGTGCCGGGAGGCAGCCGGTCGAGTGCGCTGCCGGTGGGGCGCCAATCGACCAGGTTGGTCGAGTGCAGGATCGCAAAAAAACGGCCATCCGGCTGCAGACCCGTCGAATAACACCAGTATTCGCCGCAGAATTTGAGGACGAAAGGGTCCGGACAGGGTTGGGGATAGACGGGGTTATGGTAGTGGCTGGGGCTCGTGGGTGGGTCCATGGATGACCGGGGTACCATCTTGGAATGTGACAGGTTCGATCCGCAGGCTGCGTTGGCCGCCCGGGTATCCGACGGCGGCCCCCGTCCAGGCGTGATAGGCCATCCAGAGGTTGCCCTGGAGGTCGGTGAAGAAGGATTCTCCGCCCGGCCCCATCACTTCCGGGGTGAAGGCGAAAAGCGGCTCGGTCAGCGGCTTGGTGCAGGGGCCCACCGCGCTCTCGCAGACGGCGTAGCCGACGGCGTACTCATGGCTTTCCCACCAGTTGCCCGAATAGAACAGGTAATAGCCGCCCCCAGCAGCGACCATGGCCGGGTTCTCGATCAGGGGCCGCTCCCAGGCCTGGTCGCGGCGCAGGATCTCGAGCGGCGCCCCGGCGAGGCTGAGCCCGTCCTCGCTGAGCGGCTGCACCCACAGGCCGACCGGCAGGCCGCAGCAGTTGCCGTCGTTCTTCCAGTACAGGTAAAGGCGGCCCGCGTCCTCGAAGGGATATGGGTCGATCGAGCCGCCCAGGTCCGTCTGGCAAACCAGCGGTTCGACAGTTTCATCCTCGAACGGCCCCTCCGGGGAGCTGCTGACAGCCCGGCCGATGCACTGCAGGTCGGCCTCCGCATCCCGGGCGGTGTAATAGAGCACGAACGCGTCCCCGATCCGGGCGACCCCGGGGGCCCAGGTGAAGCCCTGGTTCGGCGCGGCCCATTCAGGGAGGGCCGGGAGTGCGTCACCCAGGCGTTCCCACGCTGCCAGGTCGGTGGACCGCAGGACCGGGATGTTCGCATTGGAGCTGTTGGTCGCATAGGCGTAGTAGGCGTCCTCGACGCGCAGGATGTGCGGATCGGGGAAATCGAATGCGTAGACCGGGTTGGTGTAGACCCGGGCCGTGGGGCTGGGTTCAGCAGCCGGCGCCGGCGTGCCCGGTTCCGGCGCAGGGCGGCAGGCCGCGGAGACGAGCGCAAACAGGGCGATGGCCGGCAGGAGCCGGCGGGGGGCGCCCATTTCAGGCCTTGATCCCCGTCATGGCGATGCTGCGCACGATAAAGCGCTGCAGGAATGTGTACAGCAGCAGGACCGGGACCGAGACCACCAGGGCGCCCGCCATGAGCTTGCCGTAGTCGAAGGTGTACTGGCCCTGCAGGGTCGCCAGGCCCACCGGGAGGGTCTGGAGCATGCGGTCGCTGCCCAGGATCAGCAAGGGCCACAGGAAGCTGTTCCAGGATTCCAGGAAGGTGATCACGCCCAGGGTCGACAGCGCGCCACGCGAGAGCGGCAGGACGATCGAGAAGAACGTGCGCAGCCGGCTGGCCCCGTCGATCAGGGCGGCCTCCTCGAGTTCCTTTGGCAGGGACTGGAAGAACTGGCGCAGGAAAAAGACGCCGAAGACCCCCGAAAGCCCCGGGACGATCACCCCCTGGAAGGACCCCAGCCAGCCGAGCCGGGCGACGGTGATGAAGTTCGGGATCAGGAACATGATCCCCGGCATGACCAGGGTCGCCAGCAGGAGCCCGAAGATCAGATTCTTGCCGCGGAATTCCATCCGGGCGTAGGCGTAGGCGGCCATGGCATCGATGATCAGGATCGAGACCGTGAAGATGACGGCGATCACCAGGCTATTGAGGAACCAGCGCCCCACCGGGAGGGTCGGATCCGCAAAGATCGAGCGGAAATTGTCCAGGGTGGGGTGCAGGGGGATCCAGTTGGGGTTGAGCCATTCCTCGAACGGTTTCAGCGAGGTGACGAGCATCCACAGCAGCGGGAAGATGAAGAAAACGGCGAAGGCGCTCAGCAGCAGGAAGAAAAAGAAGCGGTAGATCAGGTCGGCGCCGATCCCCCGGCTTTCATCTCGGTCGTTCGTGGCGTGTGACATCCCGGACCTCCTGGGTCGCAAGGCTACTGCTGCTCGACGCGGCCGAACAGCTTGAAATTGAGCGCGGTCAGCAGGAGCAGGATCGAAGCGATGAAGACCGACATCGCCCCTGCGCTGCCCATCTGGTTGCGCAGGATGCCTTCGATGTAGATCCGGTAGATCACCGTTTCGGTCTGCTGCAGGGGGCCGCCCGCGGTCATGAGATAGGGCTGCCCGAACAGGTTGGCGGATGCAATCAGGGTGATCGTGACCACGAAGACCAGCACCGGGCGGAGCAGGGGCAGGGTCACATACCCGAACTGCTGCAGCGGGCTGGCCCCATCGATCGCGGCGGCTTCGTAGAGGGAGGCCGGGATCTCCTGCAGGGCAGCCAGGAAGATGACCGTGTTAAAGCCGATCGTCCACCAGACGGTGGCGATCATGATGGCGATCCAGGCCTCCGGCATGCTGCTCAGCCAGTTCCAGGTGGGGAGTCCGAGAATGTCCAGGTAGTGGTTGATCAGGCCGCCCTGGCTCTGGAAGATCCACCACCAGAGTACGCCGGCCACCGTGACCGAGAGGGCGTAGGGGGCGAAGAAGATCGTCCGGAAAACGTTCCGGCCCCGGAAGCGGCCGTTCAGCACGATGGCCAGCAGCAGGGCCAGCCCGACGAGCGGCGGCAGGCTCCAGATCACGAACTCACCGGTGTTGCCCATCGCCCGCCAGAAGTCGGTGAACTGGATGCTGGTGGGGTCGAACAGGTTGAGATAATTCTCGAGACCCAGGAAAGGGCGGCGCTCCGGCCGGAGGAAGTCGAATTCGAACAGGCTGATGTAGATCCCGTAGAAAAACGGCCAGGCCAGGAAAACGGTGAAGAATACCAGGTGGGGGGAGATGAAGAGATATGGCGTGAGATCGAAACGCCGTTTTCTTCCACGGGCGGTACCGTCCATGAGATCGCTCCTGTGCCGGGAAAGTGCGGCGGGGGAGGGCGCACCCCTCCCCCGCCGGTCAGGTCGCTGCGGTCTATTCGCCGTAGCGCTCGGCGTTCTCGTCCATGATCTGCTGGGACTGGGCCACGGCGGCGTCCAGCCCCGCCTGGATATCCTCCATCTCACCCATCAGGACGGCGTCCACCACCGGGCCGAACTGGCCCCACAGGGCGCCTTCAAGCTCGGCGACCTGGGCCAGGATGACGGCGCTGTCCGTGGTCGGGGCGACCGCGGCGATCGGGGCTGCGAGCTCGCCCAGCTCCGTGCCGAGCCGGACGGAGTTCCGGGCCGGGACCTGTCCGGCCTTGGCCCACTCGACCGAGTTCTCGGAGAGCCAGCTGATCCAGCAAGCTCCGGCGGCTTGCTGGGCCGGGTCGTCGGTCGTGAACCCGATCTGGTGGGAGCCCGCCCAGACCGCATACTCTTCGCCGACCTGCGGGAGCGGCGCAAAGCCGACGAAGGGCAGCTTCTGGAGATCGCTGATGTGCCAGGGTCCGTGGATGACGATCGCGGCGTTCCCCTGTTTGAAGACGTTCACTTCGGGGTCGCCGGCGCCGCTGATCTCGGGCGAGTACTGCTGTTTCAGCTCGTTGACATAGGTCAGGGCCTGCACGGCGGCCTCGCTGTTGAAGGTCGCCGTCGTGCCGGCCTCGTCGGTCAGGTCGCCGCCGAACTGGCGGATAAAGGATTGGAAGAGCGTTGCGCCCTGGAAGGCCGTGCCGATGGCGATCGCCTGCACGTCCTCCGAATGGAGGGCTGCGAGGGCACTTTCGAACTCCGCGCGCGTCCACGGCGTGGTGCCGGGCTCGGCTACTCCGGCGGCGGCGAACAGGTCCTTATTGTAGTACATCACCAGGGGGTGGATGTCGAGCGGGAAGGAGTACCGCTCCCCCTCGTATTCACCACCCACCCAGACGTTGGCCGGAAATTCGTCGGCGATGCCGGCTCCGAAAACGGCCAGTGTTTCCGCGGTCATGGGTTTGAGCACGTTGCGTTCGGCCAGCTCGGCGACGTTGATCACCCTCAAGACCGTCATCGCCGGCAGGTTGCCCGCGGCCGCGGCGGCGTTCAGTTTTTGGATGTATTCGGGCTGGGCCACGTGGCTAACCGTGATCCCGTAAGGGTTCTCATTCGAGAAGCGGGTGGCGAGGGCCGACATCTCATCGCCGTCCGGCCCGGTCAGCGGGCTCCACATCTCGACCACCTGATCGTTCGCGGCGGCGGGGCAGGCGCCCTCCTCGGCAGGCATGGCTTCGGTGACCTCCGGTGCAACCGGAGGCGCCTCGGTTTCCTCAGGGGCGGCAGGCTGGCAGGCAGCAAGCAGAAAGACCAGGAGCATTACGAAGGGCAGAAACAGACTTTTGCGGTTCTTCATTTTTCTTTTCTCCAAGAAGTTGCGATATCGATCAGCAGCGGAACACGATGGGTAAACGGGCCCTGTGGTTTCGTCAGACCATCACCTCCTTCGAGCGCCTGTGATGGGGCAGCCCACAATATTTCATAAAAATACGTAGAATTACTGGATTTTTATCGCAAAATCGACTAAAATATTCATGAAAAGCCCTGCTCTTCTAAGTGTTACGTATAAATACGCACTATTTCGTAAAGTATAGCAATAAATAGGATGCGAGTCAATGATGGGCTTTGGGAGTCGCAATGGATTCGAACGATAGACCGGCGGGCCGCGTGCTGCGGATCGAGGCCGAAACCGAACGAGGCCACCTTGTTTTGAAGGCCCTGGCGTCTGAGCCGCGCGTAAACATCCTGCGGCACCTGCGCGACCGGGTCTGCAACATGGGCGAGATCGGGGAGGCCTTGCAGATGCCTCCCTCCACGATCACGCTGCACATTGGGCTTCTGGAAGACGCCGGCCTGGTCAAGGTCGAGCTGCGCCCGGCGGTGCGCGGCCTGCAGAAGATGATCGCCCGGGTCTACGATGTCATCCAAGTCATGCTGCCGCGCGGGGAGGAGGCCGGGAACGAGCAATGGGTCGACATCTCGATCCCCATTGGCGGATACAGCGATTGCCGGGTCAGCCCGACCTGCGGGCTCGCGGGGGAGGACGGGATCATCGGTTTCTTCGACGATCCGACCTCCTTCTTCGAGCCGGACCGCCTCCAGGCGCAGCTGATCTGGTTCCACCACGGCTTCGTCGAATACCGCCTGCCGAACCGGCTGCCTCCCAAGGCGACCCCGGAAAGCCTGAACCTGAGCCTGGAAATTTGCTCCGAGGCGCCCCTCCACCACGAAGACTGGCCGTCGGACATCACCCTGTGGATCAATGGGGTGGAGATCGGAACCTGGACCTGCCCGGCCGATTTCGGCGGCCAACGCGGGGTGCTGACCCCTAAATGGTGGGAAGACTGGAACTCCCAATACGGGCTGCTCAAGGTCTGGCAGGTGACGAAAGAAGGGAGCTACATCGACGGCCGCAGGCTGTCCAACGTGGTCCTGCCGGATCTCCAGCTCGGGAAGAGCGACGGCCTGATCGAGGTCCGTATCGGGGTCAAGGAGGATGCGACCCACGTCGGGGGGATCAACATTTTCGGGCGCAAGTTTGGAAACTACCCCCAGGATATCCTGATGCGGATCCGATACGAGCCGTTTTAAGGCCGGCTGACCCCGGCCCGGCCGATGCCCTGGCTGCCGGCCACGAGATCACCCTCTTCAACCGCGGCCGCACCCATCCCGGGCTCTTCCCGGGCGTCAAAACCCTCACCGGAGCACCACTTGAAACGACTCATCACCCATCACATGATCAAACCGGATGCGCTCGAAGCTTACCTCGAGGCCACCCTCGCCATGGTCGCGGAAGCCCGCCGTTCGCCCAGCGTGCACACCATGGAGCTTTTCCGGCACACCGATTCTCCTGACCAGTTTCACCTGCTGGAGATCTATCTCCGCGATTCCGCCTGTGAAGACCATAGCCAATCCCCGCCTTACCTGGCCTGGCGGGATGCCCTGGAAAAACAGGACCTGCTCGCCGCAGAAGAGACCCGGGTTCCCGTAGAACCCGTGCGGCCTGAGGACTCGCAGTCCCCGGAATGCAGCTCCGACTCTATTGTCACATTGCAGGAAATTGACAATAAAAACGTCGGCCCCGTCCTCGCCCTGCAGGTGACCGAGTACCAGGACGAATTCGTCGCCCGCAATACCCGCTCCCTGGCACAGGCCTACGCCGCGGGAGCGCGCGCCTGGGTGCGCGCCGTCTATGCGGATGAAGTCCCGGTCGGTTTCGTGATGCTGTCGGTCGACCCGGAAACGCCGCGCTATTATCTCTGGCGCTACATGATCGACCGCCGCTACCAGGGTATGGGTTTCGGCCGCCTGGCGTTGGAACTCGTCGTCGACCACGTCCGCACGCTACCGGATGCGACCGAGCTGTTCCTGAGCTACGTCCCCGGTGAGGGCAGCCCGAAGCCGTTCTATGAGAAGGGTGGTTTCCGCGATACCGGGGTCCGGCACGGCAGCGAGTTCGAGATGCGGCTGGCGCTCTGAAAAGGATCAGCCTGGCGATGACAATGCAGAGGAGGGCACTCTTTCAAGCTTCATCCAGCAATTTGGCCGCCTCCGGCTGCGCGATGAACGCACCCCGCAGCTCCCCGGCATGATCCGCAATATCCTGAACGACCGCCCTGGCCCGCTCGCGCAGCCGGTCCGCAGCAGCCGAGTCTCCGGCGGCCCGGTCCACATGGCTCAACGCGGACAGGATTCGCCATAGTATGACCCGTTCATCCTGCGCCTCGGCCGCATCTCTGCCCTTCAAGAGTTCATCGCGCGCCCGGTCATGCTGTCCCAGGGCCAGGGCAGCCCGACCGCGCAGCCAATGCTCGTCCGCCAGGAGGAATTGAAATCCGGCTTCACGCATCGGCCGGAGGCGGTCTTCCAGTCCGGTGAACAGGGTTTCCGGCAGGCCCTGGGCCAGCCGGAGGTGCCCGAAAGCAACAGCAATGGTGGTGGTTGCGAGGGATTCGAGTCCATCCGTCTGCAGGCGCGGCGCCAGCTCATCCAGGATCGCCTGGGCCTCTTCCCATTTTCCGCAGGCGGTCTTGACCCGGGCGATGGCGGCCAGGTAGCCCAGGTAAAAGGCCGGCATGATGACCTCGCGCTCGGCGTAGAGGCTGTCCGCCAGGCGTTCGGCTTTCTCGAACGCACCGGCGGAAAGGTACAGTTCGATCCGCCCCCATAGATGGTCGTGCTTTTCATTCAGATGCCCGATGGCGGAGGCAAGCGTTCCAGCCCTTTCGATGCAGTCCTGCCCATTTTCAAACCAGCCTTGCCTGCCGTATGCGATCGCCGAAAAAATCAATCCCTGCATTTCGTCGAGACGGCTGCCGATCGATCCGCCGAGTTCGATCAGCCTGGCGGATTCCTCGAGTAATTGTTTGTAATCGCCAACGACATTGTGGATGTTCGCAAGGTATCGATGCGCCTCGGCAAGCCTCGGAAGGTTTCCCAACGCAGTCCAGATATGCTGGGCTTCGACCACTGCCTCCCGGGCTTGTGTGAGCTGCCTCTGCACCACGAATGCGAAACACAAATTGCTCAGCGTCCGGCCGATCAGCTCGGACAGACCCAGTTCGCGGGCCAGCGCCAGGGCTCTTTGGCCGTAGTCCAGGATCAGATCGTTATCACCGGCGCTGGTGAATTCGACAAACATGAGGCACCAGAGCGCCCCGGCCTCCGCGGCCCGGTCTTCCAGTTCGCAGGCCAGCGCCAGCGCCTCCTCGGCGATTTCCTTCGCCAATATCGGGTTGAACACGCTGGTGTAATTCGCGTGGAGGCCCCCCAGGCGAAGGAGCGCGGCCAGCTCCATGGACCGGTTCGCCGAATGCACCCCGATCGCTCGCATCGCTTCGTAATTAGCCTGCGCCGTCTCGTCATCCTGAATGAATTCAAGCGCCTGCCCGCGTTCTAAATACAGACGTGCAAGGAGTTTCGCGTCAACCCGCTCGCCATGGTCCTGCATTCGGCCGGCCGTCTCACGGGCCGTTTCAAAATGGGGCAGGGCATCCTGCAGCGCGTAGGCGGAAAGCGCTTCGCTCCCGGCCACAACCGAAAAACGGAAGGCCGGCTCATCCAGCTGCGAGGCGAGGGCATGAAAAGCGCACTCCGCCGGGGGATCTCCGGCCGCTTCCGCCGCAATGAGCGCGCGGCGGTGGAAGACCCGCCGGCTCGCTTCGCTGCTTTCGCTGTAGACCACTTCCCGGATGTAGTCGTGCGCCGGCAGATAAGGCCGCCGTTCCGAAGGGCGTTCCACGAACAGGCCGCCGTGCAAAAGGCCCTCGATGGCTCCCAGGGCTTCGATCTCCTGAACGTCCGCAACCCGGCACAACCGCTCGAAGGTGCAGGCCCGCCCCACGACGGCAGCTGCCAGCAGCAGTGCTGCGCCTGCCCGCGAGTGCCCCTCCAGGCGGGCTCGGATCACCTCACGCACCCCCGGAGGGATGGGGGTTTTGGCCAGCGAGCGGACGTGGTCCAACGCTGCGGAGAAGCCGTGCACCGTTCCCGGCTCATCATCCATCGCCAGGACGCCCTGCTCGAGGAGCATATTCAGGATGGCCTCGATGAAGAACGGTAAACCCCTTGTTTCAGCCCAAAGCCAGGCTGCGAAGTCCGAGGCCGCCGTTTCTCCTGGGCCTTCTGCAGCCAGGCGGCCGACCAGGTCCCCTACCTCTTTCGCGTCCAGGCCCTCCACAAACATCCGGGTCGAAGGGCCATCCCGTTCCATCCGGGAGATCCAGTTCCGCAGGGGTGCTTCGGCAGCATAGGCTTCCCGGCGAACGGTGAGCAGCAGCAGGATTGAAACCTTCATCTCGGCCCAGCGCCGGACCAGGTAGTGGACCAGGTCGAGCGTATCGGCATCCGCCCACTGCAGATCATCCAGGGTCATGATCGCCGGACGCCCCGCGGCCAGGGCCACACCCAGGACGGCCAGCGCCTCGAAAAGGCGGGCGCGCACGAAATTCGTATCGCCGGTCAGAGGCAGGGACAGGTCCGGGTAGCGCGCCCGCAGCTCGGGCATCAGCTGGCTCAGTTCGGCCAGCCAGGCATCCTCCAGAAGATCCTCGGGGGCGTTCACCTGGTCCAGCCGCCGGCGCAGCGCCTCGACGACGGGCTGGTAGGCCAGCCGGCCGCCGGTCTCGAAGGCGCGCCCCTGCCAGACCTCGGTCTCGGGCCGTTCGAGCAGCACCGAATCCCTGAAGGCGTTCACCAGCCGCGTTTT
Source organism: Anaerolineales bacterium (assembly GCA_035512695.1). Taxonomy (GTDB): domain Bacteria; phylum Chloroflexota; class Anaerolineae; order Anaerolineales; family JABWBV01; genus DATDOR01. The sequence continues at coordinate 2,962 of DATKDL010000087.1, read as the reverse complement.
TCCGATCCCGGCCGCACCGATCAGGATCATGACCCCGGTCTTATCCCGTCCTACCTGTTCATAAGCCTCCAAGAGACGCTGGTGTTCCCCGCCGCGGCCGACCAGGGGAAGGATCAGCCTTGGGCGCCGAATGTTCGCAGGGGATCTTTCGTGGAATGCCGGCCCATCCCGTTCGGGACCGATGCGGCCGAGCCGGATGTTTTCGGCCAGGAGCGCCGTTTCCTGGGCGGGCTCGAGGTCCAGGTCCCGTTTCAGCGCTTCCCGCAGATGCTTGAAAGCGAGTAAAGCCTTCGTTCGCCGGCCGTTCAGCGCCTGCGCGGACATCAGGCGCCGGCAGGCCTGTTCATTAAGCGGAGCGCGTGCGGCCCATCGGGCCGCCGTTGTCTCGGCGGCCGCGTTGTCGTGCGATGAGAGCTGTTGGTGTGAAAGGCGATCGTAGACCGCTTCCAGCTGCCGCCGGCAGGCTTCGCGCCGGACGGCTGCCCAGCGGTCAAAGGCCGGTGCATCCGGGAGGGAAAAATCCTCGAGAAATTCACCCCGGTCGATCTTGAGAACCGGGATCAGTGCTTCGAGACGCACATCTGGCCGGGCTGCCGCGGCCAGGTGATCGATATCCAGGTCCGGACGGAAAGTCGCGTCAAGCCCGACCCGGCCGGCTTTAGTGATCAGGCCGCCCCCTGCTGGATTGAGGACCTTTCGAAGGTGCGATAAAGTGACCCGCAGCGAGGCGGCGGCATTCTCCGGCGGCCTTTCCGGCCAAAGCAGTGCCATCAGCGACTCTCGGCTGTGCATCTCCCGCTCCACGGCGAGGAAGACCAGCAGCGCCAGCACCTTGCGCGTCCGGAACGACACCGGCTCGCCGTCAAGGAACACCCCGGGTTTGCCCAACAAGCGGATGGTCAGGGATTTCATCCTGGAATGCTCATTCAACTCCGGCAGGATATTTGTTTACGTTTGTTTTACGCACGGCTGCTATGGTGGGATGGTACCAGACCCATTGTACGACAAGAACCCGTGAAAACAGATGTCATCCGCGACAAACAAAGCCATCGTCCGCCGTTTTATCGACCAGGTCCTGAACCGGAAGCAGCTGGACCTTTTCGACGAGTTTCTCCTGGATGACGCCAGGATTCACCGGTCCGGCCAGGCCCTGGGGCAGGGAAGCGCCAGGGCCTGGATCTCGTCGTGCGCGGTTACCTTTCCCGACGGACAGCACCTGATTGAGGACTGCTTTGCCGAAGCCGATCGCGTCGTGGCCCGGACCCGTTTTGCGGGAACGTATACAACCGATCTTTCGGATATCCCCGGAACAGGCCGGTGGATCAGCTTGCCGGGGATCGCGATTTTCCGATTGGAAAACGCCAGGATCGTCGAGGCCTGGCTGATGCATGACGACCTGGGCTTGCTGCGGCAGCTTGGTGTTGTCTCGAGTCCGCTGGAAAAAGTCATCCGGCAAATCTATCAACGCAACAAAGGAGAGAACAAATGAAACCCAAATTATTCCTCACCATCGCGGCGCTCTACTTCCTGCTTGGCGCCGTCCCCTCGATCATCGCCCCGGCCCTTAATTATTACCTTGACGCCGGCACGTCGACCTACTCGCTTCACGTCCTTCGAGCGACCACCTGTCTGCTGGCCGGCCTGGGAGTCGTGTACTGGCTTGCCCGCAATGCGGAGCCGTCCCTGGCGCGCGATGCGATTTTTATGGGAAGCGCAATTGGGTTTGGCCTGAATGTGATCTTCATGGTCCTGGCTGGCCTGAGCCCGGATGGGGTTGGGATTACTTGGGGTATCGCTGCAGTGAACCTGCTGTTCGCCATCGGATTCTTCGTGGTGGGGCGGGCGAACATGTCCACCGCCGCGGCCTGACGCGGGCATGTTTCAATTACCCGGGGCGCCGGAGCGCCGGAGCCCGGCGCCCCGGGTGAAGCCTCCCGATCCTCGATCCGATCTTCGAGCTGTTGATCGGCGTCGCCGGCGTATTCATCACCCGCGCTGCGGTCCACATGGACGTGGGAACGGGTGACTCGGCCGGGGCGCCCCTACCGGTTTACGGGATCCCGAACAACGACGACATCTGCGTTTCTTCTTGCAAAGTTTCCATCGCTTCATCAGAAGGCGGGCCGGTATAGCGGCTCGCCGCATCCAGGACCCTGGGCAGCAGTTCCAGGTCTCCGACGGTGTTGAGGAAGACGTGCGGCCGGGCCATTGCCCATTGGACGGCCTTGTCGATATCGGCCTGCTCCCGCAGGGGTTGGTACCAGGTGGTGTGGGTGCGTTCCGAGGTCGCCCAGGGGCCGAGGGCGATGGTCTTGATCGTCTGCATGGCGACGTTCCGCTCCAGGCAGACCCGCTCCAGCCGCTCGAAATCCGCCCGGTACGCGGCATTCCCCCACATCAGGTAGTTGTAGGGCAGCAGGACGGAGTCGAAATCAAACCGCTCCAGGCTTTTGAAATGCATAGCGGCGACCGTCCAGCCGTGCCCGGTGACGCCGATGAACCGGACAAGCCCCTGGTCACGGGCTTCGACGGCGGCCTCGAGCGCCCCACCCGGGCCCAGCGCCTGCTCCCATTCGTCCGGGTGGGTGAGCGAATGGAGCTGGAGCAGGTCGACGCGGTCCGTCTGTAGCCGGTCGAGGGAGCGGTGGAGGCTGCCCTTCGCCTCGTCATAAGTCCGGTCGCCGGTTTTGGTCGCCAGGAAAAATCGATCCCGGTGGTGTTTCATCCACGGTCCGAGGCGCTTCTCCGACTCGCCGTAGCCGGCGGCGGTGTCGATATGGTTGACGCCGTGCTCGAGCAGGACGTCCAGGATCGGGTCGGCTTCCGCCTGGGAGGCGTTGAAGAGCGCCGCCGCGCCGAAAATGGTGGTTGTGGAGAGGTGGCCAGTGCGGCCGAAGGGGCGTTTTTCGATCATGGCAGCAAATTCGAAGGACGGGTGAATTGGGGGGTGGGGGGGGGGGGG
>DATKDL010000086.1:0-2013 GCA_035512695.1 Anaerolineales bacterium | reverse complement strand
GGGGTCGAAGTGCTGGCCGGGACCTCCGTCACCGGTGTGACCGGTTCGGGCGCTGACCTGACGCTGCAGCTGGACGATGGGCGCTCGATCCCCGCCGGCGGGATCATCGCCGGGATCGGAGTGACCCCGAACGTCGAGCTGGCGGACGCGGCCGGCCTGGACGTCGACGACGGTATCCGTGTGAATGCCCATCTGCAGACCAGCGATTCGAATATCTATGCCGCCGGAGACATCGCGAATTTCATGGACGCCATGCTGGGCGTCCGCCGCCGCGTGGAGCATGAGGACGCGGCCCTATCGATGGGCAAGGCGGCCGCCGTAAACATGGCCGGTTCCCCGGTCCGTTACGATCATTCGCCGATGTTTTATTCGGATCTGTTCGACCTGGGATACGAAGCGGTTGGGAAACTGGATGCCCGCCTCGATATGTTCGCCGACTGGCAGGAGCAGTACCGAAAAGGCGTCGTCTACTACCTGGATGGCGACCGGCTGCGCGGGGTGCTGCTCTGGAATGTCTGGGACAAAGTGGACGCCGCCCGCGACCTGATCGCTGCGGACGCTCCCGTGGACCACGCCCGGCTCACAGGCGCGCTCTAAGGCCGGGCCTTGTGCCCGCGACACCCGGATCCGCCCATCCGGTAACACTTCCGTAACCATGCATCTGGTATAGTACGTCCGTTACGAAAATTCCCATGATCCACACGTCGGAAACAGACACCGGGATCGCAAGACCGCTGCGTGCGGTTCCGTTCACCGCGGCGCTGATCGCGACCACTTTCATCCTGGTGGTCTTTGCGCTGGCCGTTCCGGTCCGGTTCGACCAGTTGGCGGCCGTGGTGAGTCCGCAGGACCCCGTGACGATCCCCGGCCTCTCCCCGGAGATGGAAGCCGGGCCATATTCGCGCCTGGGTCCTGACGAGGAGGCGGCGCTGCATGCTATCGGCATTTCGAACCGGTTCTATGCGGCTTACATCCTGTTTTTCGACGTAGCCCTCGTCCTGCTCGGCGCCGTCATCGCGGCGGTCATTTTCTTGCGCAAGGCGGATCACTGGCTGGCGGTGCTGATCGCCTATATCGTCGTGCTTTTGGGTACGAACGGACCCTCGCTGGTCATCCCCTCCCTCGGCTACAACAACCCCGCGTGGTACCTCGGGTCTCTGCTGTTCGGTACGACGGGGATGGTGAGCCACGTCCACCTGTTCTTCCTGTCTCCGGACGGCCGCTTCGTACCGGCCTGGACCCGCCGCCTGGCTGCAGCGTTTTCCGGGGCAGCCCTGGGTTATGCCGCCTATTCGATCAAGGCCCTCCCGAACGTGCTTTTGGCGCTGGCCGGGCTGCTGACGCTTTTTCCGATCTGGATCGCTTTTCTGGGGGCGGGGATCCTGGCCCAGGTCTACCGGTACCGGCGGATCTCCAACCCGGTCCAGCGCCAGCAGACCAAGTGGATCGCGGCGGGTCTATCCATGACGCTGATCGGGATCGTGATCAACGTCGTCTTCCTGAATGCCTCCTACCAGGTCTCCGGCGCCCCGCGCCTCATCCTTTACCTGGTCCGGGCCCCGCTGGTCAACGGCTTCCTGATGTTTTTTGCATTGAGCCTGGCGTTTTCGATTTTCCGCTACCGGTTGTGGGATATCGACTTCCTGATCCGCCGGACGACGACGTATGCCGCCCTGACCGCTTTTCTGGCCGTGATCTATCTCGCCTCGGTCGTGACGCTGCAAACCATTTTTTCCGCCTTCAGTGCGCGGCAATCCGAGTTCTCGATCGTCATCTCCACCCTCGTGATTGCGGCGCTTTTCCGCCCGCTGCAGTCCCGCGTGCAGCATTTCATCGATTCCCGGTTCTACCGGGTCAAATACGACGCCGAGCGGACGCTCGCCCGGTTTGCGCACACGGCCCAGGATGAAGTGGATCTGGACCGCCTCGGCTATTCCTTGCTCGAGGTCGTCGAAAAGGCGATGCAGCCCCAGCGCGCCAGCCTGTGGATCAGAAAGGAATCATAATTTCCCC
>DATKDL010000085.1:0-1665 GCA_035512695.1 Anaerolineales bacterium | reverse complement strand
CGGCTGCTGCGAAGCAGCAGCCGCCCCCAAAATCGCCGCCCCAATTTTCGTGTTGGTTTTAGAAAATCGGCGTTGTACGGGAGCGACCCGGTTTGGGTCGATGTGGGGGGAGGACCAGCATTCGATTGGTGCGTAAAATCGCGAACTCGTCAGTGAGCAGGCAATCCAAATGAGCAGCAAAGGAAACATGAAAGAGATCTTATATTCCAAGGGAGACTGGATCGTTCACGCACAGTATGGAGTCGGCGAAGTGAAAGGGGTCGACTCGAAAAGCCTCAACGGACAGGAGAAACGCTACCTCCGGGTCCAAACCCTGGACGGGGAGTACTGGCTCCCCAGCGACCGGATGAACGTCGATTACATCCGCCCCATCGCTTCGAGCGAGACCTTCCGCGGCGCCATGACGACGATCCGGAAAAGCCCCGAACCGCTCAACGGAGACCATAAGGTGCGCGCCAAAGAGATCTCCGCCCAGCTGGAAAACGGCGCCCTGATCCGGGTGGCCCGCCTGATCCGCGACCTGTATGGGCGCGGACGGATTGAAAAGCTCAATATGAGCGAGGAAGACACCTATAACCGCATCCGCAAGCGTTTCATCGACGAATGGGTGATCGCCGCCGGTCTCGAGCGTGAGGAAGCCGAGCAGCGGCTCGAAGAAGCCCTGGTACTCAGCGTCAAAAAGGTTCTCGAGGAAAAGTAAGCGTGCCCTCCGAAGCTGCCGGAAGTTCGCCGGACGCAGGTGACGGCAGCGGCCCAGGGAGGGGTTGCCTGACCAGGCTGGCCATAGGCCTGGCGGTCGTTTTCGTCGTCCTCCTTTGCCTGTTTGCCGGGGCAACCCTGCTGCTCCCCCGGCTGGGGGTTCCGATCGGGCTGTTCACCGATACAGAGACCGCCACAGGGACCGCTCTTCCGCCGTCCGAAACCCCCACCGCCACACCGGCGCCTTCGAACACCTCCGAACCGCCCACGCCGGCGTCGACGGCGACCCAAACCGCCATACCGACGGTCACCTCTACCCGGACTCCCACGCCGAGCCGCACCCCCACCGCCACCCCCACCTTTCCTCCGACCGAGGCCCCACTGGTCGCGACCGCCAAGAGCCAGGCTTTCTGCCGTTACGGCCCCAGCCCGGCCTTCCTGCCGAACGTCGATATCTTCATCGGGGACACGATGGTCGTCAACGGTCGCTACCAGTACGGCGGCTGGCTGTGGGTCCGGCCGGACAAGGTCGATCGGAGCTGCTGGATCGCGGCTTCGTTGGTCGATCCGGTCATCGATTTGGCGTCGCTTCCGATCATCGATTATGCCTCGCTGCTCCCGATCACCGATGCGATCGCGCCTCCGGAAAACGTCGCTGCCGTCCGCAACGGGACCACGGTCACGATCACCTGGGATCCCATCGACGTTTCCCCATCCGGTGCCCGCGGCTATTTGATCGACGTCTTCGTCTGCCAGGAAGGCGCTTATATCCACTACCTCGCCAACCCGGATGACAACCACATCATGATCACCGACCAGGTCGGCGTCTGCCCCGTCCCATCCGGCGGGCTGCTGTACGGCGCGGCTGCAACCGGTTATACCCAGCCCGTCACGATCCCCTGGCCGTAGCGGGTGAAAACCGGTGAGAACGGGATGCGGCGCCGGGGCGGGATTCCCGCCCCGGCG
>DATKDL010000084.1:0-54017 GCA_035512695.1 Anaerolineales bacterium | reverse complement strand
CCAAAGCAGCCTTGTGGGCTGCCCGGCCGTCGATTTCTTGGTGTTTGTCAGTTTGCTCTTGGCCATGCTATTCGCTCCAATTAACGCCTCCCCGGCTGATTATCCTCGAAAGTGAAAGAAATTACAATGTTCGACTTGCCGGTTCATGTACAATACCATCGTGAAATCGCTCACCTCTCTACCAAAATCCATGCGCGCGGTCTACGCCGAGGACGGGCGCGGCGGGGTTTCGATCAAAACCGTTGATGTCCCGGAGCCTGCGAAAGGCGAGGTATTGGTCAGGATGGCCGCCGCGCCGGTCAATCCGAGCGACCTGGCCTTGATCACAAACCTGTCCGGCCGGAACCGGGATTACCCGCTGCCGGCGGGCAGGGAGGGCAGCGGCATCGTCGTCGCCGCCGGAGGCGGTCTGCTGGCGAAGCGGCTGCTCGGGAAAAGAGTCGCCGTGGCCGGGGAGGGAGGCGCGTGGGCGGATTTCGTCCGGGTCAAGGCCGTGCAGTGCCTGCCGCTGCCCAGGGCGGTTTCGACCGAACAGGGAGCGATGGCGCTGATCAACCCGGTCACCGCCCTGGCGCTGCTCGATCTCGCCAGGACCGGCCGGCACAAGGCGGTCGTCAGCACGGCCGCAGCGGGCCAGCTCGGCCGTATGATCCACCGGCTCTTCGAGAAAAACGGGATCCCCGTCCTGCACATCGTCCGGCGCGAGGAGCAGGCCGTCCTTCTCCGAAGTTCAGGCGTCAAGCGGGTCCTGGTGAGCGCCGAGGCGAATTTCGAGAAGGACCTGAAATCCATCGCCCATGAAATCGATGCCACTTTATTCCTCGACGCCATCGGCGGCCAGCTGACCGGGCAGCTGATCGAAGCCGCACCGAACGGGAGCACGGTCCTGATCTACGGCTTCCTGTCCGGGGAAGACGTCAACTTCCACCCGGGCCGTTTGATCAACGACCGGGTCCAAATCGAGGGCTTTTTCCTTGGATCCTGGTACCGGCACACACCGCTCCTGAAAACCTTGCGGCTTACCCGCAAGGCGCTGAAGCTTGTGGGCGGAGTCCTCAAATCCGAGATCGGCCATAAATTCCTCATGGCGGAGGCGGTCGCCGGGGTCGATTACGCCCGAGCGCACGCGAACGAGGGCAAAGCCTTGCTCGTGATCGACCCGGAGGCCGTCGACCTGGACACATGACGGCGAAGCCCGTTCACAGTCTGCACGTTTTGCTGTCCGGTCTGATCGACTACGCCGGGATGTTCCCCCCGGCGAACCTCGGTCTGCGGCCGGCGCTGCGGAATCATTTAATCGATCTTTCCGGCGATGACGCCTGGATGCTGGCCGGTTTCATCCTGTCGGTGGATCAGACCGAAGATACCGCCCGCCTCCTGAAAAATGCGCCGGAGAACCTGCCCATCCGGGTCACGGTCCTCGGAAAGGGCGGACCGGATTGGACCTCCTTTTTCAGCGGTCTCGATGCGGAACTCGACGCGATCGCCACCCTTCGCAGGAGCCTGGGCGAGCGATTCGAGGTTGCAGCAATGGAGACCCGCTTACCCGGTGCAGAGCTCGACTACCAGATCCGGGCCGATGCCCTGGTCGATCGGGCCGCCGGGAGGATCGCCGAAGCGGGTTTGCGACCCTATTTCGAAGTCCCGGCAGACCCGCTCTGGCAGCCGCGCGCAGCGCGTGCACTCGATGCGATCGGAAAAACAAGCGGACGGACCGCCGTCCGCTTCAAGCTGCGCACCGGCGGGGTCAAACCGGAAGCATTCCCCACGGTGGACGCCGTCGCGTGGATCCTCACCCATGCCCGGGAAGCCGGCGCCGCATTGAAATGCACCGCCGGGCTGCACCATCCCATCCGGGGATTTCGCCAGGAGGTCCGGACGAAGATGCACGGTTTTATCAACGTCTTCACGGCCGCAGTCCTCTCAAACTCCCGCGGCCTGCCTGCTGCGGATCTGGCCCGCATCCTTTCCGAAGAGGACCCGGACCGTTTCTCCTTTGACGATGGCGGTCTGTCCTGGAACGATTTCACCGCCTCCACCTCGGAAATTGAAACCGCCCGCCGCGATTTCGCCGTCTCCTTCGGAAGCTGCAGCTTCGACGAACCGCGCGAGGATTTGCGGAGGATGGGATGGGTGTAAAACCAAGATGAAAATAGAATCGTTCATCCCCATAAATCAGGATTCGCATTTTCCGATCCAGAATTTACCGTTCGGGGTTTTTACGCCGCGTGGAGAGGAGGGGGCGCGGGTGGGGGTGCGGATCGGCGACGTCGTCGTCGACTGCGCCCGGCTGGATGCGCTCGGGTTTTTTGGATACCAGGCCGGCATGCGCGGGGTCTTTCGGCGCGGCCGGTTGAATGAATTCATGGGCCTCGGCCGGCCGGCCTGGCGGGAAGCCCGGACGGTCCTGACCAATTTGCTGCGCGCCGAGAACCCGACCTTGCAGGACCCCGAGGTCGCCGCCGGGGTCCTGGTCCCGATTTCCGAAACGACACTGCACCTGCCGGCCGATATCGGCGATTACACCGATTTTTACGCCTCTCGGGAGCATGCCAGCAACGTCGGGACGATGTTCCGCGGACCGGAAAACGCATTGATGCCCAACTGGCTGCACCTGCCGGTCGGCTATCACGGCCGGGCGAGTTCAGTCGTGATCACGGGCCACGATGTCGTGCGGCCGCGCGGCCAGGTCTTGCCCACCGGCGCGGACCGGCCCATCCACATCCCGACCCGGTCCCTGGATTTCGAACTCGAGATGGGCTTTTTCGTGGGCCCCGGTAATCCGCTCGGCGAGCCGGTCCCGATCGATCGGGCCGGGGAGCACATCTTCGGTATGGTCCTGCTTAACGATTGGAGCGCGCGCGACATCCAGGGCTGGGAGTACCAGCCGCTCGGGCCGTTCCTGGCCAAGAATTTCGCCACCTCCATTTCCCCCTGGGTCGTCACGATGGACGCGCTGGAATCTTTTCGCGTCCCGGGGCCGGTCCAGGACCCGGTCCCACTGGCCTACCTGGCCCGGACCGAACCGTCCGGTCTCGATATCCGCCTGGAGGTCCAGCTCCAAACCGCCGCGATGGACGCGCCGCAGCGGATCAGCCGTTCGAACCTGAAACACCTGTACTGGAGCCTGGAACAGCAGCTCGCCCATCACAGCGCGACCGGCTGCAACCTGCGGCCCGGCGACCTGCTCGGGACCGGGACGATCTCCGGCCCGGACCCGGGCAGCTACGGATCGCTCCTGGAGCTGACCTGGCGCGGCGAGAAGCCGCTCGAGCTCCCCGGTGGAGAAATGCGCGCTTTCCTGGAAGACGGTGACCGCGTCACGATCTCCGGGTATTGCAAGGGCGAGGGATACCGGGTCGGTTTCGGCTCGGTCACCGGGACGGTCTTACCGGCTCGTTCGGATGATAAGTAGCCGCCGCGCTGCCGCGCTGCTGGTCCCGCTGGTCGTGTCGATGCTGTCCGCCTGCGCGCAGATCGAGATCACGGCGATCCCGACCGTCACTTCCAGCCCCCGCCCATCTTCGACGCCGGAACCGACCCGCACGCCGACACCCGATGCGGCCGCGACGCAGGACGCCGCCCGCTATATCCGGACAGTCCAGGCTTTCCAGACCCAAATTGCTTCCGAGAAGGCCACCGAACGAGCCGGGGGGGGCGAAGAAATCCCGGGCTGGGATGGACTTGCCCCGCTCGCTCCTGAAAATGCGGGTGCGCTCCAGGTCGTCGCAAGCTATCAAACCGGGACGGTCTTCGGGGCGACTTTCAGCCCGGACGGACGCCACGCCGTCCTGCTGGTCGAAGGGGAAACGATCGTTTTATCACTGGAGGATCCGTCCGGGGCGGTCTCGATCCCCGGTGACACGTTCAGCAGGATCGCCTTCCGGCCCGGCGGGACGGGATTTGCAGCAGGGAACGAGGACGGAGAGGTTTACCTGTCCGGTGCTGACGGAGAGCCGCCGCACCCGGTCGAAGGGTTCGCGGAGCCATTATCCGGGCTGGCGTACTCGCCTTCTGGCGACCGCCTGGTCACCGCCGCGCTGGATGGCAGCATGCACATCCTGGATGCCGTCACGGGCGAAACCCTGCACATCATGGATACCACCGCGGCGTTCGGTGAAAGCACCAGCCCCGGACCGATCTGGTTCTCGCCGGACGGGACGACCGCCGCGATCTTTCTGACCGAACAGTCGGCGGTGTGGGTCGGTACGGCTGCCGGACTGCTTTCCGGCGATCTCCAGGGGGAGATCATCCCCTGGACGGAGCACGCCGGGCCGGTCGCCATGGTCCATATCGACCCCGGGTGGGAGACGATGGCCTGGATCTCGCGCGCCACGCTCCAGCTGATGACCTTTGGCGGTGATATGATCGGCGGTCCGGGATCCCACATGGACTGGCTGTTCAACCCCACGTTCGTGCCCGAGCTCGACCTGTTTTTTGTCACCACGACCGAAAGCGGCGGCGATTCGCTGACCGGGTTGATCCTGGGCTACTCGCTCAGCACCGGAGGGCTGGAAAGACGGCTGGCCGCAGCGGAACCCATTTCCGCGTTCGTCACAGTGCCAGGCCAGCCGGTCGCCGTCTCCGGGCATTCCGACGGGAGTGTGCGGGTCTGGGACTTATCGGCGGGGACGCTGGTGCACGATCTGCCCGTTTTCTCCGGTCCGATCCTGCTGCTGGCGATCTCACCGGACGGCGCCTTGCTGGCCGCCGGGGATGGGCAGGGGGAAATCCTCTTGATCGACCGGACCACGGGAGTGACCGTCCACACGCTGGCGCCTGGGACGCCCGGGTTCGCCTGGATCGCGTTCGATCCGGGCGGGAGATCGTTCACCGTGATCGGCGAGACCGGTACCGTGAGCGTGTATGGAGTCGAGCCATGAGCGGAGCCGTTCGGGTGATTGAATCTTCTACCGGCAGCGTCCGGATCCACAACGAAATCGACGGACGCCTGATGGAACGGCTGCTGAAGGACCTGGAGGGACAGGTCTGGGTGGATCTGTGCGGCATAGACCCCGAAGCGTCGGAGACCGTGCTGCTGGATTTGTTCGATTTTCACCCCCTGGCGATCGAAGACGCGCTGCAAGAGCAGCACATCCCCAAGATCGATGATTGGGACCGCTACATCTACCTGGTTTTACAGGACGCCAACCTGTCCGACCCGGACGATTCGATCGAGGTGGACGTTTTTCTCGGGCCGAATTTCATGGTGACTCACACGAAACGGACCTCCCCTGCCATCGAAAGGCTGGTGGCTGCGGCGGAGACAGACCCACGCCTGTTCCAGTTCGGAACCGTCCGACTGCTGAGCAGTCTGGCGAACGAGATCGCCGACAATTATCTGCGGCTCCTCGACACGGTCAACGAAGCGGTGGAAGACCTGGAGGAGAGGCTGTTTCACGACCCCCACCCTGACCTGCTCGAGGAGGCCTTCATATTGAAACGCGATCTGCTCCATCTGCGGCGCTTCCTCGGCCCGCAGCGGGACGTGTTGATCAAGCTTTCCCGCGGGGAATACGGGGTCATCGAGAAATCGGAGCGGATCTATTTCCGCGACGTTTCGGATCATTTCGTCCGGTTGGAGGGTCTCAACGAAAGCCTGATCGAGCTCACCGTCGCGGCCCGAGACACCTATCTTTCGGTCGTCAACAACCGGCTGAACGATGTCGTCAAGATCCTGACCATCATCACCTCGCTGTTCATGCCGCTTTCTTTTCTGACCGGATTTTTCGGGATGAATTTTTTCCAGCCGCTCGATCTGTTCACCGGGTGGACCGGCTACCTGGCGTTCGGCCTGGTCCTGCTCCTGACTTTTACCCTGCCCGTGGGGATGTTCGCCTGGATGAAGCGCAAGCGGTGGTTGTAATCACCGTGCTATTCCAGGCGATCGAGCATCGTCGTGAAAAGGTAAATATTTGAAAAGTATTCGGCATTTCCGTGATGATAAGCCCCCCCCACCCTTTCCAGGATTTCCAGGAAAAGGAACAGCTCGCCTCCCAACGAGACCAGCTCCGCGATCCCATGCCGCCTCAACTCGACGCCGTAGGTTTGCTCGTCGATGAGCGGGTTCCCCGCATACCGTTCCCAGTTCAGCCCGTCGGCGCTGTGTGCGAAACCCCAGGCCTCCGCTCGGCCGACCGAGACATTGGCTTTGTAGAGCATCAGGTATCCCGCTTCAATTTGAAGGACGCGCGGTTGAAAGACCCGGTACGAGTCCCAGGCGCCGAGCTCGTCGCTCGGGCCGAGGACCGGGTCCGGGCGTTTTTCCCAGGTCAGGCCGTCCTGCGAGATTGCCAGCCCGATCGCTCGATCGCCCTGGAGCCGGTCGTTCTCGTATCCGGCGAAATACATCCGGTACGCATCCCCGACCTTCAGGACGTGCGGCTGGGTCACCCGGCCGGCATCCCAGCCCCCCGGTTCGCCGGGCGCCAGCGCATAACCGGGAACCAGCGTCCACGGGCCTTCGAGCGCAGGGGCAGTTGCGGCCAGGATGCCGCCGGGCGCCCCATCCCGTCCTTCGTCGAGCGTGTACAGATACATCGCCCAATCACCGGAATCCAGCCGGATGACCGAAGAGACAAAAAAGGTGAAGCCGACGAACGATTCAAGGCTCGAGTCCAGCAGCGAGGTTTCGAAAGCCAGGGTCCAGTCCATGCCGTCCGTCGACACGGCCAGCCCGACGCTCGATCGGGCTGGCCAGCCGGTGAAACCGTTGAAGAACAGGTGGAGCCGGTCTTCGTGCAGGACCACGGCGCCGGGTTCGACGGCGCTGCCGTACCAGTCGCCCGGACCGCCCCGGCGGAACACGGGCGCATCGGAATGCAGGGTGAATAACGGCGATTCCGGAGTAGGGGCCGGCGCGGGCGTGGCAGGCGGTGTCTCGGAGGCTTCCGGCGCGGCTCCTCCCGCCCGGCAGGCGGCCAGGAGCAGGGTGAGGACGACATATGCGATCCGGATGAACACCTGAAAATTATACGCCGCCCTCTAAGAACTTGATCCCTATCCGAAAATTGGGTCGGCGATATTGGGACGGGCGCCGGATTCACCTGCGCCCGCCCCAATGTCGCCGATCCAATTTTCGGGGTAGTGCTAAGCCTGTTTTCATCCGGATATGCTAAAGTTGTCGGATGCGCTTCCAGGGTAACCCGCGGGCTTCAATCCGGTGTTGGCTCCTGATCTCCATTCTCATTCTGCCCGCCTGCCGGCCCGCTGCAGAAGCGAACCTGCCGGCGCCGGCCGATCCGATCCCAAGCCGACAGGCCTCGCCCGGGCCCACCGCCACGCCCATCCCGACTCAAACCCCGCTGCCTTTGACCCCGGCGGATGGGGCGGCAGGGATCGGCGATCCCTACTTCCCAGAGATGGGCAACGGCGGGTATGACGTCACAAAATACACGCTCGAACTCGTCGTCGATCCGGCCGGAAGGCAGGTCGAAGCAATTGTCACGATCGAGGCCGTATCCCTGCACGATTTGTCGGCGTTCAACCTGGATTTCGCCGGGCCGGATATCGTTTCGCTCCTCGTCAACGGGAAAGCTGCCGATCATAGTCGGGAAGGCGGCGAACTCAAGATCACGCCGGCCGAACCGATCCCCTCAGGCGCGCATTTTGTGACCGAAGTCGAATACGCGGGTGATCCCGCCGCGTCTACGGAGGGCAGCGTGGTCGCGCGCGAGTCCAGCTGGATCTGGTACGGGGATGGGAGCTTTGTGGCCGGAGAACCGGCGGGGGCTTCCGGTTGGTATCCGGTCAACGAGCACCCGCTCGACAAGGCCCTGTATGAGATCATCGTCGTCGTACCGGAGCCGTATATGGTCGCGGCGAACGGCGTGCTCATCCAAACCACTTCAATCGACGGAACATCGACATTCCACTGGATCTCGGATGACCCGATCGCGCCATACCTGGTGACGGTCAATATTGCCGAATTCGATTTGATCATGGAGGTCACCCCGGAAGGCGTCACGATCCGCAATTATTTTGCCGAAGGCGTTTCGGGTAACACCCGCGCGCAGTTCGATGTCCAGGCTGAAATGCTCGCCTTTTTCATCGACCGGTTCGGCCCTTATCCTTATGACGCCTACGGTGTCGTCGTTCACGACCTGAACCTGGGGTTTGCGCTCGAGACCCAGACGCTCTCGGTTTTCGGGAGCAGTTTTGTAAACGAAACGGTTATCTCGCACGAGCTCGCGCACCAGTGGTTCGGAAACAGCGTCAGCCTGTCCGGTTGGGACGATATCTGGCTCAACGAGGGCTTTGCAACCTATGCAAGCCTGCTTTGGGCGGAGCATGTTTACGGCGCGTTCACGCTGGAACGTGAGATCGAACGCATGTATGCTGCGATCGCGCCCGGGATGCCGGTTTACACGGTCAGCCGTTTGGAATTGATCGAGGCGCTGTCCGGGCTGCCGCTTGAGGGTGTCGTCATCGACCGGACCCTGGCCGGGGAGGCGCTTACGGTTTTACTCTCCGGTGCGCTAACCGACGAGCAGATTGAACCGCTGCTCGCCGAACATCCGGAGACCTTCGACCGGGCGGTCATCCTCGAACTGATCGAGGCTGCGCCATTCACAGACGTGGCCGTGTCGGCCGAAAAAATCGACGCCTTCCTGGCGCTGCTGGACCTGTCGGAATTTTCAAGCGGGACCGGGCCGTACCCCCCTCCCGGCGACCCGGGCCCGGACAACCTGTTCAGCGGATCCGTATACCAGCGCGGCGCCCTCACCCTGCACGCCCTGCGCCTGGCGGTCGGCGACGAGGATTTCAACCGGATCCTGCAGATCTACGTCGAGCGCTTCGCCCACGCCAACACCACGACCGCCGATTTTATCGCCATCGCGGAAGAAGTGAGCGGGATGGACCTGGATGCGTTCTTCGACGCCTGGCTGTACGAGTCCGACCTGCCGGATATCCCGGAGATGGGGTTGTATAGAGGGGATTTCCTTCCATAGAGAGCGAATGGGCGAATAAGCGAATGGGCGGTATAGCGATTCCCCCATTCGCTTATTCGCCCATTCGCTTATTCGCCCATTCGCTCTTTCTCCTTCGCATACTGTACAATTCTCCGCATGAGCACCCCTGAATCGATCGATCGCTACCGGATCGAACGCAGGATCGGTCACGGCGGGATGGCGGTGATTTACCAGGCGCTGGACCCAACCATGAAGCGGACGGTGGCGATCAAGCTGCTCCCCCGCCAGCTGCTGGACGATGAATCGTTCGCCATGCGGTTCCAGCGCGAGGTCGAAACTCTGGCCGCCCTCGAGCACCCGGCCATCGTCCCGATCTACGATTACGGAGAATTTGAGGGACAGCCGTATTACGTGATGCGGTACATGCCGGGTGGGTCGCTGGTCGAGCGTTTGCGGCACGGGATCCTCGCAGTTGCGGAAACCGGAGCCGTCGTCCGCCGGATTGCCCCGGCCCTCGACGCCGCCCACCGGAAAGGAATCGTTCACCGGGATATCAAACCCGGCAATATCCTCTTCGATTCCGACGGCAGAGCTTACCTCTCCGATTTCGGGATCGTCAAAACCGCTTCTAGCGGCCTGGAAACCGTCGACGGGGCGGTCATGGGGACCCCCTCCTATATGAGCCCCGAGCTCGCCCGCGGCGACGCCGACATCGACGGCCGCAGCGACATTTACGCCCTCGGCGTCCTGCTCTTTCGAGCCTGGGCGGGGGTCACTCCGTTCTCAGCCAACACGCCCATGGGCATCGCGATGAAACACGTCACCGAACCGGTCCCGGACCTGTTGAGCTTCCAGCCCGGTCTACCCCCCGCCTGCGGCCGGCTGATCCGGACCGCCATGGCCAAGGACCGCAGTGAGCGCTTCTACACCGCTCAACAGCTCTCGGCCGTGCTGGACCGGATCGAGGCTGGCGCCGATTGGCATCCCGAAATGCTGGAAGATACGGTCTCCGACCTGGGCGCCGCACTCCCCGAGGAGAGCGAACCCCGGGGGGACGTCCCACCGACCAATCTCCCCGCTCAAAGCACATCGTTCATCGGCCGCCGGGAGGAGCTTGCGCGTTTGGCGGAATGTTTCGCCGCACCGGACTGCCGCCTGGTGACGCTGCTCGGTACGGGCGGGATCGGGAAGACGCGCCTGGCGATCGAAGCCGCAGGGCGCACCCTGTCCGACTTCCGGCACGGTGTGTTTTTCGTGCCGCTGGCTGCACTGGAAAACGGGGAGCGAATCGCCCCGGCTATCGCCGATCACATCGGTTTCCGATTTTACGGCCAGGAAGACCAGACCACGCAGCTTTTCAACTACCTGAGAGGCAAACAGATCCTCCTGGTCCTGGACAACTTCGAACACATCCTGGAAAACGCCGATCTGCTTACGCACCTCCTGGCAGCCGCTCCGGAGGTCAAGCTGCTGGTCACCGCCCGCCAGCGGCTCAACCTTCAAGAAGAATGGATCGTCCTTGTGCACGGAATGGAAGTGCCCGGTTCGAACCGCCCGGAGGATCCGCTCGCGTTCCCGGCGCTCGAGTTGTTCCTGGCTCGGGTCAGGCGGACCAATCCGGAGGTCACCCTGTCGGAATCCGAGACACCGTACGCCGTCCGCATCTGCCAGCTGATCGAGGGCAGCCCGCTCGGGATCGAGCTCGCGGCCGCCTGGACCCGCTTTCTGAGCCTGGCCGAAATTGCTTCGGAGATCGAGACCAGCCTGGATTTCCTGACCTCCTCGCTCCGCAACGTCGCACCGCGGCACCGCAGCCTGCGGGCGGTGTTCAACTATTCCTGGGAACTGCTCGACGCCGCCGAGCGTCAGGTGTTTATCAAGCTGGCGCTTTTCCGCGGCGGTTTTACACGCACCTCCGCCGCCAGGGTGACCGGCGCCGGGTTGGCCGATCTGGCCGGTCTGGCCGATAAATCCCTGCTCAATAAATCCGCCGACGGACGGTACGAGATGCCTGAGGTCGTCCGCCAGTATGCGTTTGAAAAACTTTCAACCGACCTGCCGACCCTGGACGCCCTGCAAGCGCGTCACGCCGGACACTTTCTCGGTTTTATGACCGATCTCAGGAAAGACCTGGAGGGCGACAACCAGCTCACCGCCCTCGAAGCCCTGCGCAGCGAAGGCGAAAACATCCGGCTGTCCTGGAAATGGGCGGTTAAGAACCGCAGGTTCGGCGACCTGGCGGCGGCGCACAAATCGCTGTACCGGTACCTCGAGTTCCGCGGCAGACTCACAGAAGGGATGGAGACGTTCGCCGACCTGGCCGCACGGCTGCGTGAAACCGAACCGGTCCATCCGGACGAGACGCTCCTCCTGGTCAATTCCGAGGCCCGGGAAGCCGCTTTTCACTATCGCCTGGGCCGGCCCGAACCGGCGCGCTTTTTGCTCGAGCGCAGCATCAACACGCTGCGACAGAGCGGAGCCGCCGAAGACCTGGGGTTCGCACTGACCTATCTCGGGGCGGTCAAGTACCTGGCCGGGGATCTAACCGGCGCCGCGGACCACCTCGAGGAAAGCATCACGACCCTACGGAACACCCCGGATCGCATCGGGTTTGCGGTCGCACACCACCACCTGGCGTTGGTGGCGCGTCAACGCGACGATCTTGATGAAGCCCGGCAGCTCTTCTCGGAATCGCTCCGGGTCAACCGGGAGATCGGCAATGAATTCGGCGAGGCGATCGCACTGAACAACCTGGGCCTCATCGCCCAGCAGACCGGGAACTATGCTGAGGCCTTCGACCTTCACAACAAAAGCCTGGCGATACGCGAAAGGCTGGAGGATCGCTGGGGGATCGCCAATGTGTTCGACGGCCTTGGCCTCGTTGCTTTCGAGCGCGGAGATTATCTTCAAGCCGAAAGCTATTTTGAGGAGAGCGCTGCCATCTACAGGGAAGTCGGGGACGACCGCCGCGCCGCGACCGCCGATTTCAACCTTGCCCGCACCGCTGAAATTCTTGCGGGCCGGGAACCCGATTAGAATATATCCGATGCCCCCAAATTCGCCGCCCCAGCTTTCGGACTGGTTCATAACCTGCCGCACCATCCTGCGCGGCCTGTTAAGATCGGCCGTGCCGGCGCTCGTCATTTTACTGCTTGCCATCGCCGCCCCCGCCCAAGCCCCGGCGCACGCCCAGGCGGACGGCCTCCTGATCACCGGGGAGGCGGGGCTGGATGGCTTCTGCAAAGAAGGCGCCTGGATGCCAGTCCGGGTGGTCGTCGAAAACGATGGGGATGACATCGACGGGGTCCTGTACGCTTCGACCTCGGATACCCGCAGCGAGTGGCGGTTCAGCGTCGAGGCTTCCTTCCCTTCGGTTTCAAGAAAAGAATGGACGATCTACGTCTTCCCCATCGACCGGGAGACGACGATCGAACTGGCCGTCGTCTCCGGGAACCGGACCCTCGTCGAGACCACCCTGCCGGTCACCTGTGTCGGTCCGGCCGGCACGCTGATGGGCGTCTGGGCGGAAAACCCGTCGATATTCAACACCCAGACCACGATCCAGACGGCCGGAAGCCGGCCCTCCCTGGTCCGCCTGGGCGCGGCGGATATCCCGGACCGGCTGCAGGGGCTGGAGATGCTGGATACGCTCACGGTTTCGGACGTCGACACCGGCGGGCTAACCGACGCCCAGCGGGCGGTACTGGCCGGCTGGGTCGCCGGCGGCGGGAGACTGATCGTTGCCGGCGGACCCGGATGGCAGAAAACGGCCGCCGGTCTGGGTGTCCTGCTGCCGCTGACACCGTCGGGATCGGAGACGCTGAGCGGTCTCGACGAAATCGCAGCCTACGTCCAGAGCAGCGATGCGTTAGCGGGGCCGGTGGTTGCCGCCACCGGTGCAATCCTTCCCGGTGCGACCGTCCTGGTCAGCCAGGGCGGAATCCCCCTTGTCGTGAGCCGGCAGCACGGTTTCGGCGAGGTGATTTACCTGGCGGTCGACCCGGCATTCGAACCGCTCCGAACCTGGTTTGGCATGGCGGACCTCTACGCTGACCTGATCGGCCGCGCACCGGACCTCCCGGCCTGGCGGGACGGATTCAATTCCTGGTTCGAGGCGGATACCGCGCTGAACGCCATCCCCGGGCTGGGGATGCCGTCCGCCTGGCTGATCTGCGGGTTCATCCTGCTCTACGGCTTTGTGGTCGGACCGCTGAATTTCGCCTTGCTGCGGGTCCTCAAAAAACGCGAGCTGGCATGGGTTTCCGTGCCTGCGATCGCCATTTTCTTTTCCGGCCTTATTTTCATCGTGGGGACTACGGTGATCGGCAGCCGGGCAATCCTCAACCGGCTTTCGATCGTCCAGGTCTGGCCGGGCGAAGGCCAGGCGCGCGTGGACGGGCTGCTGGGTATCTTTTCGCCCGGACAGGAGGTTTTTGAACTCGAGCTGGGCGCCGGCTTTAGCGGACACCCGGTCCCGGCGAGCGGGTTCGTTGGCGATTCGGAAGTCAGCAGCATCATCCAGACCGACGCCGGTCTCCGGTTTCCCGAGATCCGGGTCGACACGGGCGGGATGGAAGGTTACGCCGTCGCCGGGCTGGTGATCGCACCGGAATTCCGTCATGACCTGAAAATCGCCTGGCTCCCCGGCGGCACCCGCCAACTCTCCGGAGACGTCGTGAATGCGAGCTCGCTGACCCTGGAAGATGCCGTGATCCTTTCCCCCGGGCCGGCGATCCACCTGGGCGATTTCCAGCCCGGGGATTCGGCCAACGTCCAGGTGTTTCTCGGGGGCAGCAGCGGAGCACTCCCCCAGGGCGGTGGGCCGCTTGCACCCGCCGGCGGTTTTGGATCTCCGGACGATACCCTCATCGAACTTTTCGGCACGAACTACATGTACGCTTCGCCCAGCTGGGGCATCGATGACTTCCGGCGTTTCAACCTGTTGAGCGCAGCCCTTGGCGGGACCGTCGGGGGTCGCGGCGGTGGAGTCTACTTGTTGGGTTGGACCGACCAGGCGCCTTTCGATACCGACCTGCCCGGGCAGAGCGAGCGGAACACGGATACGACGCTCTACATCATCCACCTTCAGCCGGCTGCCGGTCCCATCGAAAGCGATGCGGACCTGCTGACTCTCCCGCCGAACCTGTTCCTCTGGTCCGTGATCGGCGAATCGACCGGCTCGACCGAGCCGGGACCTTACGAAAGCCACGTCCGCTCCGGCTCTTTCGCGCTCAGCTTTATCCCGATCGAACGGTTTGCGTTCAGCGTTGTCGCCGAGCTGACCCTACATCTCGAAAGCTATGGCGCAACCGGAAACATCAATTTCGATGTGGCGCTCTGGGATTTCACCGAGAACGCCTGGATTACCCTGGAGGATGTTCGCTGGGGAAGCACCCCGATCCCATCCCCTGCACGCTACGTCGGCCCGGACGGCGAGATCCGGGTGGCGTTGAGCGCCTCGGGCACAAACCGCCACGATATCGAGCGGGCGGATTTCACATTGGCGGTGATCCCATGACGGCGATCATCGAGATCGAAGGCCTCGCCAAACGCTACGGCGACCGCATCGCCGTCGACGGGCTCGACCTTGAGGTCCGGGAAGGCGATATCTATGGTTTTGTCGGACCGAACGGCGCGGGAAAAACGAGCACAATCCGGATCCTGTGCACGCTGCTCCAGGCCGACGGCGGTGAGGTCAGGGTGGACGGGCATTCGGTTTTCCGAGCGCCGCGCGAGGTCCGTCGCGTGATCGGGTATATGCCCGACTTCTTCGGGGTGTACGATGATATGAAAGTCTGGGAATACCTCGATTTCTTCGGCGCGTGCTACGGGATCGGACCCGCAGATCGAAGCCGCCTGGTCGATGATCTGCTGGAACTGGTCGATCTGGGCCACCGCCGGGAGGATTTCGTCGAGGGTCTGTCGCGGGGGATGAAGCAGCGGCTCAGCCTGGCGCGCACGCTGGTCCACGACCCGAAGATCCTGATCCTGGATGAACCCGCCTCCGGTCTGGACCCGCGCGCGCGGGTCGAGATCCGCGAGCTGCTGATCGAGCTGGCCCGGATGGGGAAGACGATCTTTTTCTCGACCCATATCCTGGCCGACGTCGCCCAGATTTGCACCCGGATCGGGATCATCGAGGACGGCCGCCTGATTGCCGCCGGCGGGATCGACGAGCTGCACCAGCTCGTCCTGCCGCAAAAGCAGGTCCGGCTGACGGCCCTGAACGCCGAAGCTGAA
This sequence comes from Anaerolineales bacterium, assembly GCA_035512695.1. Taxonomy (GTDB): domain Bacteria; phylum Chloroflexota; class Anaerolineae; order Anaerolineales; family JABWBV01; genus DATDOR01. The sequence goes on along the minus strand of DATKDL010000084.1, from coordinate 38,865 downwards.
TTGGAACAGCTGTTATCCGGGCAGGAGACGGTGGACGAAGTCCGTTTTATCGCAAACGGCGGCGAGGGGCGCACCCGGGTGGAATTCGCCTTCATCGGCGACGACGACGCCCTGGGCGACATGATCGCGGGCCTGGTCGCAAACGGGGTCCGGCTGATCCGGCTCGACGAGGATGGGCACGACCTGGAGGAAGTTTTCATGCGCGTGACCAAAGGGTTATCCGGATGATCGCCCGCACCGTGAAATGGCTGAACCCGGTCCGGTGGTGGGAGGCCGTCCGCGCCAACCCCGTCGTGCTGAAGGAAATGCGCAGCCGGATGCGCGGCTGGCGGGCGCTCGTCTCGCTGGCGGGATTCCTGGTCCTGATCGGCGGCACGATCGGGATGATCTACCTGGGCTTCGCACAGAGCGGAACTGCAGCCCAGGGTGTCACGATCCGGAAGACGATCGGCCAGACGATTTTCTACACCATTTTCATGCTGCAGCTGTTTATCGTCGGGATCTCGGCGCCAGGGTTGACCGCTTCAGCGATTGCGGGAGAGCGCGAACACCAGACGTACGATCTGCTCCGGACGACCCTGCTCTCCGCCCGTTCGCTCGTGATCGGGAAGCTGGTGGCTTCGATCTCGTTCGTCCTGCTGCTGCTGATCGCCTCGCTGCCGATCCAGAGCATCGGTTTCATTTTCGGGGGAATCGCCATCGGGGAGATCGCGATCGGCGTCCTGATCCTGGTCCTGACCGCGGTGACCTTCGGGGCCGCCGGGCTGTTTTTTTCGAGCGTCATCCGGCGTGCGCGGATCGCCGCCGTCCTGACCCAGGTCACGACCCTGACCTTTTCAGTCGGTTTCCCGTTGATCGTTTTGATCGGCATCATGTTCATATCCGGCTTCGGGTTAGGCACCAGTAACTCCGCGGCTGAATGGCTGATCCTGGGGATCGGCTGGCTGGTCGTGATCACCAGCCCGGTGGCGACCGCCATCGTGACGGAGATCGTCCTGGTCAACGAACAGTCCTATTTCTTTTTCAATATCCCGATCAATGGGGTCAATGTCTGGGTGCCCTCCCCCTGGCTCGGTTTCACCCTGCTTTACAGCGCGCTGGCGATCCTTTTCCTGGCGCTGTCCGTCCAAATGGTGCGCAGACCGGAGCGGGTATGAGCGCTCAGCACGATCTTGACCTGCACCTGGCGCGCTGGATCCGCCGGCGCCGCCGGCAGCGGGGCGCGGCCTGGGCCGGCGCCGGGATCGTGGCGGGAGCGGCGGCGGCACTCATCCTCGCCGTCTACGCCGTGAGCAGCCGGGACGTCCTGATCGAGGAGTTCCAGGCCGCCGCATCCGCCGCATTGCTCCTCGGCGGCCTGGCGGGATTTCTGGCGGGTCTGCTCTGGCCGGTCTCGCCGGTTCGAGCCGCTCGCGAGTTTGACCTGGATTTCAACCTCAAAGAACGCGTCTCGACGGCGCTGGATCTGCGAAACAAGCCTGAGCCTTCCGTCCTCGCAGAGCGGCAGATCGACGACGCCCTCGCGCACGCCGCCAGGGTGGATCTCGGAGCCGCGATCCCGCTCCGGTTCCCGATCCGCCAGGCGCTGATCGCCCTGGCCCTGGCCGGGTTGACCGCCGCCGTCTGGCACGGCGGCCGGGAAAGCTTTGAGGCCGCCCTGGCGCGCCGGCAGACCCGCGACATCATCCTGGCCGAAGCCGAACGGATCGAGGCGCTGATCGAGGAGATCCGCGCCGACGAAGATCTCACGGAGGAGCAGCAGGAGGCCCTGGCCGAGCCGCTCGAGGAAGCCCTGGCGGCGTTGGAAGAGGCGGAGACCCTGGAGGAGGCCTATTCGGCGCTCGAGGAAGCGGAGGAGCAGCTCAAGGCGCTGGAGGATCCCGAAGCGGAAGCGCTGGCCGAGGCGCTTCAAAACGCCGGCGAAGCCCTGGCGGAAGACCCGTCGGACCCGCTGCAGCCGTTCTCCGAAAACCTGGCGGAGGGGGATTTCGAGGCGGCAGCCGATGACCTGCGCGAGGTCGATGCCGGAGCGATGGAACAGGCCGAACGCGAACGGCTGGCCGAGCAGCTCGAAACGCTCGCCGATGCACTGGAAGATATCGACCCGGCGCTGGCCGATGCGCTGCGGGAAGCCGCCCAGGCGGCCCGGGAAGGCGACACCGAAGCCGCGCAGGAAGCCCTGGAACAGGCCGCGCAGGCGCTCGAGGAACTGGCTGAAAACGTCCAGGTGGCCGAGGCGGCCGGGGATGCCACCGGCGAGGTGGAAGAAGGCCAGGCCCGGATCGTCCAGGCGGGGCAGGAGCCGGGGGAGGGGGTTGCCGCGGTTCCGGGGGAGGGGGGGGGTGGGACCGGGGACGGGGGACAGGGGACCGGTGAAAATGGCGATGGGGCCGGGGAGGGGGGCGATTCGCAGGGAGGCGAGGCCGGCGACGACCCGATCGGGCAGGGGAACGATCCGGACGGCTCGGGTGAGTCGGCGTTCCAGCCGATCACGCCATCGAGCATCGGCGGTGAAGGGAGCGATTGGGTTGCCGTCCCGCCGTCCGGTGTGGATGGCGACAACGTCACCGGGACCGGCCCATCCGACCCGGGGGACACTGCGCCGATCACCGTGCCGTACACCGATGTGCTGCCCCAATACCAGGCCGCCGCAAACGCGGCGATCGACAGCGGGATCATCCCACCGCAGTACCGGGATATCGTGCGAGACTATTTCAGTTCGTTGGAGCCGTAAAAGTTTAAAGTTAAATGTTGGCCGGATGAATAGGATCGATCTGGACGCACTCACAGAAGCCGATATCCGCGCCAGGCTTTCTTCGCGGGATATCATTCCACCGGACGAACCCCCTCGCGCCAATATATTCAACCGGCCGCGCCGCCGGGCCGGGGTCCTGATCCCGTTCACGCGGATCGGCGGCGCCTGGCATCTGCTTTTCATCCGCCGGTCCGAATTCGAGGATGACCATCACGGGGGCCAGGTCGCATTTCCTGGGGGCGGTACGGAAGCAGGTGATGCCGATATCCTCGCGACTGCCCTGCGCGAGGCGCGAGAGGAGACCGGGCTGCGGCCCGAGGACGTGCGCATCCTGGGCCGTTTGAACGACTTACTCTCGATCACGAACTACCTGGTCAGCCCGGTGGTCGCTGCGTTCGATTCCCCGTACCCGTTCACAGCGGATAACGCCGAGGTGGCCCGGATCTTCACCATTCCCCTGGCCTGGCTGGCCGACCCCGACAATCTGCGCGCCGAGACACGCGAAAACCCCGGCGAGGGGTCCTGGCCGATTCTCTACTACGACCTGTATGATGGGGAGCTGCTGTGGGGGTTCACCGCAGGTCTAACACAGCGATTACTGAACGTCCTCAGGTGAAAAACGAAACCGGGGTGGAGCCTCGCTCCACCCCGGTTTCGTTTTTCACTCTTCTTCTTCGTCCTCTTCGCGTTTGCCGCGCTCGATCACCTCGGGCTCGGCGCCCTCTTCAATCACGTCCTCTTCCTCTTCTTCCTCTTCCTCGGAAACCCCGGCGATCGCCGTGGCGATGACCGTATCCAGGTTGTCGAGAATGAGCACATTCGGGCCGAGGTCCAGGTCCGCAAGGGTGATGTTGTCTCCGAGCGTCTTGAGGACCGAGATATCGACCTCGATCGACTCGGGCAGATCGCCCGGAAGCGCTTCGACCTCGAGCGACTCGGTTTCGGCGAAGATCATTGCGCTGTAGTCCTCCACCGCCGGCGCCTCGCCGATCAGCCGGATCGGCACGCTGGTTCGCAGGGTGACGTTCATGGCGACTGCCAGGAAATCGATATGGATCATCTGGCGCTTGATCCGGTCGAACTGCCGTTCGCGGAGCAGGGTCGTGTGCTCTTCGTCCTCGAGCTTGATGGTCACCAGGGTCGAGGCGGAGACGCCTCGCAGGATCCGGGTCGTATCGAGATAATTCAAGGTGATGGCGGTCGGCTCTATTCCCGACCCGTAGATCACGGCCGGCAGCTTCCCCTCGGCGCGGAGCTGCTTGACCTGTTTCCCAATGACTTTTCTTCGTTCGGCTTCCAAAACAACTTCCGACATAACAACCTTCCTCGAGCGCCTCTCACCGGCGTCCTGCCGGTTACCTTCGCTCATTGTGTGAATTTACCGCCCGGTCGGACAGCGGGGTGTATTGTATCAGCGATTCGCCCATTCGCCCATTCGCTTATTCCCCTATTCGTTTATCATCTACCCATGTCCCGCAAAGAATCCCTCGCCCTCTCCACCCTCATCCTCCTCTCGATCCTGCTCGCGTTTGCCGGGGGGTACCTGGCCAGGGAGCTGGTCGCTCGCGAGGCGGCGGAACTGCCGCTGCTCGAGGCGGCGCACCGGATCTTGATCGAGCACGCCTATGATCCTCTCCCAGATGGGCCGCAGCTGGAATATGGGATGATCCGGGGGATGGTTTCGGCCTACGGGGATCCGTTTACGATTTTCTCCGAACCGGTCCAGCATGAACTCCAGTCGGACAGCCTGCAGGGCAGTTTCGGGGGGATCGGGGTCAGTTTCGAACGGGATGCGGAGCAGCGGGTGCGGCTCTATCCTTTCCCGGACGGCCCGGCGGCCGGGGAAGGGCTGCGAGATGGGGATATCCTCCTGTTGGTCGACGATCTTGTGATCGGGGCAGAAACGCCGCCCGAGACGATCACCGCGGCGATCCGCGGACCGTCGGGGAGCGAGGTCCGGATCACCGTTCTCCGTGAGCCGGAGAATGAGGAGCGGGTTTTCGAGATCCAGCGGATGGATGTGCCGCTCCCGTCGGTGACCTGGCGACTGTCGCCGGACGACGGGCGGATCGGGCTGATCGAGGTCAACGTGATCGCGGACAGCACGCCCGGCGAGATCGAGCGGGCCGCCGCCGACCTGGCGGAGCAGGGGGCGGAATTCTACGTGCTCGATCTGCGCGGCAACGGCGGGGGGCTGCTGCAGGCGGGGGTAGACTGCGCCCGGCTGTTCCTGGCGGACGGGGTCGTCATCCAGCAGCAGTTCAAAGGGGAGGCGGTCCAGACCCACGCGGTCGAGCGGTCCGGCCCGCTGGCGGACCTGCCGCTGGCGGTCTGGGTCGATCACGGCACGGCCAGCGCGGCCGAGATCTGCGCCGGGGCGCTGCAATCCAATGGCCGGGCGCCGTTGATCGGCGCGCCGACCTTCGGAAAAGACGTCATCCAGCTCGTCTTCGAGCTGGATGACGGGTCGAGCATCCAGGTGACGGCGGCGAAGTGGTGGTTTCCGGGGTTCGAGTTCCCGAACGGGATGGATGGCTTATTTCCGAACGTTTCAGCGGACGAAGATGCGGATTACATCGCGGAAACGATCCCCCTGCTTGATTGACCTACGCCCAGGATCGCGAGAAAAGATAGGCGGGCGAAGCCCGCCTATCTTTTCTCGCACCTGTTTATCTGTTTAGATCCAGGCGTGGCGGAAACTGGTAAGCGAATTCCTCTGAGAAATTGATGTATACATCGGAGGTCCCGGAAATGCTCACATCCCAGCCGATGATCTGTGTGGAATATGTCGGGTTGATTCCGGCATTACCGCCGACTTTCACATAAGCGTCCGGTGCATAGACGGTGCCCGCGTAACTTGACCCCGTGGTGCCAAGCATACTGACGTTTCCGGTATGTCCCGGCGGCAGATATACCACCAGGTTTGGGATTGCCGGGGCGACTGCTGTGGCCGTCCCCAACGGTGCGTGCATCGTCACCAGGACGTTACCGCCGATTTCGAGATCGTCGTCATCCATATAGATCGTCACGCCGCTGCTCGCATTGAGCACGCCGCCAGTCATTTTGAACACACCGTAGAAGCAATAGAGACCAGGGTTCATGGTGACATTCGAACCGGACGACGTGATGGAGATGTTACTGGCGTATCTTCCGGGCTCCATTACCGTTTGCCCGTTTGAATAGGTCCGGGCCTGCATCGAGGAGTGGTTGCAGTTCGGCGGATCGATCGCAAAAGTGTCTCCGGACATAGGTTCCGTCGCCTGAACCGGGGCCGGGTTCACGGTAGGGCCACCGTTTGTGTCATATTCGGCAATATACGTATTTCCGCCGTCGTCGACGTTGACCTCCAGGTGTGCACCTGAGGCACGTAGACAGCCGTTAGAGAATACGCCGCCGCCGTTGACTTCGATGTCGATTGTCCCATTGATAGTGACCCCGCTCTGGTTGCCTGTGCAGTCTGCTTCGTTCAGCGCCACGATGGCGTGTCCGAAACCCCCGGATGTCTGGGGATAGACGCGGGCCGTTGAGATGACGGTCTGGCGGAGGGGGCCGCCGAATACGAACTGAGCAAACGATGAGGGCGTATCGTGCGTGATATAGGTAGTCACATCGATAAATTTTTCGAATCCATCCACGCCGCACTCGGCCATTACGCCGTTGTCGTCGGTCGCATCCGTGTCAATGATGTATCCGCCGTTTATCGCCGCCCGGTCGATCGCGTCAGAAAAGGCCTGAGCCTTTGCGGAGATGTACCAGGGCTGGGTGTCATCGCAGGTCCAGTTTGAATAATAGACGCCGTTTGCGCTCATGTAATTCGCAATGCTCGCCGCAGCAGTGAGCGACGCCGTGTCGGATGAGTTCTGCATATTGCGGCGATCGGTGTAGATCCGCCCGCCGTCGATCGCCAAAGCAGCAAAGCCGAGCAGTCCGACGATCCCGAAGACGATCAAGATAAGGGCCTGTCCTTTCTCGGAGCGATTTTTTTGTACCATCATGCACCTCTCAAAACCATTAGGAATTACGTATTCCAGCGAAAGTTTGTAAAAACAGGTGGGCTTGCGCAAGAAAGCCGCATGCAGACCTGATTTTTATCCAAATTTCCACACGGGTTGGTGATTTATGTAATAGATAACGAACGGGAGGCGGATCTATTACAGATTTTATGGTGGACAGGTTTGCGTGGTAGTAAGGATCGTATTGCCGACCGTATTGCTGAGTGGGATATTCAGGCCACCCATAAACGGCATGGACATGCGGAACGTCGGATTGGATACGGATACGCTGATCATATCTCCAACATCGCAGATGCCGGCAGCGACATTTGCCGCGCTCGAACAGTCCGGCGAAATAATGATGGCGATATTGGCGGTATCCGACAGGTTTACCGGGTTTGTGGATGAGTTCCGTATACGGGACTGAATCCCAGGGATATCCGCCGGGCAAAATGACGCATAGGAGGCTCCCTCCTGCGCAGCATCGCGGAGGGTCACAAACACCCAGAACATCCGCCCCAGGTCGACAATTCCGGCGAGCAGGACAAGGACGAAGACGAGCGAAAGAGCCATTTCAACAAAACTCTGACCGCGCTCGGCTCCTTTCGGGGCAATGTGAGAATTTACTCGTTTAACCATTTTTGTCGAGGGCGACTGGATCTGTGATCGCTCAAGGCCGGTTTGCCGAGACGATGCAGCCGTTGTCGAAGGTGACCTGAAGGACAATTGGCCCAGCTTGGAGATCCTCCTCGAACATGATATTGAGAACGTATGAGGACCCATTCGGGACCTGACGCAGGGCGGCCGAGCCGATCCAATCGCTGTTGATTGTAGTTGGCGGAGTGCTGGAACTCCCGCTCCAGATCAAGTTGCTATTGAATAAAACTCTCCGCACTTGCTGGTTGGCGGGGTTCTGGGGCCAGTCCTGGATTGTAATTGCTGTGATTTCCCTGGGTGCGGCCGTATTATTGTTGATCGTCACATAGACGTTGTTTGTGCTGACAAGGAAGTTGCTGGCCGAAATCGCGCACGATGGTGTGGGTAACGGGGTGGGCGTCGGGGTGGGCGTGAGCGTCGGGGTGGGCGTGCTCGTGGGGGTAGAACTCGGCGTCGGACTGGGCCCGGGCGTGTGCGTAAGGGTTGGGGAAGGTGTGAGCGTCTGGGTCGGCGTTTGAGATGGCGTCGAAGTATGCGTAGGAGTTGGTGTCCATGAAGGCGTGGAAGTCGGGGTGGGGGTTAACGTAGGGGTTGCTGTTGCAAAATTGATCGTCTTGCAAGGACCCTCGACGTTCAATGCAGGGTTATACCAGTGGAAGGTTACATCCTCGGCGTCGAGCACGCAGAACGTCCAGGAGGACCAGTTGTTGTTGACGGTAGGCGACAGGAAGGTCACGTATCCGTTAATATCCGTCGACCGAATTTCCCTGCTGCTGGAGTTGCCCGAGAAATCCCCTTCCACCTGGGCATTGGATACTCCCCCTACAGAGTCGACGAACCTGACGACGGCCTGCGCTTGATATTTATTATTACTGATTGGGTTGACAGAAAGGACAATGCTCTCGATCCACATCGGTGGAAGAACCGGGGTGGCCGTAGCCGTGTGCGTCGGCAGCACGGCAGCGGTGCCGATGGGGACGTCTTCCAGGATGGTGCGGGAAGTGACCGAATTGATCGGGAAAGCCGGGAGCGGGACGATGGGGACGAGCGGCTGGTAGTTTGCCGACACGTGGACGGTGATCCGGTCGCCCAACTCGATTTCATCCGGACCGGTGCCGCCGACCGGACAGTCGTCGAAAGGCGCCGGTGTCGGAGCGCCACCGGTCAGGCCGCGATCGTACTCGATCACGATCTGAGTGGGCTGGATGCCGACCAGGTTGCCGAGGCCCGAGGCGGCCTCCCGGATCCCGGCGCAGTCTGCGTAGAAAGGATCATCACCGGGATTTTCTTCTCCGACCGCGGCCCCATAGCGGGCCGCTTCGCGGCTCGTGGTCGTGACTGCGACGTAGATGAACATCAGCCGGCCCACCTCGATCACCCCCAGAACGAGCAAGAGAAGGATCGGCAGGACCAGCGCAAATTCAGTCATTCCCTGCCCTGCCTGCCTGCGGATTGTTGATAATTCCTTGCGGCTCATAAATGCCTCGATGGATGCTGACTCATCTACCCATCCGAATATAAACGATTGTCGGTAGATGCGCGAATAAATTTCGATGGGAATATTAAATTATATCATTACGACCTGTAAAAAATCATTCGCCCGTTTGTACGGGCACGGCGGTACAAACGAGCACGGCGGTAAACGAGCACGGCGGTACTTCTGCCGTGCCCCTCCGTCTATTTGCATTACCCCTCCGATCTTCTGCCGTGCCCCCCCGTTTATCGGCCCGGCACGAAAATCCAGACAGCCGCATCCTGTTCCTCGTTTTCCGTCGTGATCCCAACGGCGACGATCCCGGGACCCGCCTCGGCCAGCGCGCGGATGTGCTGGATGCCGCTTCCGCCGAACACAGCCTCGGATCGCGGCGTCTGCGACCAGGTCGACCCGTCCTCCGAGAACCAAACGGCAGCCTGGACCTGGTCACCAAGGACCTCATAGCCGGCGGCGAACAGGCCGAGAGATGAAGCGAGGATGTCCAGCATGCTCTGCTGGTACAAATCGGGCTTGTGGTCGAAGATCCGGCTCCATTCCGACCCGTCGCTTGAGTGCCAGATCAAGCCGTTGACGAATTCTCCGGATGGTGAGCCGGCCAGGTTCTGCTCGGTCGCGACCATGAACCACCCAGCGCCGCTCTCCACAACGCCATACACGCGTTGAAAACGGACAGGCCCACTGTCACCGAGGCTGGTCTCCGGAGCGTCCACCGGGATCCAGGTGGCTCCGCCGTCGTGCGAAAGCCAGGCGGCAGCGTCAACGTCGATATCATCGACCGGTTCGACGGAGCCGACCGCGAGCAGCGAGCTGCCGAGCGGCGCGATCGCCTTGAGAGTCGTGAAGCGTGTCGTGCCCCCGAAGGATCCTTCGGAGTGGGGAACCCTCTGCCAGGCAGTCCCGTCCGGCGAGGTCCAGACCGCACCGCGGACTTCCGCATCGGTTTTCTCGACCCCGACTGCGACGAAACCATCTCCGACGGCGATCACATCCTCCATGACCTGGCTGTTGGTATCCCCGAACACGCCGTTTCCCGCCCGGATCCGGGTCCAGAGCACACCGTCCGTGGAGGCCCAGACGGCGGCGTTTTCATCATCGCCGATTTTCTCCATCCCCACGGCGATCAGCCGGGATGTCCCGGTCGCCACGGCATTGATTGTCTGGACTCCGGACCCGCGCAGGTCCGGGCTTTCCGTCACCCGAAACCAACCCAACGCGTCGGGGGAATACCAGGCCGCCGCATTGATATCGCCATCCCGGACCTCGAACCCGACCGCCACGACCCCAGGCCCGCCGGCGGCAACGTCGTTCATCTGGTCAGCACCGTACCCGCCGAAGACGGTGAAATTGAACGGGATCCGCGCCCAACCGTTCCTGAAGCTGAGTTCGTCCAGCGGGTCGCCGGGGCCCAGCTCGTCCGGCTGCTCGTGGGCGGGCTCCGGATCACCGGTTTCGGCCTCCTCTTCCGAACCGGGCGGCGGCTGGAACGTCGCGGTCGGATTGCCGTTGACCGCCGGCGTGGGCGCCGGCTGGGACGGCGAACAGCCGGAGAGGAACAGCGCGGCTGCGATCAGCAAGGGGGCCAGGGGCGGGGGTCTCGTCATCGGTTCAGCCTCATTCCATCGAACGTGCCTCGTTGTAACATAGGCCGCTACGTTAATCTATCATGATTCGGTAACTCACGCCGCGCAGCGATGGTTGTGAAAATTGGGGATGCGGTGCGGGGCTCCGCCCCGCACCGCTTCCCCAATTTTCACTCTCAGATCGCGAGATTTGATAGAATAGTGGGCCGCATGGACATCAAAGTCATCGCCTCCAACCGCCGGGTCCGGCACGATTACGAAATCCTCGAAACGCACGAGGCCGGGCTGGTCCTGCGCGGCAGCGAGATCAAATCGATCCGGGCCGGTCATATCAGCATCAAACAGGCCTTCATCCGGATCGATGAAAACCTGGAGGCCTGGCTGGTCGATGCACATATCGCGCCGTACGATCCCGCCAGCCGCGAAAACCACGACCCAACGCGCCCGCGCAAGCTGCTGCTGCAGCACAAACAGATCGCGGCGCTGTGGGATGACGTCCGCCAGAAAGGCCTGACGATCGTCCCCACCCAGGTCCACCTGCGAGCCGGGCGTGCGAAGGTCGAAATCGCCCTCGTGCGCGGGAAGCGAAAATACGACAAGCGGCAGGCGATTATGAAGAGGGAGATGGAGCGCGAGACGGAAAGATGGAAAAAATGATCCGGGCAGCGGGGTGGAGCCCCGCTGCCCGGATCATTTTTTCCAAACCCAGTTCTCGGTCGGTTGACACCTGGCAATTATTTGGATAAAATTCATAAAAATTCAGGCAATTCATAAGGATAAACCATGACCATCACCGACATCCCCCTGCACATCGACACGGACACGATCGAGTTGACCGAATCCGGGGCAAAGGCCGTGCTGGGCTTGCTCGAAAAGCGCGAGCTCTCGAAAGACCAGTACGCCCTGCGGCTGTTTATCTCCGGCGGCGGCTGCTCGGGCTTTCAGTACGGGATGGCCCTCGAAGGCGAACAGCGCGACACCGACTTCAAGTTCCAGCATCACGGCGTCAACGTCGTGGTCGATGAGGTCTCGATCGACTACCTGCGCGGCGCCCGGATCGATTATGTCGAGGACATTATGGGCAGCGGGTTCAAGATCGAAAACCCCAACGCCGTCGCCGCCTGCGGCTGCGGCAGTTCGTTCCGCACCAAGGACAGCGGGGAAGGCCCCGAGTCCGGTCACGGCTGCGGGCACTGAAAAAACACGGCGCACACAGCAAAAGTCCCCCGGCGGTTCCGCCGGGGGACTTTTGCTGTGTGCGCCGTGTTACTCAGCCCCTTCGAAGAAACGAGATCGTCAATCCAAAAACCCCGATCACCCCCAGCGTCGTGATGACGAACCCCATCGGGATCCCGATGACCCGCCTCAGGCTCGCGCCGTCGTCGAATGAGGGGATCACGAGCGGCGGGGGCGGGGTGAAGGTCGGGAGACGGGTCGGGGTCGATCCGAGATCGAATTGGGCTGCCAGGGTCGGATCCACCGTCGGGGTGGTCAGCGGGGTCGGTGTCGGCGGCGGCTCGACCACGGGCAAATTGCCCGGACCGACCGTCACCAGCCCGGAGTAGATCCAGGCGAGCCCACCCGGGACGCCGGGATACACGATCTGGATCCAATCCCCGCCGGGCGTCCGCCCGGTCGCCACGACCTGCTGCCCGGCGATCAGCACCCCCACCTCCGGGTAAAACGTGTTCGGCCCGGACCGGACGTTGATCTGCGGGTTGTCCGTATTGACCGTCACGATCGGCCCGGAAGGCGTCCCGGTCACGGTCGCGATCGAGCCGGTGGGCTGCTGGTGAAGATTCCCGGCGTGAGCGAGATTGGGGGATAGGATCCAGAGAAACAGCGCGGCGGAGGCGAGCAGAATGGCACGGTGAAGCAATTTTAATTGCGGTTTTGTTGGCATTTGCAGTGTTCCATCCCAAGAACCATCTCACCCACGACCTATGCCCAAATAATATGGTCCTTCATTCTTCGTTCACCCTATACTATAATCCACAAAACCCATGGAAACCAAAATCTATCACGGAAATCTAACCCCCGCCGAGATCGCCAACAAGCTCATCGCCGCCTTCAACCGGGGCAACCTCCGGGCCCAGCAGATCGGGGACGGCGACCAGGTGATCGTCCAGATCGCCACCGACCGGATGTCTCGCGCCGGGGGGCAAACCGCCATGACCGTCACGCTCCAGCAGGTCGATGTCGGGGTCTCGGTCCAGGTCGGCCAGCAAAATTGGCTGGGGGTCGCCGCCAGCCTTGGGACCTCGGCGCTCGCCGCGCTGAGAAGCCCTTTCAACCTGCTCGGCCGGCTCGATGACATCGCCCAGGATATCGAATCCATGCAGCTGCAGGAAAAGGTTATGGAAACGATCCAGGCCTTTACCCGGTCCCAGGCGGCCGGGCACGAGCTCTCCGAGCGGCTCAGGCGGATGGTCTGCGATTACTGCAATACCGCCAACCCGGTCGGTGAGCCCCGCTGCATCGCCTGCGGGGCCCCACTGGGGGACGTCCAGCCCCGCACCTGCCTGAACTGCGGTTTCGTCGTCCGGTCGAATGAGACGAACTGCCCCAACTGCCAGAAGCTGCTGCCGCCGCTGTAGCAGACTTCGACATATTTGAAAAACGGGTGCGAGCAGGGAGCAAGGCCCCCTGCTCGCACCCGTTTTTCAAAATCATCTGACCTGGAGGAACCTTATGCACCAGATGTTCATCAACGGAAAATTCACTGCCGGCAGCGCCACGGAGGGGATCGCGGTGCTGAACCCCGCCACGGAGGAGGTCATCGCCGAGGTGCCCCGCGGAACGGCGGCCGACGTGGAAGCGGCCGTGAAGGCGGCCCGCGAGGCTTATCCGGGCTGGCGGGCCGTCCCGGCAGCAGAAAAAGCCGCCATGATGCATGAAGCGGCGGCCCGGATCCGGGCCCACGAAGACGAGCTGATCCGCCTGCTGACCCGCGAGGAGGGCAAACCGTACGTCGAAAACGAGGAAGAACTGCTCTGGACGCACAACACGCTGGACTACTACGCCGAACTCGGGCGCCACGACCGCGGCAGGGTGATCCCCCCCGGAGACCCGGACCAGTTCAATTTCATCCTCAAAGAGCCTTACGGGGTGGTCGGGTGCATCGTTCCGTGGAATTACCCGCTGCTCCTGCTAGCCTGGAAGCTGGCCCCGGCGCTGGCGACCGGCAACACCGTCGTGATCAAGCCTTCCGAATACACGCCGCTCACGACCCTGCGCCTGGTCGAGATCGCCTTCCAGGATTTCCCACCGGGGGTCGTCAACGTGGTGACCGGGTACGGACCCGAAACCGGCGAGGTCCTGGTCCGGCACCCCGACGTCCCGATGATCGCCTTCACCGGTTCGCTGGAGACCGGGCAGCGGATCGCCTCGCTGGCCGGTCCGATGATGAAGAAGCTGCACCTCGAATTGGGCGGGAAGGACCCGATGGTGATCGCGCCGGATATGGATATGGAAGTCGCCGTTTCTGCGCTGGCGTATTCGGCGCTGCTGAACTCCGGGCAGGTGTGCACCAGCACCGAACGGGTCTACGTCCAGGAAGGCATCCTGCCCCGGTTCGCCGAAGAGCTGACCGATTTCGTCAGCAAGCTGAAGCTCGGCGACGGCCTCGAACCGGACACGGATCTCGGACCGCTGCTGCGGAACCGGTTCCGGGAAAAAGTGGAGAGCCATATCCGGGAGGCGGTCGACGCGGGCGCGCAGGTGCTGACCGGTGGGAACCGGCCGTCCGGTTTGGAGCGGGGTTTCTTCCTCGAGCCGGCCGTGCTGACCGGTGTGGATCACAGCATGCGGGTGATGCGCGAAGAGACTTTCGGACCGGTCATCCCACTGATGGGATACGGATCGTTCGACGAGGCGGTCCGCCTGGCGAACGACACCCCGTTCGGCCTGGGCGCCTGCCTGATGACACATGACGCCCGGCTGGTCAAAAAGTTTTACGAGGAAGTCCAGGCCGGCACGATCTGGATCAACGACCCGCTCACCGACAACTACGCCGGTCCGTTCGGCGGGATGAAGATGTCCGGCGGGAGCCGGGAGCTGGGGCAGGAAGGGCTCGACGAGTTCACCCAGGCCAAGCACGTCCATTGGGATATGGGGGGGACGTTGAAGGACTTCTGGTATCCGTACGGCCGGGAATAGGCGCATGGAAGCGGACCTGCAGATCGTCGAAATTTACACGGACGGTGCCTGCCGGGGCAACCCCGGCCCCGGCGGGTACGGCGTGGTCCTGATTGCCGGAGGCAGGCGGAAAGAGCTTTCGCAGGGGTTCCGGCAGACCACCAACCAGCGCATGGAGATGATGGCGGTCATCGCCGCTCTCGAAGCGCTCAAACAGCCGGCCCAGGTCCGGCTGTTCACCGATTCGAAATACGTACAGAACGGAATCACCTCCTGGGTGAAGCGTTGGGTCCTGAACGGGTGGAAAACGACAAATAAGCGCCCGGTCAAGAACCGGGATTTGTGGGAGCAGCTGCTCCGGCTCACCGGGCGGCATTCGATCGAATGGAAATGGCTGAAAGGCCACGCCGGTCACCGGGAAAACGAGCGCTGCGACGAACTGGCGAACAAGGCGAGCCGGGAGGGGAATCTCAAGGTAGATGCGGGATTTATCGGTAAATAAAATCAGTGTTCAATCTAGCCCCTCGGACAATTTCCTTCAATTTCAGGTAAAATGACGCGCAATCGACATCCGGGCAGCGAGTTCAGCTTTCCGGGATGTCTGTGTCAATTCAGGAGAGGATGCATGAAACTGCAAGGCGAGAAAGCCAAGGCAATTTTCAAACGGGCTCTGGATGTCTTTCCCTACGGGGTCAATTCGAATTTCAGGTACTGGGGCGACGACGATACCCCCATCATCGCACGCGGGAAAGGCGCTTATATCTGGGACGCCGACGACCAGCGCTACATCGATTACCGGCTGGCGTTCGGTCCGATCATCCTGGGGCACGCCGAAGAGACCGTTGTCAATTACGTCGCCGAGGTGATCAAGGACGGCACCCTTTACGCCTTCACTTCGCCGCACGAGGTCGATGCCGGCGAGCGGATCAAGCGCCTGACCGGCGTCGACAAGATCCGGCTGACCAACACCGGCACCGAAGCGACGATGCACGCCATCCGGATCGCCCGGGCCTACACCGGCCGCGAGAAGATCCTCAAATTCGAAGGCCAGTATCACGGCGTTCACGACTACGTCCTGTTCAGCACCGCCAACTCCCCCATAGACAAAATGGGTTCGCGGGACAACCCGACCCCCGTGCAGGTGTCCACCGGCATCCCGGCGGTCATCAAGGACCTGCTGATCGTTGTGCCGTACAACGATGTCGAGCGCATCGAGGAGGCGGTCGAAAAAAACTGGCGGGAGACGGCGGCGATCATCGTCGAACCGTCTCTCGGCAACGTGGCCGGGATCACACCGATGCCCGGCTTCCTCGAGAAACTGCGGGAGCTTTGCGATAAATACGGGATCGTCCTGATTTTCGACGAGGTCAAAACCGGTTTCCGCCTGGCCAACGGCGGGGCGCAGGAATACTTCAACATCCGGGCCGACCTGGTCACATATGCCAAATCTCTCGGGAACGGCTTCCCCGTCGCCGCGATCGCGGGGAAAGAGGCGGTCATGATGACGATCGATCCCGGAAAGATGATCCACACCGGGACCTACAACGGGAACGTCATCGGCGCCGCCGCGGCCGTGGCGACGCTGGATATCCTGGAGCGCGAACCCGTCATCGCCCGGGTCCACGCCGCCGGGAGGCGGTTGAGGGATGGAATCGACGAGATCCTGACCCGCCGCGGAGTACCGCACGTCATGACCGGGCTGCCGCCCATGTTCGGCTACGCCCTCGGGACCGAGATCCCCCCCCGCGACGTGCGTGACTATGAAGAACAGGACGCCGAACTGTACGAGAAGATCAGCATGGCAATGATCGAACGCGGCGTGATGCCGGAGACGGATGGAAAAGAACCCTGGTTCATGTGCGCAGCGCATACGGATGAGATCATCGACGAAACCCTGGGCGTTTTTGATGAAGCCGTCAAAGTCTCGCTCTAGGAACGCATGAGACGCATCGGGGTTATCCTTTTTGTCCTTTCCCCGCTGATCTACATCCTGTACCTGCGGCTCGGATCCGGTGCGGACCAGCGGGCCGTTCTCCAGGTCTTCCATTTCTATATCGTAACGTTCACCACGTTTGCAGCAGCGGTGATCTCGATCCTGCTGTCCTGGACGCTCGGCGGCCGGGCAGCGCCGCGGCACTTTCTCAGCGCGGTTGCGTTCGCCGCGATCGGGGTCCTGTTCTTCAGCCACGGTTTCGCCACGCCGGGCATCCTGATCGCCGGGTTCAGCCCGCTTTTGCAGTGGTCTGCCTGGCTCACCCTGATGGTCAGCGGCGCGCTTTTCGCGGTTGGCTCGATCAACGATTTAAAGTGGTATCCGAAGATCATTTCGCCGCGTGTCGTCCTGTGGATGACGGCAGTTTTTATCGGGGGCTATTATCTGGTGGCCCTTGGGTGGCCGGGGATCTTGACCGCGATCGAAGAACAGGCCGCCCCCTGGCACCAGCTTGCGATTTTCTCTGCGACGCTGATCTTCTGGCTGTTTGCTGCCGTGAATTTCTTTCGGATCTGGCGCGCCACGCACAGCATCACCGATGCCATCCTCGCTTACATCGCGTTCTGGCTGGGGCTGGCAGCGGTCAGCATGCACCAGTTCGATGTCTGGTTCTTGAGCTGGTGGATGTACCACTTCCTGATGCTGGTCAGCTTCCTGCTCGGGAGCTATTTTTTAGTGGCCGAATACGAACATGCGCGCCGGTTCAATTTGCTGCGCTATTTCCTGGCCGTCTCGCTGAACGTGACCGCGCTCCTCGTCCTGGCCAGCACATTTTTATACAGCGCAGCCGCGACCCACTCGCTCTCCGAAGAAATCCTCCGGCAGGCGAACATCCGGGCCAACGATTTCGTCCGGGGGACCGGCGCGGAATTCGACCCCGGGCTGTCCCCGGATGCCCAGCTGAGGGGTTACGAGGCCGCGCTCGAAGAAATGCCGGCCCTGGGTTTTTACATTTACGACCATAACGGGCGGATCTTCAGCGATTACAGCACGGCATCCGTGGAAACGGGCGGCTCCGCCGGGCGGGCCGGGGAAATGATCTCCGGGGGAAAGTTCGAACATTTCGCGACGGCGCTGAACCTGAACACCGTGGCCCAGATCCTCGAACCCGCAAGCCCGCCTGAGGGCTACGAGGGGGTCTCGGGGGTCCACACGATCCGGATCTTCGCACCTTTGTTGAACGCCGGAGGAGCAGAACCGATCGGCGTGGTGGAAATCGTCGACGCACTGCCGGATCTGACCGCGGCCGCGCGCGCGGCGCGCGTCACCGGGATCACGATCGCCGGCTCGTCCGCCCTGGTCCTGTTTGTGGCCCTCCTGTTTGTCGTAAACCGGGGAGACCGGATCCTGTTCGAACGGGCCAGGGATCTGAACCGGGCGTTCGCAGACCTTAAGCGTTCCGAGGCGATCCGCGACGACCTGACACGGATGATCGTCCACGATCTTCGGAACCCGCTTTCAGCGATTTCGGCGAGTATCGACCTGATCCGGATGACGGACCGGGACCCGATCCAGCAGCGCAAGTTCACCACCCTGGCGCAGGACGCCACCCGGAGGATGTCCGGCATGGTCGACGATCTGCTGACGGTGAGCAAGTACGAAGCGGGAGAACTCGAACTGAAACGCGCCGATGTCTCGGTACCGAGGGTGCTCGTGGCGGTGGTGGAGGCGTTCCAACCCCAGATGGAGGCCGAGGAAAAGGAGATGACGCTCGAATGCCCGCCGGAGATGCGCGCGTCGTTTGACACCCAGCTGATCGGCCGGGTGCTCGATAACCTCATTGGGAATGCGTCCAAGTATATCCAGGCGGGCGAAGGACGCATCCTGGTGCGTGCGCTCGAGCGGGAGCAGCGGCTGATCGTCTCCGTCCGGGATAACGGTCCCGGAGTCCCGGATGAATACAAAGTAAAGATTTTTCAAAAATTCGTCCAGGTCCCCGAAAACGATTCCGAGATACGTAAGGGGACCGGGCTCGGGCTGGCGTTCTGCCGCATGGTGGTCGAGGCGCACGGGGGCGAAATCAGGGTCAGCGATATCCGCGGCGGTGGGAGCGACTTCACGTTCTGGATTCCCGTCGCCGTGTGATCACGCCTGTCGAGATTGGCTATAATACCGCGTGTATGGAATACGACCGCGTCCAGCTCCAGCAGGACATCCACGAACTTTACGCCCGCGAACACGCCGAATTGGGTGAGCGGGGCACCCTGGAACTGCTCGACCGCGCCCGGGCGTGGGACCTCTCGGACACCCTGCGGCGCGGCGGCGTCCTCATCTTCCCGCACGCGGGGGTGAAAGACTGCGGGCACCAGATCGCCGCTGCGGTCCACGCCTGCCTGGACAGCGGGGCGGACCGCGTCCTGGTGATCAGTGTGCTGCATGCCTTCACCGATGAGATGGAATGGGCCCGCCAGCAGGTCGCCGCGGGGGTACCGCACACCGAGTTCCGCTTCTGCGGAATCCAGGGGCCAGGCACTCCGTCCGGCCGGCGGGAATGGCGGGCGGATCATGCCCTGGTCAGCTTCCGCCACTTCTGGGAAGCGGAAACCCGCCGCCGCGGGATCGCCGGGCCGGAAGTGATCGAACGCTATCCTTACCTGGCCGGGGGCAATCCGGGCAGCCTGCCGGGGATCGAGGAGACCGCCAACCTGGCGCGCGACGCCGTCATCGTCAGCACCGCCGACCCGTTCCACCACGGCCTCGGCTATGGGGACCCGCCCGGGGAATCCATGTTCCCGCACGATGGCGGCCTGGACCTCGCCCGCCGCTCCATCCAGGAGGGGATCGACCTGCTCGAGCGGCAGGATTTCTGGGGCTATAACCAGCACTGCGTCCGGGCAAAGAGCGATGCGCGCGACGCCGGCCAGCTCTTCACGTATCTGCGGGGACCCATGAAGGGGACGATCGTCGACATCACCTACAGCAATGCGGACGAACTCTACAAATCGCCTCAACCGACCTGGGTCGCCACCGCCCTGATCGACTGGCAGCAGCCGGCATGAGCAACGCACACGAAGCCCTGGTCGACCGCAACAAGGAATTCACCCTCACGAGCTGGACCGCCCAAAACGCCTGGAACCCGATCTCGATCGCCGGCGGCGAGGGCGCCTATTTCCGGGACGCCGGCGGCCGGCGCTACCTCGACTGGTCTTCCCAGCTTTTCAACCTGAACCTGGGCCACGGCCATCCGGCCGTCATTTCGGCGATCAAGGAGCAACTCGATCGGCTGCAGTACGCCATGCCCGGTCTGGCCTCCGAGCCGCGCGCCTTGCTCGGCGAGAAGCTGGCCGAGATTTCACCGCACGGCCTGAAGAAGGCATTTTTTACGACCGGCGGGTCGGACGCGATCGAGAACGCCATGAAGCTGGCCCGCCTCTCGACCGGCCGCCAGAAGATCCTCACGCGCTATCGCGGCTACCACGGGGCCACTTTCGGGGCCATGTCCGCCGGAGGAGACCCGCGCCGGCTGGCGAACGAACCCGGTGTGCCCTGGATCGTCCGGCTGCCTGACCCGTACGCCTACCGAAGCCCGCTTTACGATGGTCGCACGCAGGATGAAGGGGATCGGGCGGTGGTCGCAATGGTCGAGGATATCATCCGCCTCGAAGGGCCGGAAAATATCGCCGCGATCCTGCTGGAAGGCTATTCCGGCACGAGCGGCATCATCCAGGGAGGCGACGAGTACTGGCGCGGGATCCAGGCGCTCAAGGAAAAATATGGCTTGCTCCTGATCGTCGACGAAGTCCTGAGCGGGTTCGGCCGCACCGGGAAGTGGTTCGGTATCGACCATTATCCGTGGGTCAAGCCGGATCTCGTCGCGATCGCAAAAGGGCTGACCGCCGGTTATATCCCGCTCGGGGCCGTGATGATGTCGGAAACCGTGGCGGCCGCGTTCGACGACCGGGTCTTTGCCGGTGGGCTGACTTACAGCGGCCATCCGGTCGGGTGTGCGGCCGGAGCGGCCGCGGTGGAAGCGTACCGGTCCGAGGGCCTGGTCGACCGGGCGCGGGAGCTGGGAGTCGAGCTGCGCGCCGGGCTGATCGACCTGGCCGAGAAGCATGAAATGATCGGCGAAGTGCGCGGCGCCGGGCTGCATTACGTGATCGAACTGGTCCGCGATCGGGAGACCCGGGAACCGCTGAGCGAGTTCAATGCGCCGTTGAGCGCGCCGGTCAAATCGATTGCGGCGGGCCTGCGGACGGCCGGGATGAGCACCTTCGTGAAATGGAACCTGATTTTTTGCGCACCGCCGCTCGTCTCGGGGCCTGCCGAGATCCGGGCCGGATTGGAAATGATCGACAAGACCCTGGCGGGGGTCCATCTTGAATGAGCACAAACCGAAAAGCTTGAAAGCGGACCGCTCAGAACGGATCCTGCATATCGAATGGGAGGACGGTGGGCGGAGTCACATCCCGTTCCCGCTCCTGCGGGCGGCCTGTCCGTGCGCCCAATGCCGGGGCGGGCACGAGAACATGCGCAGCACGCCCGATCCGGAGGTTTTCACGATCCCGCTGAGGGACGCCCGGGAAAACGAACTGGCCGATATCCAGCCTGTGGGGAATTACGGGATCACGATCGCCTGGGCGGATGGGCACAAATTCGGGATCTACACCTGGGATTACCTGCGCGCACTATCCGATTAGCCGTAGCCCCCTACGGTTGATTTCAACTCTCCTGCTCGCGTTTATAGTCCACAAACCGGTAGCCGACTCCCCGCTCGGTCAGGATGTATTTGGGATCAGACGAGTTCTCCTCCAGCTTCTGCCGAAGATAGTTGACGTAAAGCCGGACGTAATGGGGCTCGTCCTGGTACTCGTAGCCCCAGACCTTGGTCAGGATCTGGTCGTGGGTCAATACCCATCCGGCGTTCTGCACGAGGTGGTAGAGCAGGCGGTACTCGGTCGGCCTGAGCTTTACCAGCGCGCCCGCGACCCAGACTTCGCGGCGGTCGAAATCGATCTTGAGCCGATCGTCGACCTCGATCGGACCGCGTGAGGCGCTCCGGACGACTTCCGAGCGGCGCAATACCGCTCGCACGCGGCTGACCAGTTCGCGCGGGCTGAAAGGTTTGGGAACGTAATCATCCGCGCCCAACTCAAGCCCACGCACCCGGTCTTCCTCTTCCCCCTTGGCCGTCAGCATGATCACCGGGACGTCGCTTACTTCTCGTATCCGGCGCAGCACTTCAAAGCCGTCGATATCGGGGAGCATCACGTCCAGCAGGATCAAATCCGGCAGGTCCTCGCGGGCTTTGCGTACGGCCTCTTTCCCGAGCACGGCTTCCATGACATGGAAACCGTCGTGCTCCAGGTTAAGCCTGATAAACCGGGCCATCCGGCGTTCGTCTTCGACGATCAGCACCCGGCGGTTGGCGAATTGGGCGTCCACGTTCATAGAATCTCGCTGTGTCTCACTCGCGGACGAAGCCGATGATTTCTTCTTCATCAGACGGCACCAGCTCGATAAAGCTGACCCGGTGCATCGGCAAGAAAATATCGGAGACGCCGGGAGTGATATAGTGGAGCGCCTTTCCGTCCAGGCGCCGCGGGTTGGTCAGCCGAACCAGGAAATGGTCGACTTCGGGGAGTTCCTCCGCTTCTCCGACAACGGGGTCCTCATCTGAAATATGAACGATGAGCGAGAAAGGCATGGATGCCTCCTTTTCGTTTAATGGGTAAATATTACCTGCAATCTGCACTTGCCGAGCGTGCTTCCCGGGAGAAGTTCACCTTTCATCCGATCGGATTTACCTCCACGCGTGCCTCGAGCTTTCCCAGGATCAGGATATCCCCATCGGCCATTGAATATGGAACCTGGGGCGTGAGGCGCCGACCGTTCAAGAAGGTACCGTTCGACGATCCGAGATCGACGACGTTGATCCGCCGCGGGGAAATCTGGATCGAGGCGTGCACACGCGAAACGCCGTTCTTATAGCCCTCGTACGCCGAGAGATCGATATCCGGCAAGACGGATTGGCCATCATTGATCCGGCCGAGCGAATAATCCCGGTTCTCATCCAACCGGATATAGGCCTGGTGTTGGTAGAAAAACAGCATCACCCGGCCGCCACCGGCCGTGGCAATATTTCCACCGCCCTCCAGGCCTTCATCACGCCGGCCCGATAGGGGTGGATCAAACGAATCGGTCGGCAGCCCTTCCGCGGCATCCAACCTGTGACCGCATTCGCTGCAGAACAGGGCGCCGAGGATTTCAGGGTGGCGGCAGTTTGTGCAGACGACCATCTCATTTCTTCCTGTCCGGATCCGCCTGGGGCTCGACCAGCGGAAGCAAGGATTTCGTTCCGTACATGACCGCCTTCCCCAGCGATCTCGTCCTGTGAGCCCCGCTTTCAAGACGGGCGGCTTCGGTCAGGATCGTCGACCCCAGTTCATGGTCTCCAGCAGCCAGAACATGCGTGGCCATGTGTCGCAGGCGGCGCGTGGCGGCTTCGTAATTTCCGGCCTCCAGATCGGTCCGCGCACTCTCCTGCATGCGGTATAGGGTCAGGCGAGACATTGCCCGGACGATCTCCGGCGGCGGGAACTCGGGAAGCGTTTCCGATTTGATCGGGAGATCGATCGATAGATGCGCCCGGCCGGCCGGAATCACTCTCCCGGCGATCTCATATCGGATTTCACCGGAGATGATGCGCAGGGGCTCGTCTATCATGCCGGTCGGTTCGATCATGAATTCAAGCAGCAGGACCAACGTCTCGCTCGCACCGAGATTGCCGAGCGTCGTCGACTGTTGGGGCTCCAGGCGGGTCGGTTCGGGCTGCATTCTGAAAATGTAGTTTATCGAGACTTCCGGCGAAGACGGATCCAGATCGAGACGGATATTCTCGGCGAATATTTTATGGAGGTCATCGAACTTCTGCTCGAGAAACTGCTTGATATCCCGTGCGTATGCGATGAACATGCTCGAGCCGCCGGTGAGGCTGGCCAGGCGGTCCAGGAATTTCTCGTTCCACTGGTTCCCTAACCCGAGAGCGCTGATCGTGATCCCGCTCTGGCGGATTTTCTCGGCGAGCGCCAGGCATTTGTCTTCATCCCCGTACGTGTGGCCGTCCGTGACCAGGACCAGGTGATTGATATTCGCCGCGCGGTGGTAGCGGAGGATCTGTTCGTAGCCGATCCGCAGCCCATGGTAAATTTCCGTCCCCCCGGCGGCCTGGATCTGGCTGATGCGGGCTTCGGTCTTGTTCAAATCGCGATCTTTGGCCGCCTCGATAATGACTTCCGCCCGGTCGCTGAACGTGACGATCGAAAACACGTCCCCCGGCCGAAGCTGGCGCAGGATCCGCCGGGCCGTGATCTTGACCATATCCATGCGCTGACCCTTCATCGAGGTGGAGGTGTCCACCACGAGGCAGACGTTGATCGGAGGGGTGCCTTCGTTTTTTTCCGGAGCGACCGGTTGAAGTGTCACCATCGCGTAAAATAACTGGGATTCCTGCGCAGCCGGAATCGTTTTCCTGTTCATCACCGTCGACACCGCCAACCCGGCCTGGTCGTCCAGGATCTCCAGCGACTGGTCGTAGATTGCACGCGTTTCGGGGTCGGACAGGATATCGAAAGCCATCTGGACCCGCAGAAACTGGTCCGTGGCTTCGGTTGACTGGTTGGCATCCGGATGGTGGCGCTTGGCGGCCCCATGATAGGCGCGGCGGATTTCTCGCTGCGTCGCATCGAATGGCACCCCCAACCGGGCGTAGTGATTGTCGAATTGCCTGGACGACATCGACCTCAATCCGGCATGCGGATCAATATTGCCGAAATGTTGTCGTGACCGCCGGCGGCGTTGGCTGCTGCGATAAGGGCCTCGCAGGCACGATGCGGGTTCTCCGCTTCCGAAATCAACCGGTACATATCGGTATCTGAAACCAGACCCCAGAGACCGTCTGAACAGACCAGGACGAAGCCGGGCTGCGGGACGGGCGCGGTGGTGACGTCGGGCTCGAAGGGCTCCGACTGTCCGAGGGCTCGATAGAGGACATTCTTCTGGGGATGCACTTCGGCTTCTTCCGCGGTGATTTGACCCATTTCCTCGAGCCGTTTTACGAGGGAATGGTCGCGAGTGAGCACCTGCATCCGTCCGTCCTTGTAGATCGCATACGCCCGGCTGTCGCCGACGTGTGCGATCGTCATCCGGTTACCGATAATGACGACCGCGGTGAGTGTGGTTCCCCCGCCGGGTGCCTTGTCGGCGACGAGACGGTTCGTCTCAAGAATGCCCTGGGTGAAGATTTCCTGGAGCGACTCTTCCGGCTGCCGGCCGTTCATTCCGTAAACCGGGAGGTACAGCCTGGTGAAGATGTGATCGGCCATGCTGCGCACCGCCGTTTCACTTGCGACCTCGCCGTATTGATGCCCGCCCATCCCGTCGGCCACGATGAAAAGGCCGAAGGGGACCGAAGTCGATTCGGTCGCGACCGTGCTTGTAAAGGTGAACAGGGAATCCTCGTTGTGGTCGCGCTGCATTCCCACGGACCGGGCCGCACCGACGATCAGCTGCTCCGGCTCAAGCCGGGGCGGACTGTCGTCACGCGGCGTTTCGACCTGCTCGCCATCCAGGGGCGCCGTCGCAATCCGGCTCTCTCTTTCTTCGTCCGGATCCCGAATGTTGAAAATTTTTCGAAATAAATTTTTCACAGACTCGCCTCCACCGCCCGCAACCTTCAAGCAAGCAGCGCATAGATTTTTCGGTCCACCGATCCGAAATAAACGATGTCATCGAACACGATCGGAGTGCTCGTGATGGGCCCATCCGTTTTGAACTTCCACCTCAGCTTGCCCGCCCGGAAATCCAGGCAGTAGAGATGCTGGTCCACCGAACCGAAGTAGATCGCGTCCTTGTAGATCACCGCCCCGCCGTTGACCTGGCCTTCGGCCTGAAAGCGCCAGGATTCCCGCCCTGTGTTTGCATCTACGGCGTACATGCTGCCGTCGATCGCTCCAGCGAAGACCAGGCGCTCCGAGATCGCCGGAGACGATATCGACGGTTTCCCCATGCGGTACCGCCAGAGCAGCCAGCCTTTTTCGGCATCGAGCGCAAACAAGGTCCAATCCAGCGAGGTGAAATAGACCGCTCCGTCATGAACCACCGGCGATGACGTCACCGCCCGATTGGCCCGGTACCGCCAGCGCTCCCCGCCGCCGAAATCCAGGCAGAAAAAATCCCCGTCCTCCGTTCCGAAAAATACCGAATCCTCGCTCACAAAAGGCGTGGAGCGGATCATGGCCCCCGAATCGTACCGCCAGGACCGGCGGTGCGCGGCGATGTTCACCGCGTGCAGGTAACCGTCGTCCGACCCGATAAACACGTGTCCCTCCGCAATCCGCGGAGATGATCGGACCGGGCCGTTCGTCAGATACGACCAGATCATCGAGCCGGACCGGGTCGACAGCGCATACAGGCGGCCGTCTTCGGAACCGACGATCACCTGGGTATCCAGAACGGCGGGTTTGCCGACCACGCCGCCGTCGGTCGGAAATTTCCAGACGAACTCGCCGGTCGCACTGTTCAGGGCGTACAGGTTGTTGTCATAGCTTCCGGCATACAGGCTCCCCTTGAAGTACGTGGGCGAACCCCTGATTTCGTCCTCGCATTCAAATACCCAGACCGGCCGGACCTGCCCGCCGTCCGAGAAAAGAGAGGTGCCCGTCCCGGACATCGTTGAGGTTTGACCCACATAACCCGTCCGTTTGGCGGCCATCAAAAGCGCTTCTTTCATCACGGCTACGTCCTTAAACCTGTCCTCGGGGTTGTACTGCAGGGCCGTGTTGATCACGGCTTCAAGGTCGGCCGGGACGAGCGGGTTGATCGATCTGAGCGGCCGGTCGGCGAACGAAAAAGGGGCTTCGAGGCGCGGATCGCGGTTCGAAAGCAGGTGGTGCAGGGTCGCCCCAAGCGCGTAGACGTCCGCCTGCGGGGTCGCCTCCCCACGGTACTGCTCCGGCGGAGAATACCCCTCCGTGCCGACCTGGGTGCCGCGCTGGCCGACCTCGAAATGCTTGGCGATCCCAAAGTCGACCAGCATTAACCGGTTGTGCTGGTTGAGCATCACATTCTGCGGTTTCATATCCCGAAAAATAATCGGCTCGGGTTGGTAGCTGTGGAGGAACTGCAAGACGTCGCACAGCTCGATCCCCCAGCTGACGGCAAGCTCCGGAGAGATCGGACCGTTCTGCTCGGTCACGATCTCCTCCAGGTTCTTACCGTTGATGAACTCCATCACGAGGTACGACCGATCGCCCTGGGAAAAATAATCCAGGATGCGCGGGATCGCCGGGTGGCTCAGTGTGGCCAGGATATTGGCCTCCCGCTCGAAGTTTTGGATGATCGTGCGCTGGATGCCCGGATCTCGGGTCTGGTTGACCATCTCCTTGACCGCCGCGAGCTTGACCAGTTTCGGGAAGTGCAGATCCCTGGCCCGATAAACAGCCCCCATCCCACCGAGACCGACAATATCCTGGACCTGGTAGCGGCCGTTGAGGACGACGCCCGAATCAAGATGCCGGATCGTCCCGGAAGTGCCCGCCTGGGTCAGGTTGTTCGTGATCTTTTGGGTTTCCAAATAATATCGCCCTTTAAGGAATTATCACCAAAATTGTATTATACAGCAACCGGTAATTCGACAAAGAATGTGCTGCCCTTGCCGGGTTCGCTTTCCACCCAGACCCGACCGCCATGCTTGTCGACGACGGTCTTTACGATTGCCAGGCCCAGCCCGGTGCCCTTTCGTAGTTTTGCCTCCGGGTGTGAGCTCCGGTAGAAACGATCGAACAGTTGATCCAGGTCCTCCGGCTGGATACCGATTCCTTCATCCCGAATGGAGAATCGAACCATCCCACCGCCCTGCGTGACCGAGAACTCGATCAAAACATTCCCGCCGTCGTTTGAATACTTGACCGAATTATCGACCAGGTTGCCGATCGCACTCTCGATCGAAGCCTCGTCGCCGATGAGCAAGGGGATCGGTTCGGAAGGCGGCGCGATCGAGATCTGAATCCGGCGCTCGTACGACAAAGGCTGGCGTTCCCGGACCGCTTTGATGGTCAGATCTACGAGCGAGATCTCCTCGCGTTTCATTTCCACCCCGGCTTCGATCTTGCTCATCTGGATCAGGTTTTCCACCATTTCCTTCATCCGAGAAACGGCAAATGAGACCTTCCCGGTGATGCTCTCCTGTTCCTCGTTGAGATCGCCGATGATCGTGAGCATGGTCGTGTAACCCAGGATCACAGCCAGCGGCTGCTGCAGTTCATGTCCGACGTTTGAAATCAGGTTGGATTTGACCTGGTCCAACTCCTTGTAATGCGAAATATCCCGTAAAATGGTGATTTTGCCGGATCGTTTGCCGTTGAAGAGGAACGCGATGACCCTGGCCACATACGTTCCACCGCCCGGTGGAGAAACCTCGATGGCCGCGGGTTCCTCCTCCCGGGACCGGATCAGGGCCAACAGGTCCGGGGTTTCGGAAAGGGTTTCGATCGCATCCACCGTCCCGGAAGCCAGGCCTGGTCCGAGGACCCGGACGGCAGCAGGGTTCGCCAGGAAAAGCCGGTCTTGCCGATCCGTCACCAGGATCGGGTCCGGGGTGGATTCCAGGATCGCACCCAAGCGCTCGCGCTCCAACTCCGCGGACCGGAAAAGCCGTGTGTTTGCGGCCGCCAACGAGGCCTGCGCTGCCAACGTGGCCAGGAACGGGACCTCGTCGTCGGAAAATGCGTGGCGGTGGGCGTAACCGAGCCAGAGCGCCCCCAGGTATTCTCGTTCGTGATGAAGCGGAACCGCTGCCAGCCCGGCCGGAATTTCCGAACCGGTCTCGAACGAAAAACCCGGGTGGCCGATCGGGTTCCTTGTGAACAGGCGGTCCAGTTTCTCCATGACGCCCAGAATCTGATCGTCCAGATAGGCATACCGGTTCGCCTGCGGACCGGTTGTGAACACTCGCTGGGAAGCGTTCCCGAAATCCGGAAGCACGTCAGGCGCGAGGATAATGCGCGCCGAATCTGCGCCGTTCGAAAGCGCGGCAGCCAGGATCGGTTTCACAGCCTGGCTGAAATCCAGGCTCCCGGCCGCGCCGTGGCCGGCCCGCAGCAAGTGGGCTTGCTCGTCCATCCTCGCTTTCAGCCGGCCACGCATGAACTCGAGCGCCCCTTGCATCCGCCCGACCTCGTCCACCCCACCCGTTTCGATCGGCGTCTCCAGCCGGCTCCGGTCGCGGGCAAACCCCTCGGCGTGGAGAGTCAGGTTCCGCAGGGAGCCGGTCACCACGCGCAGGATCAACCGCAGCGTGATCAAAGAGGTAACGGCCAGGGCGACGAGCAATCCCATGAACGGCGCTGCGATGTCAAATGCCAGCTCGTGCACCGTCGAAACCGGAACCTCGACGAGGACCAGCCAGGAACGTCCGTCGACTCGCATCGATTGAACGAGCGCCGGCCGTCCGTCCGGGGTCGCCGAGCGGGTCAAACCACCGCCGGGATCGGGTGATCCGGCGTAAGCAGTTCCGACCATCTCCGGGACAGGGTGGTGGAGGATGGTCCCGGTCTCATCGATCAGCATACCCAGCCCTGTGATTTCGCCCAGGTTCTGCAATCCTTCCAGGAGCGGAATAAAAAACGGGTTCTCGGACATCTTGCTGCGGCCGAGCAGCACCCGCTCGCTGCCAGGGACCGGGGCGATAAACGAAATCACGATCGGCGCGCCGGCCTCCGTGCCGCCGCTCGAGTAATACTGGTACGGCACGCCCTGCCTGGCCAGGTCGAAACCCGAGACTTCCACGGCCGAGAATGGGGCAGTTGCACCGTTCCCGACCGACGCCTGTGCGATCGGCGCATCCCCCGTATCGACGAGGATCAGTTCGGCAAAATACAGCCCGGTTTCGAGTTTCTCGTCCAGGGCGGATTCTGCGGAACCGGCATCCGAGGCGCCCAATCGTGGGTCGGCGAGATAGAACTGCAGCAGGCTTTGCCCGGTATCCAGCGCGTTGGGAAGGTTGCGTGCAGCCAGTTCCGCGGAACCGGCCATCCGGGTCCCGATCAGGTCGGTCGCGGAACGATGCGCCGCGGCCCAACCGACGACGGTCAGCGCCAGAACTGCCGAGGTGATAAAGATCCCCATCAGCTGGAAAGAGCGCGTTTCCAGGCTGCGTTCGGCCGGCGACGGAACCAGCGCCGCCGGGTGTCCCCAGCGGCCCGGGAACAGGCGGATGACCCATTCACAGACCAACCCGGCGACGAGCAGACTGGCCCCCGCCGCGAGCCACTCGGGCAGCAGCGCACTGAAACCGTAGCTCAACCGCAAGACGAGATGATCGTCCAGGCCCAGGACTGCCCCGGCCAGAAAAAACACGGGGTAGACGGCCGCCAGCGCGAGGGCGGTGAAGAACGGTCTGCGCAGCAGCCTGTAAAATCGGGTGCGGTATCGCTGGCGGATAAAGATAGCTGCCAGGCAGCCCAGTCCACCGTAGATCAGGATCGTAAAGGGATTGCCTGTAGAAAAAAACGCCAGCGCTGCACCGGTCACCAATCCGATGAGGGTCGCCGTGAAGGGCCCCCCGTACCCGGCGCCAAGCATCATCGGAACCGCAGCCGCGAACAGGAACAGGATCTCCTCCTGCCGGCCGATCCTCCCGGGAACGAGCAGGGGCGATTCCAGGGGAAACCGGGCGCCTGCGAACAGCACGGCGGCAGCGGCAATCAGCGTGAGGATGCCTGTGAACAAAACTCCCCGAGAGGACAGGCGAGACTGCATCCCGCGCGCTTGCCAGACCGGATAGGCGAGCGCTATCGCTGCCGCGAGCCAGGCGATCTGCCCCGCCAAACCGGGCCAGGATAACCCCCGGACGCCTTCGCCAAGCAGGAACACCGGAAAGCTCATCTCACAACCACTCTATCGTATCCATCGTCGCCCTTCCGAGATCGGCGTACTCGCCGCGGCGGTTTTCCGGGAGCATCCCCGCCAGTACGTACATGGCTTCATCCAGGATCCGCGCCAGGACCGGACCCCGGGCTCGCCGGTGGTCCTCCCGCACTCGGAATGGGCGTCCATACCGGACATCCGCCCCCGGCCTTCGCCACTGCTGCGAGAACGGGTGAGAAGGAAACCCGCGCGTGTTTTCGAGCGCGACCGGGACGATCGGCGCCCCGCTCCGGCTGGCGAGGTAAGCAGCCCCTTCTTTCGGACCGGTGAGCGCATCCTGCCGCGTCCCCTCCGGGGCGACCAGCAGGATCTCGCCCGATGAAAGCACCGCCAGGGCCTTCTGGACAGCCCGCCGGTCGATCCCCTGGCGTTCGACCGGGATGACTCCCCAGATGCGTGGAAAAACTCCGACGAACGGGTAATGGTAAGCCTCTGTCTTTGCCAGCGGAACGATATCGCGCGGCGTGACGTGGACCAGGACGATCGGGTCCACGAAAGCGATGTGGTTCATCATCAGGATCGCCGGGCCTTCCGAAGGCACATTTTCAAGACCTTTGACGGAATCGATCCGCACCATCAAGGTGAAGCCGATCGTGCGCAGCAAAAACCGGCAAAATTTTCTCCGCCAAAAATAGTCTGCATGGCGGTATTGGGATGCTGCGGGCTCCGTCTTGGGCCGCATGGCGCGCTCAGTCCACATACACGCCGCGATATGATTCGGGCAGCAGCGCCGCGATCCGGCGCATGATCGCATCGGCGCCGGCATGGAGCGTTTCGCTTGGGCTGCCGACTTCTTCCAGGCGAAACGGCTCGCCGATCGTAAGGGTCAGGGCCGGTTTTCTGAACCTGCGCCAATTTCCGTAAACGTTTGAATCTTGTGTGCCGGTGAGCGCCAAAGGGATGACCGGGACGTCCGCCTTCAGCGCGAGATAAGCCGCACCGCCGGTCCCTTCTTCCAGCGATCCCGTGATCGATTGGCGGCCTTCCGGGGCGATCGCGATGAACCGGCCGTCGGCCAGTCCGTCCAGCGCGGCCCGGAGCGCCCGCCGGTCGGCCGTGCCGCGATGGACCCAGATGACCCCGTAGGTATTGACCAGCCACCCGACAAACGGAAAATCGTACAGCTCAACCTTGGCCAGCGCTTCCGGCTGGACCGGCAGGGCCGTTGCAATCATCGCGACATCGGCATCACCGAGGTGGTTGAGCGCGATGATGCCGGGACCCGCGGCGGGAAAATTCGAAATCCCGGAGAAGGTCGCCCGGGTCAGGTTGCGGATCAGCGCGGCGCAGATCCGGGCGATCCTGGCCCGGTTCGCCAATCGCCGGGGGGTCAGCTCCGGCAGGCGGGTCAGTTCGGGCCGCAGGCTGTCAGCGCGCGGTTTCGAGGGTGCTGCGGTACTTGTCGGCATAAACACCCCAGTAGTTCTCCGGGAGCAGGCTACAGAGCCGCATCATGACATTTTCCGTGTTCTCCTTGCGGGCTTCTCGGCGGACATGACCGCTGCCCTCGATCACCGGGAGGGTGAAAGGATCTCCGATATTCATCTCGAGCAGCGGGCGTTTAAAGCGTGCAGCGGCGCGCAGGTTGTCATCGGTGCTGCCGATCACGCCGATCGGGAGCACCGGGACGCGCGCCTGGTCGATCATGTATCCGATCCCGGCCTGGGCCGGCCCCATCCCGGGCGTGTGCGAGCGGGTCCCTTCAGGGGCGATCAGGAGCGGTGTACCGGCCTCCAGCACGGACACCATCGTCCGAATAAGCTCGCGTTCCGCGCTGCCGCGGTGGACTGGAAGCGTGCCGTACATTTTGATGACCCCGGCCTGCCCGCGCCGGGTCCAGAGTTCGGCCGCCCCGATCGCTTCCGCGTTGACCGGCCAGAAGGACAGGATCAGCGCCGGCTCAATGATCGAAACGTGATTGTGCGCGATGATATACGCACCTTCAGAAGGGATCTTCTCCCAGCCCCTGATCCTTGTTTGGAATGTCGCCCGGAAAATCTGCCGGAATGTAAATTTCAGGATGAACCGGCGAGCCTTCAATTGGGTCGATTGGGGGTATGCCATAGCAGGTTATGCCTGTCTCTGTTCCGCACGGACCAGGGAGAGAACCTGGTCCACCACCTCCGGGATCGTGATCCCATCCGAGTTTATAAAATGCGCATCCGGAGCCAATCGCAGGGGTGCGGTTTCTCGAGAAGAATCGAGCGCGTCGCGCTTCCGGATTGATGCGAGGATTTCCGCGTAATCGGCCGGCTCACCGCGCCCCCCCCGCTCCCGGAACCGGCGCAGCGCCCGCTCCTCCGGGGAGGCCATCAGGTAAATTTTCACATCGGCCTCGGGCATTACCACCGTACCAATGTCACGGCCGACCATGACGATCCTCCCCCGAGAACCGATTGACCGCAAATGCCTGTTAAGGGCCTGTCGGACACCCGGGAAGGCTGCGACGGTCGACACCGCGGCGTCGACCTCGGGGGCTCGGATTTTCCAGGTGATATCCGCCCCGTCCGCCAGAAGATCGTTGTCGCGCCCGTCCGGAACGGTCGCAGGCCGGACTTCGATCCGAAGCCGCTCGGCCAGATCGGTGATCGATTTTTCGTCCGAGACGTCCAGGCCCAGGGACAGCGCCCGGCAGGTCACGGCGCGGTACATCACGCCTGAATCGAAATACAGGAAGTCCAGGATTCGGGCCAGTTCCTTGCCGATCGTCGATTTCCCGGAACTGGCAGGACCGTCGATCGCGATGATCGAGACTCGACTCCGATCAGCCACCTGGGAAGAGGTCCTCGGGGTCATCGATCGGGATAATCTCCTCCTGCTCCCCATCCTCGATCGTGTCAAGCGGATCCTCGACGACCAATTCGCCCCCGGTCAGGAACAGATCGGCGCGGGCCCAGATCACGATCTGCTCGGTCGCCGCCGGCGCTTCTTTAAAGAGCATCCATCCCAGCCAATCGCGGCCGGTCATCTCGTCCCACCTCACGTTCACCCGCCACGCGAGACCCTGGCCCCGGTAAGAAGAGGTGAATCGGAAATCTCCTCCGTCGCCCTCTGTGACGACGATCGATGGGAGCGAATCCCGGCTGAAACCGCCGCCATAGGTCAAGTTGGGAAACCGGCGGAGAGCCCAGGCGGCGGCGGGCGATTCGGTCGTCAGCGTGACGTCCAGGGAGGCCGTCTCCCCGCGCGTCCATCCGCCGAGTTCCCGGATCGTCTCTTTCAGCCGCGCCGCTTCACCGGCGGCCGGAGCCGGCTGCCAGAGATCCCGCCGCCCGGAAGGCGCGCCGCCCAGAAAACCGTGCAGCATGCCAAACACCAGCAGGACGCTCAGCGCCCACATACTGCCGGTGCGCGCCGAAACCGAATCCCAGCCCATCCCGACCAGCAGGATCGCCAGTCCGGCAAGGACGAGCGTACCGGTGATGACGAGCACCCGGAGCCAGAGGTTCGGGTCGATGGAAATGGCGTTAAAAAGCGCTGCCA
Source organism: Anaerolineales bacterium (assembly GCA_035512695.1). Classification (GTDB taxonomy): domain Bacteria; phylum Chloroflexota; class Anaerolineae; order Anaerolineales; family JABWBV01; genus DATDOR01. The sequence goes on along the minus strand of DATKDL010000084.1, from coordinate 4,847 downwards.
GGTTGACCCAGAAACTGGCAGCCAGTGTGACCAGGACCCCTGCCAGCAGCGCCGGTCGATATGCCGGGACCGGCCCGACCGCGATTTTTTCCGCGATTTGCGAACCGGCCAACAACCACAGCGGGGTAACGACCCAGACAAGATCGGCGACCTGGCGGCCGGGATAGAGGACGACCAGGGTCAGCGCCGCAACCGCGAGCAGCCACAGCACACGGATCGCGGGCGGAGCCGAGGCGCGCATCCGCCAGGAATAGGCACCGGCGAGCAGGATCACCAGTCCATGATAGCCCGCCAGCCCGATCAGCAGACGGACTGCCGGCACAGCCTGTGGGGAGATCCACCCCTGCAGGAAAGCGCCGAGGCCCCCTGCCAGGGCGCCGACCCCTTCCGGCGCCTGCATGAACAGCGTCCCGACGATAGCGGCGGTGATACCGAAAGCGGCTGCTTCCCGCCCAAATGCGGCCCGGTCTACCCCTGTCTCCGTCCGGATCCCGGCAAACCGTCCGGCAATCCAGACCAGCAGGAGGATCAGCAAACCGAGCCAGGCCCCCGGTCCGGCCAGAATTGCCAGCCCGGCCAACACGCCGGTCAGGATTCGCCCATTCGCACCGCCCTCACCGGTATTGGCTATGCGCAACGATATGGCGAGAAACAGCGGACCGGCCGCCAGCATCGGCCCGTCCGCCAGGCGCGAAACGCCCACCAGCAGCGGGTCGATCGCCAAACCGGCCGCCGCAACCAGCGCCGGCCCCTCCCCGATCCGGCCCCGCAACACCCACGGCGCCGCCACAAGTAGCACCCCCGCCAGCGCCGGCACCAACCGGGCGAGAAAATCCGTATCACCAAAAATGAAGAATACCAGCCCGGTCAGCGCAACGGCCCCGGCATGCGTACCCGAACCACCATACGCGCCTCCGCCTGCCAGCGCCCGCGCCTGAAGCGCAACCCGCGCCTCCGTATCGCTCAGCGGCGCCTCCCCAAGGCCGTTCAACCGGACGAAAACCCCCAAAACGAGAATGAGGACGATCAGGAAATGAGAAATCTTGAATCGAGACAGTTCACCCATGGCCGACATTATAAGCGATCCCCTTTAGCGGATGTTGGGGATGCGGCAGCCGGGCCGCAGCTTCCCCAACATCCGCCACCATAGGTTTCATCGGGTCCCTACGGTGCATCCCCGCCGGGCGAATAACCGTGGATCACGACCGTGCCCTGTTCGAACAGGACCGGGAGGTTCCGCTCGAACTTCGCCGTGTTCACCGGGTATGTCGAACGCTCCAGCACGCCGATGTAAATGTACGTCACCCCGTAGCGGTCCAACAGCGCAGCCGTTTCCTCCCAGCTTCCCGACGTATAGATTTTCTCAATGTCGCCTTCGCGCGAACCGACCTCCTCATAACCGCCCCGCCACTGTCCCTGGTGAAAAACCCAACCCAACACGTTCGGCTGACCGCTGTGCGCCGCGATCCGCCCGCCGCTGGAATAAGAGCCCCCCACCGCTTCGACCAGCACCCCCAGTTCGGCCTGCTGCAGCCAGGCAACCGCCGCCCGGTCATCCTGGTTCAGATACGCGCCATGAAGCGTCCCGTCCAGGACCAGCCCGCCTGCGGATCGGAAACCTTCGGTTTTGGTCACCAGGCTCAATACCGGATAGGTCAACCCGGCAAACAGGACCAGCCCCACAACGGCAGCGCCAGCCAGGGCCGGGAGACCACGCCAGCGGGTCAGGATCCGTGCAGTCGAAAAAGCGGCCGCCAGACCAAGCATGATCCAGGCCTGGTAGTAGAACTTGAAAATCGTGTTCATCCGGGTCCCGAATAGATCCCGCAGATAGACAAATTCGGGACCCGCGATCAGCAGCCCCGCCACGGCGATCATCAGGACCGTAAAATAAAAGTCCGGCCGGCCGACCGGCCGGACCAGAAATCCCGCCGCCAACGCAAGCAGCGCGCCGATCGTCAGCCAACCGCCGAAGGAGAGGAAGCGCCTGGAGAACGAAACCATCATCAGGGCGCCCGCATCCGGCGCACCGAGACGCTGGAGCGCATCCTCGAGCGCACCCGGCACCAGGGCAACCACTCCGGCGAGAAGCAGCGATAGCAGCCACAGCCCCGCCACGGCCCCGAAACCCCATTTCACACCGGACCGGACGTCATACCCGCCGCGGACGATCTGGCCTCCCAGGTACATCGATATCGGCGCGAGCAGACTCCCAAACATGACCCAGAGATGCGTCCCGCGGGTCGGATTGATCAGGTTTGGCAGGATCCCGCCCGCCTGCGATGAGAACCCGGCGTAGAAAGGAAAATAAAGCAGGATCCCCAGGGCGCCGACCGCCGCCCCCGCCGCGGCCGCGCGCCCGATGCCCCCCCAGGACCAGCCGCTTTCACCGGCCTTCCGCAGCACGAGCGCCCCGGTGAACAGGGCCACGTAGATCGGGAAATCCCAGGTGTTCAAAAAAGCCAGCGCCCCCATCACCAGCCCTCCGAGCAGCAGGCCGGTCTTCGGGATCTCCAGATCGTATCCGAAGATCACGACGGCCTCATCCTGGGGACGGACAAACTCGTTCCACGCCACCGCGACCGCGAGCAGGACGAACGGGATCGCAAGCACATGCGGATGAAGATCGGCCAACAGGAAGGAAAAGAATGGAAATTCGTCGATGACCTCTTGCTGGCCGCCGGTGAAACCGGTGTCGTTGATCACCCGCGAGGCCCGCCACCACCACAAAAATCGCTCCGGGATCCAGCCAAACGGCTCGACCGGCGGGTTCACCAGGTCCTTCATATCGACCCAGCGCCAGAAAGGTGAAACGAGTTCGCCTCCCTCGTTCCGGGTCCAGAAAAAGCCGCGGGCGTGCAGCATGTCCAGGAAACCGGCCAGGTTGCTGACCAGGAGAACGAATAGCGGTCCGAACAACCCGAGCAGGCGGCCGCTCGATCTTTCATCCGTGCGAGCCAGCAGATTGGCGACGACCCCATAAGCGCCCACCGCGGCAAGCGCAAAGACCGCCGCGATCCCCAGGTTGAACGCCACGCCCGCCGTCGTCCCGGTCAGCATCGCCAGCATACCGACCAGGATAAAACCAAAGTAATAGTAGGAGATGGCATAGCCGGACAACCAGGGATCGTTCGGCGGGAAGCTGGGAGACCGCAGGATGGCGTTCAAAAAAGCGAGCTCCATCGGTTTCTCGGTGGCCGTGATCTCGGGGTTCATCGCCCGGATCACCGTCCAACCGGCGAATGCCGCCAGGAAGAGCGCCTCGACCACGAAGACGGTCCCTTTGCTCCTGTGCCACCAGGCAACCAGATCCGCGCGATCGATGCGGGCGGCCGCAAAGGCGCTCGCGCCGGCCAGGGCAGCAAACGTGAACACCAGCGCACCGAAATTGTTGGGGAGCAGCCCGAGCGATCCCCCCATCCAGTAGAAATAACCCCAGACCAACAACCCCAGGATACGACTGAAGGCGTAACCGCGGTCGGCCAGGCCCGGCAGCAGCGCAAAACAAAGCGGGAACGCCGCCAGGCCCAACCCGGTCAGCGCCAGGTACCACAGGGCGAATACCGTCATCCGCCCACCACGCGGTAGATCACCGTCTCCCCGTCTCGGTAGACCTCCTCCCAATAACGTCCTTCGTATTCGTCGAACTTATCGAGCCCGGGACCACCGTAAAAAGCCCGTTCCATCTGGCCGACGATGATGTATTCCACCCGCATTTGCTCCAGGAACTCCAGGGCGATGTTGAGGTTGGTGGTGGTGTAGAACTCGGCTACACTGTTAACTCGCGCCCAGACGTCCATGTCATGCCCGGTCCGCTGCTGGCGCTGGTGCCAGTTCCAGCCCAGGACCGTCGGCAGACCGGTATAGATCGAATAGCGCGCGCCCCAGCGGTACTCGACCACCTGCCCCTCCACGATCACCGGTGTCCCGGTGATATTTTCCTGCATCCAGCGGATTGCCCGGTAGTCCTCCACCAGGTAGAGCTCACGACCCTCGTCGAAGTATGTTGCGTACGGCATGTACGCCATCCCATCCAGGGTGATCGGCGCATCCAGGTTGACCCGGTCCCGCATCCTGGCAACACCGCCCAGCAGCGGGTACAGGCTCGCCCCGACGACCAGCAGGCCGACGGCCAGCCGCCAGCCCCGATCCCAGAACGGCAGCCAGCGCTCCGTCTCCGGCAGCAGCCAGGCCAGCGCGGCGGCGGCGCTCAGGCCGAACAGCACCCAGACCTGGAGATAGAACTTGAAGACGGTGTTCATCCGGCCGATATCTCCGGACAGGACGATCGTTTCGACCATCGCCGTCAGGAAAACGCCTGTTCCGAACATGAAAAGGACCGCCCGCTTCCGGTCCGTGATCCCCGGGCGAAACAACAAGATGCCGGCCCAGGACAGAAGCGGGATCAATACGGCGCCCAGGGATACATCCAGGAAGAGCAGCAGGGCGATGACGGCGACGGCGGCCAGCAACCCGGCTGCAATGAACTCCACCCGGGAACGCAGATACCGCAGCCCGGCTGCGGCGGGTGTCTGGGCCAGCCATTGGCGGGTCTCCCAGGTCATCCAGGCGATGACGACGACGAGGAATAGCCCCCAATGGGTCAGATAGGCGGACAGGCTGGTGTGAGTCTGCTCCCACAGGTTCACGTCGGTATAGCCCAGCGCGTAGGACTCCGTATACGGCTGGTAAAGGAACCAGGACAGGAGCGCAAGCCAGAGCGCCCCGGAAACGGCCAAGACCGCGCCGGCTGCCCCGGTCGGAATCCCCCTGAACCGTTCGGTGAGGGCCGGGGCGCCGTATTTCCAGGCCGTGTACCCGACGGCGAGCATCCCGAACGCCAGGTA
>DATKDL010000083.1:0-3056 GCA_035512695.1 Anaerolineales bacterium | reverse complement strand
GTAACCAAATTAAGCGACACCGGGGTGCGGGACCGGGTTTGCCCGGTCCCGCACCCCGTTTTCGCTTTGTGTCTGTCGGGCTCTAAATTTTGACGACTTCCTGAGCCTGCAGGCCTTTATCGCCCTGCGCGACGACGAATTCCACACGCTCGCCTTCGACGAGGTTGCGGTATCCATCACCGACGATCGCGCTGAAGTGCACGAAGACATCTTCACCGCTCTCGCGCTCGATAAAGCCGTAGCCCTTCATCCCGTTAAACCACTTAACGATGCCACGTTCTTTCTCGGCCATGATTCGGAACTCCTTAAAGGTCAGGGATCCGCAGAAAGGCTGCGAAGTCCTTTGGGATGTTGCTTGGTTAAACAGGGGGTTCCAAATCAAACGATGCCGTCTTACTTAGAACTTTCTGTAGCAAGCAATTAATTTTATAATAATTTTAAGAAGCTGTACAGGCCTCATCGCCGGCGATCATCCGGAGCCGTAACTTTCGCGCCCGGTTTCCGTCAAAGAACTTGCCTGGAGCGGGAAGTTGAAAGACTGAATATATGCATCCATCCACCGCGATTCCTCTCAAGCTGCGCTTCAAGCTCGATGTGCTGGGCGGCCCGCGCGAGCGCGAGACCCTGACCGAGATCGTGTTCTCGGCGTCTGTGTTCATTCTCCCGCTTCTCACTTACCTCCTGACGCTTTCACCGACCGTTTACGCCCTCGACAGCGCGGAGCTGACCATCGCCGCGACCACCGGCGGATTGATGCGCGCCACCGGCTACCCGCTCTATTTGCTGTTGGGACGCATCTGGTCCCTGATCCCGTTTGGTGATATGGGCTTCCGGATGAACCTGTTCTCGGCGGTCTGCGGCGCGCTCGGTGTCTGGATCGGCTACCGGATCATGCGCCGCCTGGGGGCGGGCCGCCTGGCTGCGGCGGGGGCTGCCGGTCTGATGGCCGCGGCCCCGATCTACTGGTCTCTCTCGCTGATCGCGGAGGTCTACACGCTGCAGGTCGTCCTGATGGGAATCCAGATCGTCCTGCTGCTGAGATGGGCGGATAACCCGACGGCCTTGAATCTGAGCCTTGTCGCCGGCTGGATTGGTCTGAGCCTGGGTCACCACCTGGCGACGGTCCTGCTCGTCCCGGGGGCGGTCCTATTCGTCAACGGGCGCGCGGGCCGGCGGATCTTTCTGCCCGGAAACCTGCTCGGGTCTGCGGCAGCGTTCCTGGCCGGCATCTCGATTTATCTCTATCTGCCGCTCTTGTACGCCGCCGACCCGGTTTTTAATTATGCGGGCCTTTTCGACGATCAGCTCGTCTTCCACCCGGTCGATCTCCAATCCGTCTCCGGGATGTGGTGGCTCGTGACGGGCAGGGCGTTCGCCTCGCGCATGTTCGCCTACCAGGGTGCTGCTTTTCTGCACGAAGCGCTCTTTTACGCCGGTTCTCTCGGCCGGGCCTTCCTTTTCATCGGAATCCTCCCCGGTCTGATCGGGCTGTGGGCTCTCCTGCGCCGGGACCGGCTGCTGGCCGGGATGCTGCTCCTGATGTTCGGCCTCTCAGCATATTTCTTCATCGATTACGCCGTCGTCGATAAAGAGACGATGTTCCTGCCGACCTACCTGGTCTGGGCGATCTTCGCGGGTGTCGGGTACCAGACGCTCGAGGACCGCGCACCGGCCGGTCGCGGTCGGGCAGTCCTGCACGGAGCGATCCTGGGCACGGTCCTCATCGCCGCAGCCGTGACCGGGCCTGCGGTCGATCTGTCCGGCAATCGGGCACCCCGCGAAGCGGCCGAGCGAATCCTGGTAAGTGTTGAACCGGAAGCCGTCATCTTCGGCTGGTGGGAGACGATCCCGCCGATCCAGTACCTGCAGCTCGTAGAGGGGCAGCGGCCGGACGTCGAGATCGTCAACCGTTTCCTCGTCCCCAGGAAAAGCATGTATTTGTTCGTCCAACGAGAGATCGATCGGCGTCCGATCTATATCGACGTCTTCCCGGAGGAATGGACCTTCGTCTTCAAACCGGTGCCGGCCGGGCGGCTGTTCCGGCTGGAGCGGATCGTCCATCCAGACCGAACGGGAGTCCGGATCGGTGGATATTGAGCGCATCCCCCGCGGAACCCGGGTTTCGATGGCCGTTTTCCTTGCGACCCGGATCGGTATCGCCCTGGTCGCCTATCTATCCGCCCCGATCGTGGCAGACAACCCGGTGGGAGGGCCGTACCATTTAAGGGGTACCGAGAACACACTGGTCGACGTGTTCGGAAGCCGCTGGGACACCGGGTTTTATGTCAGCATCGTGGAAGAGGGCTACCGCTATCAGGGGGTCAAACTCCCGTCGGTGCCGTTCTTCCCGCTGCTGCCGCTGGCGATGCGGGCGCTGCTCCCGCTGATTGGTGATGCAGTTCTTTCAGGGATCCTGGTGGCCAACCTGTCCCTGCTGGGGGCAGCGATACTGTTCCACCGGCTGGTGGATCTGCGCTGGGGGGCAGAGACGGCCGATAGGGCGGTCTGGTACGTGCTGATCTTCCCGGTCTCGTTCTTCGGATCGGCGATCTACTCCGAATCGCTCTTCCTCCTGTCAGCGATCGCCGCGCTGCTGCTTGCCAGAGGGGGACGCTGGGCGGCAGCGGGCGCGGCCGGGTTCCTGGCCGGTTTGTCCCGTTTCATGGGGCTGATCGTCGCTCCGCTGCTGTTCGTCGAGTGGCTGGTCCGCCGGAGCGGTCCTGGCGGAGACCGGGCGCCGCGGGCCGGGTTCCTGGCGGCAGCCGCCGTCCCGCTCGGGACGCTGGCGTATACCCTTTACCTGCAGGTCGCCTTCGGCGATCCGCTGGCGTTTCTGAACGGCTCGGCCGCCTGGGGCCGGGAGCCGGCGTCGCCACTCGGAATGATCGCGGCCCTGTTTGCAGCACCGGAGGGCGGTTGGGCGGCGGCGCTGGCGGGCGGGGGGATCCATCTCGATAATTGGACCGATGCCCTGTTCGTGCTGGCCTTTCTTGGAATGGGGGTTGTCCTTTTCGTCAAAAAGGAATGGCCGGAGGCGGTCTTCGTCCTGCTGGGCG
>DATKDL010000082.1:0-3962 GCA_035512695.1 Anaerolineales bacterium | reverse complement strand
GCCGTCGGCGCACCCGGGTGCGCCGACGGCTCAACGATTTCCGGAGGCGGTCCGGGTCGCACCGTGCAGCAGCAGCGGGATATACGTAAAAAAGCTGTCGCCCGGATCCCCGTCCCCCGCCTGGCCCGAATTCGGATCGACCATCAAGGACGATACGTCCACCGCCTCAAAAGCGCTTCCCGGGACCTGGGCCAGCTCCCCCACGAGCGTGTCGTTGTCCCACCGCTCGTCCGGCGCGCCGGAGATGTACCAGGACGAGCCGTTGTCGGCCAGGATGATGCCGTAGGTCTTCATGGCCTGCAGGATCACCTGCACTTCCGGGGAGAACCCACTGATGTCGAAACCCGCCTTCAGACGCAGCCGCAGACCCATGGGCGGGTAATCGGGGTCCGTGATGTCGGACGCATAATGGCGGGCGGGCCACAGATACGCTTTTTGGGTCTCCGAAGCCGTGAAGCGGATGGCGTGGGTGACCGCGCCGGAGGCGACCTCGTCGTACAGCACCAGCCCCGGCAGGATCGGCAGCCCGGCGGCATCCGCCGAGGTCCATCCGGCGGGGCGCAGGGCGTTGCTGTCCAGGTCGAAGATCGCACCCGAGCCGGCTTCCCAGCCGCCCGCTCCGTCCGGCCAGGCGTCGAAGACCTCGTAAAGGATGCAGTTGTCGGTGTCGAGGACGAGGATGTGCCGGTCGCCGTCGCCGTCGGGGCCGCCCTCGATGAGCGGGTTTTCGGGGATGGGGTAGGGGCCCGGGTCGGATTCGTCCGGGTAGTAAAAGGATATGGGCACGCCGGGCTGGTTTCCCGGGACGAGGTTGAACGGGATGCCGATCGGGGAGGTGCTGCCGGGCGGCCAGGCGCCCTCCCCGAAATCCGGGTGGAGACCGGTATCTGCGCCGATCGTTTCGACGTAGGCTTCCGAGTTGACGTGTACGGGCAGGTTGTCGATCGGCGTGTTCCAGATATTGTTTGCGGGGAAGACCTGGCAGCCGGCCAGGACCGGCGGACCAGCCCCGGTATTTTCCGGCGATGTTTGCGACGGGGCCGCAGATGCGGACGCAGCTGCGGGGGGAGATGGCCCCGCTTCGAAAACCGGTCCGGCGCAGGCGGCGAGACAGGTGAAAGCGGCCAGGATCAGGCGGGCAGCGGCGACCGGGGGCTTGCGCGGTTCAATTCGATTTGGTGACTGTCCAACCCTTTGCATCGATTTCACCTGGACCCATTGTATCAGGACCACGCGCTTTGAGGCCTTTTGGAGTTCGGATCGGTGAACCTCGGGTGATATGATAGTGGACACAGCAAGTCGCTTCCTGATTAAGAGTGCCGTGGAAAAAGGGAACGACAGGTAACCGCCTAATTTCCGATGTAGAGAGTCCCGGGCAGCCGGAGCGAGCCGTCCTATGACAGAAGGACAAGAACCGATAAAGAAGTCGGAAGACCCGGGTCGATCTCTCCTGGATAAGCAATCGATGGGGGGCATCGTCGCGCTGAAGGGCTTTGGCTTTCAAAGCCGGTATGCCCTGGTCCGACTGGTCGAGCTGCTGCCCGATCCGGACTTCTCGGCCATCCTGGTTGAGGGGGCCGAGGATGTGGAGCTGCGTTTCGAGCGCGATGGCAAAGTGCGGCGCATGGGGATCCAGGTCAAGGATCATCGTGTTACGGCTGCCGAAGCTCGAGAGATTATCAAGGGGCTTGAAACCCTCGCCCAGGACTCACCGGCCACATGGGAATCCTTCGTCATCGTCTGCACCGAGCTGGGTGAAGACCTCAAGCCGATCGAAAGCGGTCTGAAGCGCTACCGTGATGCCGTCCGGGATGCCTTCTATTCGGAAAACGACCCCATCATTGCCAACACCAGGGCGGAGTTGGCGGAGCGGATCGAGGCAGCCAGGCTCCCTGCGGATTTTGTCCTGGACCGGGTCGCTTTCGAATCCGACGCAGGCAGGGTTTACAAAGACCCCGAATGGGTTCGGGCGAAGGTCATGAGCGGTTTGCAGGAAAACGCGGCAGGGTTGGATCATGATTCGGCCGGGCGGATTTACACGGAGTTAGTTCACCTGGTCGCGGTGTCGACCGGCCAGCCCATCCTGCGCAGCCAGATCGCGGAAATCATCGCAAAGCACCATCGTTTTACCCCGCAGCTGGACAAGTCGGTCAGCGTGTTTTGTGGGGTCCCCGACCTGCCCCGCAAGCTGGTAGGGCGGGCGCAGGTTATCGAGGAGATTGTGAATCGTTTGACAAGCAGCGAACCTGGTGTAATTCCGGCTGTGGCACTGCACGGCATACCGGGCGCCGGCAAGACCACCCTGGCAGCGGCGATCGCCCATCACAAAAGTGTACTGGAGCATTTCTCGGATGGGGTCCTGTGGGCCGGGCTCGGGATCGTAGGGGAGCCCCTGCTGCGATTGAACGAATGGGGCACGGCGCTGGGAGAGGACCTGTCAAACCTGAACGAGATCCAGGACCGGCAGGCTGCGGTCGAACGCCTGATCGGCCAACGGAAAATACTGCTGGTGATCGACGATGCCTGGGATCTGGAGGCCGCGAAATCGCTCAAGGTCGGGGGGCCACATTGCGGCTACCTGGTCACCACCCGCGATCGGGTGATTGCCCGCGGTTTTGCCGGGGCCGCTCATGAGCTGGTGGTAGAAACGCTGGCCGATGACGCCGCGCTGGGGTTGTTAAGATCCCTGGCCCCGGAAGTTGTCCAGGCGTATCCGGAGGAGGTGCTGACGCTGGTTCAGTCCATGGGAGGCCTGCCGCTGGCAGTGGAGCTCCTGGGCGGCTACCTGTCATCCAGGGAAGAAAACCTGTATCCGGAGATGTTTCCGGATGTCGGGCAGGCTGCGCTTGACGAATTGGCCGATCCTGAGCGAAGGCTCGCGCTGGCGGGGGTCCGGCTGGGCAGCGACGGCGTGGGGGTCAGCCTGCGGAAGACGATCGAACTGAGCATGGAGGCCCTGACGGATGAGGCCCGACAAGCATTCCATGCTTTGGGGGCCTTTGCCTCCCGGCCGGCCGGTTTCAGCCGGGAGGCGGCGGAGGCCGTGACGAAAGCCGGCCCGAAGGTTCTTGCAATCCTGGCCGCCCGGAACCTGCTCGGAGTGGAGGCAGAGCGACTGACAATTCACCAGGTGCTGGCCGATGCGGCCCGAGTAAACCTCACAAAAGAAGCCGTTCACGCTCATCGGGAGTATTTCCTCGCCCTGGTGAACCGAAATCGGGAAGATTGGCGGGCCATTGAAGCCGCCTGGCCGCAAATCCGCCACGGTTGGGAGCAGAATCCGGATGACGCCGGGTTGTTTGAATGGATTTGGGCATTGAGGGTATATATGTCCCGCCGCGGTCTGAGGCAGGATGAGATTGATTGGAACGAGCGTGGACTGCGCGCAGCGGAAGGAAATGCAGACCTTCGTGAGGATCAGGGGGTTCTGTTCAACAACATCGGGGCGGTGTACAACTATCTGGGCCAGCGGGCCAGGGCGCTGGAATACTACCAGCAGGCTCTGACGATCATGGAAGAAATCGGCGACCGCTCCGGGCTGGCAGGAACGCTCAACAACATCGGTGCGGTGTACGACAACCTTGGCCAGTGGACCAGGGCGCTCGAATACTACCAGCAGGCTCTGCCGATCAGGGAAGAAGTCGGCGACCGTTCCGGGCTGGCGGTTACGCTCAGCAACATCGGGTTGGTATACGACAATCTTGGCCAGCGGGCCAGGGCGCTGGAGTACTACCAGCAGGCTCTGCCGATCAGGGAAGAAGTCGGCGACCGCTCAGGGCTGGCGGTCACGCTCAACAACATCGGGGCGGTGTACGACAATCTTGGCCAGTGGACCAGGGCGCTCGAATACTACCAGCAGGCTCTGCCGATCAGGGAAGAAGTCGGCGACCGCTCCGGGCTGGCGGGAACGCTCAACAACATCGGGGCAGTGTACAACAACCTTGGCCAGCCGGCCAGGGCGC
>DATKDL010000081.1:0-15073 GCA_035512695.1 Anaerolineales bacterium | reverse complement strand
TTGATCTGGCGGCTGCGGGTTTGCAAATTCTCGAACAGCCACTCCGGCGTGAAATCATCGCCCAGCGGCTCCGGTCCCAATCCGGCGAACAGTTCCTCCGGGTCGTCCACCAGCCAGACCCGGCCAAACTTGCGGGTGTCGTTGAAAGCCAGGTCGAACCCGTCTTCGAAATGGAAGACGACGCGGTCGTGCGGGGCCGGCGGTTCGCCGGCGGGCCGAATCAGCAGGTCCCCGCTCATCCGCAAATGGATGACGAGGGCGCCGGCGTCGAGGGGGACGACGAGGAACTTGGCCCGGCGCCCGACACCGGCCACCGTCCGGCCGGCGATCTTCTTTTTAAAGCCGGTCTCCGGCGCGGCGACCGTCCGGTCCCAGAAAACGTCTGCGGAGCGGATCGTCCGCCCGACGATCGACGCGGGCGCGCCCCCATCCCGGAAGACGGCGGCCGTGCGGGGGGCGTTGTCCCCGCGCAGCGCCCGGGCGATCGTCTCGACTTCAGGCAGCTCCGGCATCGCTCACCCCCCCTGGGGCCGCCCCTGGGGCCGCCTCCCGGGCGGCCTCCCATTCGCTCCGCAACACGCTCATCAGGTGCAGATCGGAATAGACGCCGTCGTCGAAGACGGCCTCCCGCAGGGTGCCCTCGAGCGTATATCCGGCTTTCTCGTAGGCCCGGCTGGCGCGCAGGTTGGTGGCGTTGACGCGCAGCTGGAGCCGGTTGAGGTTCAGGGTCCCGAAGGCGTGGTCCAGCATCAATTGGGTCACCTCGGTCCCGTAGCCCTGGTCCCAGACGGTCTTGTCGCCGATCAGGATGCCGAACTCGGCGCTGCGGATACGCCAGTCGAAGGAAAACAGGCTCGTGCTCCCAATCGGCCGCCAGCCCTCACCGTGCGGGATCTCGACTGCCAGGCCGCGCTCCTCCTGCGGGCGCCGGATCATCTCCTCGAACCAGTGCTCCTCTTCGGCCAACCCGATCGGCAGGTACATGGATAGACCTGCGCGGACCTCCTGGTCGTTCAACCAGGTCACGAACAGCGGCAGGTCTTCCCGTTCCGGGCGCCTGAGGCGGATGCGCGGCCCGATGATCATGGCCCGCCTCCGGTCAGGGCGGCGGTGGCCTCTTCCGGGGAGATCTCCCGGGCGACCAGCTTTTCAAGCATCGCCTCGTAGCGCCCGTTGTCCGCTGCGAGCCGCCAGCGTTCGACCAGCTCGTCCCGGATGCGCAGATCAAGTTCGTTCTGCAAGCGGGCGCGCTCGCGGCGCGCCTGGTCGCCGCTGTCTTTTAAATAAGCCCGGTGTGCGGCGATTGCCGCCGCGACTTCCGGGACGCCGGTCCCGTCGGAGGCGACCGATTTGAGGACCGGCGGGATCCAGATCTCCCGGTCGGGGTCCGGCTCGTCCGCCGCGACCGTCTCGGTCCGGCCGTGGTGCCGGAAGACCCGCCGGACGGGGTGGGCTAGCTGGAGCATGCTTTTCAGGGCCCGCTCGGTGTTCTCGACGCCGGGCCGGTCGGCCTTGTTGATCACCAGCACGTCGGCGATTTCCAGAATCCCGGCTTTGATCGCCTGGATGTCATCCCCCAGCCCGGGGGCTTCGACCACGACCGTCGTGTCCGCCAGACGGGCGATGTCGACCTCGGCCTGGCCGGCCCCGACGGTCTCGATCATGACGATGTCATAGCCGGCGGCGTCGAAGGCGCGGACCAGGCCGGCGGTGGTGCGGGCCAATCCGCCGAGCGAGCCGCGGCTGGCCATCGAGCGGATGAAGACGCCGGTATCGCCGCTCAGCTCGACCATCCGGATCCGGTCGCCGAGCACGGCGCCGCCGGTGAACGGGCTGGACGGGTCGACGGCGATTACGGCTATGCGCAACGAGGTGTCCAATTTACGATAGTGCAGCGCCAGCCGGTTGACCAGCGAGGATTTCCCCGTCCCCGGCGCACCGGTGACCCCCACCAGGTGCGCACGGCCGCTGTGCGGGAACAGGGCGTTCAGCGCCGCCCGGCCCGCCTCGGTGTCGTTCTCGATCTGCGTCAGGACCCGAGCCAGCGCCCGCCGGTCCCCCGCCAGGATCGGGGCGACGTCCATCCGGTCAGGCCGCCTGCCCCAGGACGGCCGCGGTGATGTCCCGCACGATCGCCTCGGTGTTCGAGCCCGGCCCGTACACCCCGGCCACGCCCATCTCGGCCAGCCGCGGGAGATCATCATCCGGGACGATCCCGCCCAGAAAGACCTTGACATCGTCCATCCCGTTCCCGGCCAGCAGCTCGAGGATGCGCGGCACCAACGCCATGTGCGCCCCCGAAAGAATCGACAGCCCGACGGCGTCCACGTCCTCCTGCAGCGCCGCCTCGGCGATCATCTCGGGCGTCTGGCGCAGTCCGGTGTAGATTACCTCCATCCCGGAATCCCGCAGCGCCCGCGCGACCACCTTGGCGCCACGGTCGTGGCCGTCCAGGCCGGGCTTGGCGACGAGCACACGGATTTTACGTTCGGACATCGGACCTCCACAGGTAGAAGTGTGAAAAATTGAAGGTGAAACGGGGTATAGCCCCGTTTCACCTTCAATTTTTCAGGCAGGTAATGGGTGATTCGGATTATACCGCGCGGTCAAGAGGGGTGGTTGCGCCGCGCCGCGTTGCAAATGAATATGAGAAAAAAGAACCCCGCCAGGGCAAAGCCCTGGCGGGGGTCTTTTTTCTCATTCCTTGATGAAGGTGCCGTTCCGCAGCTCCTCGAACGCCTGCACGATCTCCTCACGGGTGTTCATCACGAACGGCCCGTACGGGAAGATCGGCTCGTCGAACGGCGCGCCGGCCATCAGCATGAAGCGGGCGTGCGAGTCGGGCGTGGCGGCGATCTTGAGGTGGTCCCCATCGGCGAAGATCAGCATGTGGACGGCCGGGACAAGGATCATTTCATCCGGGTTCCCCGGGCTGAAGCCTGCGGCTGCGAACAGCCCCTCCCCCTCGAACAGGTAGGCGATGGCGGTATGGCCCTCGGGGACCGGGATGACGACCGCCCGCCCGGGGTCGACGGTCACGTCCATGTAAAGCGGGTCGGCGGCGATCTCGGTCACGGGGCCGGTCACACCTGCGAACGTCCCGGCGACGACCCGGGCTCGGGCGCCGTCGAGCTCGACGGTCGGGATCTCGTCCGCAACCACCCCCTGGTAGCGCGGGGCGGCCCATTTCTTGCTCGCCGGCAAATTAACCCACAGCTGAAAGCCGTCGATCGTCCCGCTCTCGCCGCGGCGGGGCATCTCTTCGTGCATGATCCCGCGCCCGCTGGTCATCCACTGGATGTCGCCGGGTCCGATCGTGTCGACGTTGCCCAGGCTGTCCCGGTGGCGGGTGTAGCCTTCGAGCATATAGGTGACGGTCTCGATCCCGCGGTGCGGGTGCATCGGGAAGCCCATGATCGGGCCCTGGCGCGGGTCCTTGAAGGCGAAGTGGTCGAATAAAAGAAATGGGTCAAAGTGGTGCTCGATCGACGGCTGGAAGGAACGCCGCAGCCGGACGCCTGCGCCTTCCATGACGAATTGGGGTTCGATAAGGTGGAGGATTTTGCGGGGGAAGTTCATACAAGCTCCGGTGTGAGGTGTGAGGTGTGAGGTGTGACGAAAGTGTAATCGATGGGACCGCGGTGCGGCTATAATTTCAACGGTCAGAGCTTTGTAGACCAGTTGATGTTGGCGGATATTACCTTTGTAACCGACCACCGGTAGGGCCCCCCTTGTGGGGGCCCGGTCACCACGAATCTGGTCAAACTGGGTGCCCACAAGGGGCACCCCTACCGGTGGTCGGTTGCGGAACACGCTTGCGCCCGGTATGACCCATCCGAACAATAACGTAGGAAAGATGAAGATATCTGTGCTGGCCGCCGGATCGCGGGGGGATGTGCAGCCGTACCTGGCGCTGGCCCTGGGGTTGAAGGGTGCGGGGTTTGACGTCACGTTCGTTGCGAACGAGGATTACGCCGGGATGGCCGCACCGTTCGGGCTGGATTTCCACCCGATCGGGGTAAACGCCTACGAGTATTCGAAAAGCCCACAGGTGCAGGCCTGGTTGGCCTCCAAATCCACGCTGGACCTGGTCCGGACGACTGCCCCGGCGGTCCGGCCCGTGTTGGAGCCGATTTTCCGGGACACCCTGGCGGCCTGCCGGGAAAGCGATCTCGTCGTCTACCACAGCTTCACCCTGCCGTTTATTTTTTATTTTGCGGAGCACCTGGGCATCCCGTCCGTCCCCGCCAGCCTGTACCCGCTGCCGACCCGGGCGCACGCCTCGCTCCCGGCGCAGGTCCGTCCCGGACCGGGCGGCATCGTTAACCTGCTCAGCCACCTGGCGGTCGAGGTCTTCTCGTGGGGGGTCTTCGCCGCGCCGTTCCGGAAGTTCTGGGCTGCGCACGGCCGGGCGCGCGGCAACCCGCACCGCCGGATGCGCCGCGAGCGCCCGCTGGTCCTGTGCGCCTACAGCCCGACCGTCCTGCCGCGCCCGGACGACTACCCGGCCGGCGCCGCAGTGACCGGGTACTGGTTCCTGGAACCCGACCCGGCCTGGACGCCTGACCCCGACCTGGAAGCTTTTATCGCAGCCGGAGAGCCGCCGGTCTACGTCGGGTTCGGGAGCATGGGCAGCCCGGCGGAGGCGGAGGAGATGACGGCGATCGTCCTGGAAGCCCTGGCCGCGACCGGGCGGCGGGCCGTCCTGGGCAGCGGCTGGGGGGATCTCGGGGGGGGGCAGGCGCTGCCGGAGACGGTCCGGATGGTCCGGGACGTCCCGTTCGAATGGCTGTTCCCGCGCATGGCCGCCCTCGTCCACCACGGCGGGGCCGGGACGACGGCGCTGGGGCTGCGGTCCGGGGTCCCGAACGTGGTGGTGCCGCATTTTTCGGACAATTATTTCTGGGCGCGGCGGGTGTGGGAGCTGGGCGCAGGCCCGGAGCCGATGACGCGGGAGGCGCTGACGGCCGGCCGGCTGGCCCAGGCGCTCCAGGCGAGCGAGGAAGAGGCGGTCCGGAACCGTGCCCAGCAGATCGGCAGGATCATCTCGACCGAAGATGGGGTTCAGACTGCTGTCAAAGGGATAAAAAACATGCAAAAATCTGGTGCGCAAGCAGGCGAAACCGGCTGGCGCACCTGATTTTTGCATGTTTTTTTGTTAGGAAAAACCCTGGTTGTTGAAAAACTTCAAATAATGCCCCAGCAGCTCCTCCCCCACCGGCGGGCAGCGGATCCCGCTGCCCGCCAACCCCTTCAACGTGTTCGAGGCATCAAAGGCCGGCATAAAGATCTGCTCGACCTCCACGTCCTCCAGGATCGGCAGAAACGCATGCCATTCACCCGCCTCCCCCTCCATCGCCTTCCGGAACAGGGCCGTCCGCCAATCGTCGAACGGGACCGGGTCGGCCGGGAGGCCCAGCCGCCGGATCAGCGCCACCATCTCCGCGTAGGGATACGTCCCCGGGTTGCCGAGGTGGTAGACTCGCCCGTCCGGCGCCTCGTTCAGGGAGAGGTGGACGATCGCCCGGCTGACGTAATCGACCGGCACCACGTCGACCCGGCCCTCCAGCTCCGGGATCTTGCCGAGCGTGAAGCAGGCCCGCGCCAGGCTCCAGACCAGGTCGGTGTGGTTCCAGGCCCCGGTCTGGCTGTGCCCCGAGATCACGCCCGGGCGGTAAACCGCCACCGGGATCCCGCGCCGGACGGCCTCCTCGACCAGCTTTTCGGCCACCCACTTGCTCTGGGCGTACCCGCCCAGCGGGACGCCGTTTTCTACCAGGTCCTCCGTTTCCTTGTACCGGCGATCGCCGGCGTGCTCGCCGGTGTGAAACACGGATAGGGTCGAGACGTAGTGGACCGGCTTCAATCTCCCGGCAGCGGCCAGCCGCAGGACCTCCTCCGTCCCGCCCACGTTGGCCGGTCTATGGCCTTCATAGGGCTGGATGAAATTGACCAGCGCACCGTTATGGTAGATCGCATCGATCTCCCCGGCCAGCCGCTCGTAATCCCGCTCGGATAATCCCAGCCGCGGCTGATCCAGGTCACCCGGCTGCGCCACGATTCGGTCCAGCAGGGCTTCGTCCCACAGGCCGTAGGCTTCCAGGTTGCGCTGCAGCCGGACCAGCCCCGCTGCTGCGGTTTCGGCCCGGACCAGGCAGGCGATCTCCGCCTCCGTCCCGTCGAGCAGCTCGCGCAGCAGGAAGGCACCCAGGTAGCCGGTGGCGCCGGTCAGCAGGATCTTGTTCGGGACTGCCGGGGTCCAGGTCCGTCCGCCGGCCGTAATCGTATCGTCCAGAACGGCGTCGGCCAGCAGTTCGTCGACCGACCGCCGCTCCAAAATCCCGTAGCCGCGGCTCGAAAGACCCTGTGCCGCCTCGATCGCCCGCGCCAGGCCCTCCACCGTCGAGTCCTCGAACAGGCTGCGGAGCAGTACCTGCACCCCAAACGCCTCCCGCACCTGGAAGACCAGCCGGGTGGCCAACAGCGAGGTCCCGCCCAGTTCGAAGAAATCGTCCCGCACGCCGACCCGCTCGATCCCGAGCACCGCCGCACACAGCTCCGCCAGCCGCGCTTCTATCTCGTCCCGCGGAGCGAGGTACTCGGTAGCGAGCGCCGGGCGGACCCCGTCCGGCTGGGGAAGCGCTGCCCGGTCGATCTTCCCGTTGGGGGTCAGCGGCAGGCTCTCCAGCGCGACGATCTGGACCGGGACCATGTATTCAGGCAAAAAGCGGCCCAAATGGCGCCGCAGTTCGACCTCGGGCAGCTCCCCGCCCCCGATCTCCGGGACGACGAACCCGACCAGCCGCCCTCCGCCATCCCCGCCCGGCTGCACGGCTGCCACCGCCTGCCGGACGCCCTCAAACCGGGCCATCACGCTCTCGATCTCGCCCAGTTCGATCCGGTAGCCGCGCAGCTTGATCTGCGAATCGATCCGCCCGGCGAATTCGAGCGCGCCGTCGGCGCGCAGCCGGGCCAGGTCGCCGGTGCGGTAGATCCTCGTCCCAGCGCCGTTCGCCCCGGAGACGGCAGCCGGCAGCGCGACAAATTTCTCGGCGGTCAGCTCCGGCCGGTCCAGGTAGCCGGCCGCCAATCCGTCCCCACCCAGGCACAGCTCGCCGTAAATCCCGAGCGGGACCGGGCGCAGCGCCGTATCCAGGATGTGGACGCTCGTGTTGGCGATCGGGGTCCCGATCCCGACTGCGCCCTCCCCCGAGCCAACCTTTAGAGTCGTCGACCAAACCGTGGTCTCGGTCGGGCCGTACATATTCCACAGCTCCGCGACCAACGGCAGCAGTTCTTCCGCCAGCAGCCGCGGCAGGGCCTCCCCGCCGCACAGGGCTTTCAGCCCCGGGCGCCCCTCCCAGCCTGCCTCGACCAGCAGCCGCCAGGTCGATGGGGTGGCCTGCATGACGGTCGCGCCGGTGCGTTCCAGCTCAGCGATCAGCGCGAGGGCGTCCCGGGTCGTCTCCTCCGCCGCGATGACGACCGTCCCTCCGGCGACCAGCGGCAGGAACAGCTCCAGGACCGAAATGTCGAACGAGAGCGTCGTCACGGCGTACAGGACGTCGTCCGCCGACAGCCCCGGCCGCTCGAGCATGGCCTGCAAGAAATTGGCGGCGGCCCGGTGCGGGATGCGGACACCCTTCGGGTTCCCGGTGGAGCCGGAGGTGTAGATGATGTAGGCGAGGTCGTCCGGTTCCAGGCTGCGAGTTCCAGGTTCCAGGTTCCAGGTTACCGGTGCCTGGTGCCTGGTGCTTAGTGCCTGGTGCCTGGTGCCGGGTGCCGGGTGCCGGGTGCCGGGTAACCGGTAACGGGTCCCGGGGGTTGATGGTGTGGATGTGGTCGGGGAAGCGATCTGCAAACTCCGGGTCGGCGAGGACGAGGTCGAGGCCGGAGTCGGAGACCATGAAATCGATGCGGGCGGGCGGGAACGCCGGGTCGAGCGGGACGTAGGCGCCGCCGGCTTTCAGGATACCCAGCAGCGCGACCGGCAGGTCGAGCGAGCGCCGCATGTGGACACCGACCAGGCTGCCGGGCCCGACGCCCAGCGAGGCCAGGTGCTCCGCCAGCCGGTCGGACCGTTCGGCCAGCTCGTCGTGGGTGATGGACCGGTCCCCGAAGACGACGGCTGTCCGATCCGCGCCTTTCTCCAGGCCGGCGGCGACCAGGTCCGGCAGGGTCAGCCCGGAAGGAAAGTCGCGCCGCGCAGCCCGGTTCCAGGCCGCTAGCTGCTCGCGCTCGGCGGCGGTCATGAGCGGGTAATCGCCGACCGTGCGGCCCGGGTCGGCGGCGATCCCCGCCAGCAGGTTCTCCAGATGGGCCAGTATCCGCTCGACCGTGTCCGGATCGAACAGCGCCGTGCTGTATTGGAGCGAGGAAAGCAGGGTCCCCTCTGCCTCGGCCATCATCAGGGTCAGGTCGAACTGGGCCGGGTGGCCACCCAGCGGGTGGATTTGCATCTCGAGATCTCCCAATGCGACCCGCGCCCCGGGCAGGCCGATCGCGAAGGCGTTCAGCCCATCGTGCTTCATCACCTGGGTCTTCTGGAAGATAAATATCGTCTCGAACAGCGGCGGACGGCTGCGGTCGCGCGCCAGGTCCAATTTCTCGGCCAGGAGCGGCGGCGGGTATTCCTGGTGTTCAAAAGCTTCGAGCACCGTCTCGCGGACCTGGGCGAGCAGTTCCAGAAAAGTGGGTTTTGAGGAGAAATCGGCTTTCAGGGCGACCGGGTTGACCAGGTACCCGACCAGCTCGGCCAGGTCCGGGTGATCGCGCCCGGCCATCACCGATCCGACCAGCAGCTCCTCCCGCCCGGTGTAGCGATGCAGCAGCGCCTGAAATGCGGCCAGGAGCACGGTGAACATCGTCGTCCCCTGCGCCTGGGCCAGTTCGTCCAGCTTTTGGGCGACCCCGGCGGGCAGCCGGCGAAAGGCAGTATCCCCGCGATAGGTCTGGAGCGCCGGGCGGGGCCGGTCGGACGGCAGGTCGAGCGCCGGGGGGCCGCCGGCGAACTGCTCGCGCCAGTAAGCCAGGTGGGCCTCGGCTTCGGGACTGTCAACCCGGGCGTTTAGCCAGCGGGCGACGTCACCGTAGCCGAGTTCGCCCGGTTCGCTTGCTGCCCCGGTCGTGTAAGCCTCCATCAGGTCGCGGACGATCAGGGAGACCGACCAGAAATCGGCCACGATGTGGTCGATCGAGAGCAAGAGAAGGTGCGCCTCGGACCCGCCTTCAGCCCGGACCCGCAGGACCCGGACCCGGAACGGTGGGCCGGCTTCCAGGTTGAACCTGCGCCAGGCCTCTTTTTCCAGGTAGCTGTCGATCCGCTCCCCCGTCCAGTCTCGGGCATCGATCTCGACCAGCGGGACCTCAGCGGCCTCCGCCCGTTCCTGGACCGGTTCTCCGTCGATCAGCTGGAAGCGGTAGGCCAGCGCTGGGTGCCGCCGCATTAGGCCGCCCAGCGCCAGGCGCAGCCGGCCGGCGTCGAAATCGCCGTCCACTCGGACGGCGCCGGCGATATTGAACGCGACGTCCTCCCCGGTCAGCTCGTGCAGGAACCACATCGCCCGCTGGCCGTAGGTCAGCGGGTGCGGGCCGGGTCCCGGATGGACCGGGATCTCGGCGGCCATTTCCCCGGCCGCGATCCGGGCCTCGATCAGCCCTGCCAGCTCGTCCAGGGTCGGACCTTCGACGAAGGCGACGAATGGGACTTCGATCCCGAACCGGCGTTCGACCGCGTTGCGGACCTCGGTCGCCATCAGCGAATCGAGCCCGAGCCGGTTGAGCGGCCGGTCGGCCGGCAGGTCGGCCGGGGCGATCCCCAGGGCGCGGGCGGTCCGTTCCAGGAGGAACGGCCGGACCGCATCGGCCGGATCGACCGGGCCGGCGGACACCTCGGCCGCTGCGCTGCCGGCCGCCGCCAAATCCTCAAACGCAGCGGCCGGGGCTTCGGTCCTGGCCGTGGCGGCGTCTGGTTCCCCACCGGTCTTGAGCGCGCCTTCCGCCAGGGGCAGCCAGGCCTCCCCGGTCTTCAGGTAGATCCCGAAGCGGGCCCCGCCCGCCGAGACGTCCTTCAAAATGGTCTGGACGACGACCGGACCGGCGGCCGCAGGCGCCCGCTCGAACCGGATCTCCCGGATAAAAGTTTCCGCCGCCCGGAGCGCCTGGCGACCTGCGGAAGCGGCAAGCTCGAGCAGGGTTGCCGGGGTGATCTCCGCGAGTTCGGTTTCAAACACCGGGATCGCGACCGGGAGCCGTTCTCCGAGGACGATCCCCCCTGCCTGGGAAACGGCCCGAGGGGCGGAAGCCGGACGCGTGGTTTTTTCGAGCCAGTGCCGGTCCCCGCGGAACGGATGCCCCGGGAAGTGGGCGATCCGGCCCGGAACGCCGCGATTGAAGGCGCGCCAGTCGATCTCGACGCCAAGTTCGTACAGCCGGCCCAGGCTGGATAGCACGTTCTCCCAATCCGCCGCGTGTTCGTCGAGCGACGGGAGCAGGTGGACCGGTGCACTCCCGCCGCGCAGGATCCGGCGCACGAGTTTGATCAGGGTTGGCTGCGGCCCGGCCTCGAGCAGGATCCCCGTCCCGGCCGCGATCGCCGTTTCGACACCGTCGGCGAAGCGGACCGCCTCCCGGATGTGCCGGACCCAGTATTCCGCCTCGTAGGGTTCATCCGCGGTCCGCAGCCGGCCGTCCAGGTTGGAAACGACCGGGATGCGGGGCGGCGCAAACTGGACGTCCGCCAACGCCTCCCGGAACTCGTCCAGGATCGGATCCATCAAGTGCGAGTGGAAGGCATGCGAGACTTTCATGGGTTGGTACGCCCATTTGCGGTCGTGGAATACACCTGCCGCCGCTTCGAGCGCCTGCGCTTCACCCGAAACGGTCAGATTGGCCGGACTGTTGACGGCGGCGATCGCCAGCCTGCCGTCATACGGCGCCAGGGCCGCGCGGACGTCCGTTTCGCCGGCGGCGACCGCCAGCATGCCTCCAGGACCGGGGGCCCCATCCATCAACCGGCCGCGCACCTCTACGACCCGGAGGGCATCCTCCAGGCCGATCACGCCGGCGACGCAGGCCGCCGTCCACTCCCCGGTGCTGTGGCCGAGCAGGATGTCCGGCTCGACCCCCCAGGCCCGCCACATCGCGGCCAGGGCATACTCGACCGCAAAGAGGGCCGCCTGGGCGTTGCGCGTCCTTTGAAGCCGTTCGGCCGGACCGTCGAAGATCAGGTCGAGCAGCGGGACGTCGAGAAAATCCCCGGCGATCGCGGCGCATTCGTCGAGCGCGCGGCGGTAGACCGGATCGGCAGCGTAAAGGCGGCGGGACATACCCGGGTACTGCGAGCCCTGGCCGGGGAACAGGAATGCGAGCTTCCCCTCGCCGGGCTGCCGAGCGTTCTCGAGCGGTCCGGACAGGGCTTTTTCGATCCGGCCGGCAGCCTCCTCCGGACGGCCGGCGACGATCGAGAGCCGGTGCTCGAAATGGTCCCGGCCGGCCTGGCTGGTGAAGGCCGCATCGCGCAGCGGCGCCAATTCTGTATGGGACGCACGCTCGAGCAGTTCCCGGAGCGCCGCTTCCGACCGGGCAGAGAAAAGCAGCAACTCGGCGGTGTCCCGTTCACCTTCCGGTTCGGGTTGCGCGACCGGCATGCGCGCTTCCAGGGGGGGTTCGCCCAGGATGACGTGGGCGTTGGTCCCACCGAAGCCGAACGAGCTGACCCCGGCCAGGCGCGGCCGGTCCGACCGCGGCCAGGGCCGGAAGGTGGTCGGGATCACGATCGGGACGCCGTCGAGGGCGATGTACGGGTTGAGCTGTTTGAGGTGCAGATGCGGCGGGATCTCGCCGCTGCGGAGGGCCAGGACGGTCTTTACGAACCCGGCGATCCCGGCCGCGGCCTCCAGGTGGCCGAAATTGGTCTTGACTGACCCGACGACGAGCGGATGCTCGGGCGCCCGGCCCGGGGCGTAGACGTTCCGCAGGGCGCCCATCTCGATCGGGTCGCCCAGCGGGGTGCCGGTGCCGTGGGCTTCGACATAGTCGATCTCGTCCGGCTGCAGCCCGGCAGAGGCAAGCGCCTGCCGGATGACGGCCTCCTGGGAGGGGCCGTTCGGAGCGGTCAGGCCGTTGCTGCGCCCGTCCTGGTTGACGGCCGAACCGCGCACCACCGCCAGGACCGGGTCCCCGTCGCGCCGGGCGTCGGACAGCCGC
This sequence comes from Anaerolineales bacterium, assembly GCA_035512695.1. Taxonomy (GTDB): domain Bacteria; phylum Chloroflexota; class Anaerolineae; order Anaerolineales; family JABWBV01; genus DATDOR01. Next base: position 2,866 of record DATKDL010000081.1, on the reverse strand, counting down.
TTGAGGACGACGACGGCCGCGCCCTCGCCGCGCACGTATCCGTCTGCGGCGGCGTCGAAGGTCTTGCAGCGGCCGTCGGAGGCCATGATGCGGCCCTGCGAGAAGGAGACGGTGACTTCCGGCGAGAGGATCAGGTTGACCCCGCCGGCCAGCGCAAGATCGGTCTCGCCGCTCAGCAGGCTGCGGCAGGCGCTGTGCACGGCGACGAGCGACGAGGAGCAGGCCGTATCGATCGCCATGCTCGGGCCGCGCAGGTCGTAGAAATAGGACAGCCGGTTAGCGGCGATGCTGTGGGCGTTGCCGGTCCCGGCGTAGATATCGAGGGCGGCCGGGTCCGAGAACCGGCCATGACTGTAATCGTAGCTGCTGATCCCGATAAAGACGCCGGTCGCCGACCCGGCCAGGCGCGAAGGCGGGATCCCGGCCGCCTCGAGCGCTTCCCAGGAGACCTCCATGAGGAGCCGCTGCTGCGGGTCCATCCCGGCCGCTTCGCGCGGGGAGATGTTGAAAAAGCCGGCGTCGAAGCGGTCGATCCCCCGCAGAAAGCCGCCCCAGCGGGAATTGAGCCGGCCCGGGGTGGCCGGTTCGGGGTCATACAGGGCGTCGACGTCGAAACGGTCCGTCGGGACGACGACGATGGCGTCGATCCCGTGCGCGAGCAGGTCCCACAGGGCATCGACGTCCGCTGCACCGGGGAAGCGGCCGGCCATCCCCACGACCGCGATGGTCTCTGCATCTGCTGCTGCGGGCCGGGCTTCAACGCGGGCGCCCGCAGGGGTCGGAACCGCACCGGGGGCGGAAAGGTGTCCGGCCAGCAGGCGCGGGGTCGGGTAGTCCCAGGCCAGGGTCGGGGAGAGCGGGCGGCCGAGGGTGACCTCCAACTCGCCGGTCAGGGCCACGGCCTGGGCGGAGTCGACTCCGTAGACGGCGAACGGTTCGTCGGGGTCGACCCGATCCGGGGACAGGTTGGCTGCGGCGGCGACCCGCTCCACCAGCCAGGCCAGGACCGCGCCGGGGTCCGCCGGTGGGGCCTTTTTATCCGGGGGAGAGGCCGGCGTTTCCGCGCCGGCGAGGCGCCATTCACCCACGACGGACAGTTCGCCGTCGAGGAAGGCCCGGCGGGCGGCGTGGCGCTTGATCTTGCCGCTGGAGGTCTTGGGGATGCTGAGGGGCTTGACCAGGATGATGGCGTCGACCTGGATGCCGTGATGCTCGGCGACCTCCCGGCGCAGTGCGGGGACGACAAGATCCATGTCCGGGGCGCGGTGGCGGCGGGTTGCCTCGGCGACGATGGCGAGCCGCTCTTCCCCATCCCGCTCGTAGGAAAAGGCGGCCGCGGCCAGGCCTTCGACGGCTTCGTGTGCGGCTGCAGCGGTGGCTTCGAGGTCCTGCGGGTAGTGGTTCCGGCCGCGGATGATGATCAGATCTTTGAAGCGCCCGGTGATGAACAGCTCGCCATCGGAGAGGAAACCCAGGTCGCCGGTGCGCAGGAAAGGGCCGTCGCTCCCGGCGGTGCGGGCCTCGAAGGTCTCCCGGCTGAGTTCGGGACGCTCCCAGTAGCCGGCCGCGATATGGTCCCCACCCAGCCAGATCTCGCCGATACGGCCGTCCTCCAGGACGCGGTGTGTCTCCGGGTCGACGATGAGGATGCGCTCGCCCGGCATGGCCCGGCCCGAGCCGATAATTTCCTGGGCCGGGGCACCCTCCTCCGGCGGCCGGGCCTGGTTGGCCTGGAGGGCTTCCCGGTCGAGCAGCCGCCGGACGACGTGCCCGGGGCCGTCGCCGCCTGCCGCCAGCAGGGTGGCTTCGGCCAGCCCGTAGCAGGGGTACAGGGCCGCCTCCCGGAAACCATGCGGGGCGAAGGCCTCGACGAATCGGGCCAGCGTCTCGGACCGGATCGGCTCGGCGCCGCTGAAGCAGAGCGCCAGGCTGCTCAGGTCCAGGGCCGCTTTCTGCTCCTCCGTGATCTTGTCGACGCACAGGTCGAAGGCGAAGTTCGGCGCGCCGGTGATGGTGCCCCGGTAATCGGTGATCGCCTGGAGCCAGCGGTACGGACGCTGGAGAAAGGCGACCGGTGGCATCAGGAGCGAAGGGCCGGAGATATACATCGGCTCGAGAATCCCGCCGATCAGGCCCATGTCGTGGTAACTGGGCAGCCAGAAGAGGCCTTTCTCCCCTTCCCTCAGGTGGAAGGCCTGCCGGATCATTTCCAGGTTGGCGATCAGGTTGGCGTGGGTGACCATGACGCCCTTGGGGGTGCTGGTCGAGCCGGAAGTGTACTGGAGGAAGGCGAGGCGGTCCGGACGGATGTCGGGAGGCGTCCAGCCGGCGGCTCGCTGCTCGGAAACCAACGCCGTGTCACGCCAGCGCAGGGTCTCGAGCAGGGGTTCGTGCTCGAAGCGTTTCTCGACCGAGTCGAGGATCTGTCCGGTGGTCAGCGCGAAGCGGGCGCCGGCGTCGCGGACGATGTCCTGGATGCGCGGCATCGGCCGGTTGAGCCGCGGCGGGTAGACCGGGACGGCGGTCACCCCGGCGTACAGGCAGCCGAAAAAGGCGGCGATGAAATCCAGCCCCGGTGGGTAGAGCAGCAGGGCGCGCTCCCCCTCCCCCCGGGCTTCCGCCAACTCGGCCGCAATCGCCCGGACCTTGCGGTCCAGCTCGCCATAGGTGATCGTGACGTCCTCGACGCCCTCGCCTTCTCTGAAGACGTATGCCAGGTTGTCCGGGATCCTTTCAGCCTGCTGAAGGAGCAGGTCGACCAGGGTTTTGGGTTTCGATTTCATAAGGGCAAATTGTAATCCACCCGGCTTAGAACGCTTTCAAATTAAACCGGTGAGAACGGGATGCGGCGCCGGGGCGGGATTCC
>DATKDL010000080.1:0-17989 GCA_035512695.1 Anaerolineales bacterium | reverse complement strand
GATCGAGGTCGTGCCACCTCTTGCGCTTGGAACTGAGATTTGGGATGTACCCAGAAACTGATCAAAGACGTCCTCAAGTTCGCCGTACATCAAGTAGACCTCATTTGCCAGAGCACGAGCCTCGTCGGTCGAGGAGTATTTTGTTCGTTGTGACGGTCAAGTAGTTCTCTGAACGCTTCAAGTTGCTCGAGAATGAATGTATAGTCCATTTACAGTTTCTCCTTTTAAAGTTTCTCCTTGTTCAAAATAGGTCCTCAACTCTTTATTCGGCTGGCTTGCCGGACGCGAGTATACTAGCGGTATGGCTCCCCGGTTTCTCCTGGCTGAAATGATGCTCCGCCATCTTCATGGGTGCACTGGACGCTGGGGATTCTGCGGCATTTTTGAGCATTTTTCTGGCTTCGAGTTTTTTCTGCTCCCAAGCATTATCCACGCCCACCCACACGCGAGTAACGCAAACCGTTAGCCTGCTCGCGAAGATTTTCATCGACTAAAGAAATATGATTCTCTTACATAAGCTCATCCTCACTCTCACATCAGATGTCGCCCTGGAATTAATGTATGTTCCAGCTGGCGAATTTTTGATGGGAAGTGATCAAGCCATCGACACAAACGCATCTGACCATGAACTACCTCAGCATAAATTATTTTTGGACGCTCATTTTATTGGCAGGGCGCCAGTAACGGTGGAACAGTTTGAGGCATTTGTGCAGGCAACAGGGTACGTAACCACAGCTGAACAATATGGTCACGGCTATAATTTAGTTGACAATCAATGGAAAGAAATTGAGGGCGCACACTGGCGAGCCCCACATGGATCAGAAAGCGATGTCCTTCAAAAAGGTATGCATCCTGTCACGTTGGTGAGTTGGTACGATACATTGGCTTTTTGCAATTGGGTAACCAATGTAACAAAGTGCAAGGTATATCTGCCCAGCGAGGCTGAATGGGAACAGGCTGCCCGAGGGTTGGATGGATTTATCTATCCTTGGGGAAACAGCAAACCGACAGATAAGCTCTGCAATTTTGACTTGCATGTCAAAGGCACATCTCCTGTTGGGCAATATAGTCCCCAAGGTGATAGCCCGTTTGGATGTGTAGATATGGCAGGTAATGTTATAGAGTGGACACGTAGCTTGTGGGGAAAAGATATGCAAATGCCAGAATATGATTATCCATATTCAAAACACAGGCTGGAGCGCGAAGACGATAAAGCGTCGAACGATATTCGCAGGGTGGTACGAGGAGGCGCATGGGATGACGATAGTCGGAGTTTACGCTCTGCTTATAGATTCTCCAATCCCACTGTATCGCGTAATAACATTCTAGGTTTTCGGATAGCTACTCCTAGTTTACTTTCAACTCATGATTCAATTTAGAATAGATGAAACAACAATAATATTAGGCAAAAGCCGCCTAACAAAGCGTTCTCAGAAACAAACAACTGACTTGCCGGGAGTGTTTGTGGATTGAAGTGGATACATCGATTCCCTCGGCCAGGGTCATCCGGGTTTTGGAGATGTTGGCACTTTGGCGAGGATATCCTGAGCAACTGCGTATTGATAATGGCCCGGAATTCATCTCGCAGAAATTAGCAGATTGGGCTGCCGAACATGGTGTGAAACTGGCCTTCATCCAGCCCGGAAAACCGGCGCAGAATGCCTACATCGAACGCTTCAATCGCACCTTCCGAGAGGAGGTCTTAGACGCCTATTTGTTTCATTCGATTGAGGAGGTCCAGGCTTTGGCCGATGATTGGCTGGAAGAATACAATGCCATTCGCCCACACGAAGCATTGGGCGGGATGACGCCCTACCAATTTGCCCTTAAACAGCCTTTGTGAGTCTACTTCCAAATGGGCCTAATTATGGGATCTTTACACTCTAATGTTATTATGTGATCCTCGTTTTACAGTAAATTCGAGTCAACATCGCCATTGCTTAGATTCTCTCGTTGAAGGTTCGCCTGCTCCCACGTCGCCCGAAACGCCTCCACCCGCTTCACCTGCGACGCGTGCAGCAGGAACGGCGCGACATCCCGCGCCAGTTCCGTGAAATCCAGCCCATCGATCCGCTTCACGATCGTCCACCGCAGATCTTCCGCGGTCTCGACACCCATCTTTTCCCGCAGAAACCCCATCTCCGGCCGGGCAATCCCCAGCAGGAAGCTGATATCGTAGAAATCCCTGCCCCTGGGCCGCTTCCGGTTCACGGCGGTGTAGATCTTTTGTGAAAGCAAAAGGTCGACCGGCGTCACCCGAATCTGGGTGAACACATCGAATTTGTTCAGGATCTTTATTTCCGGCTGGTATGGATACCCCTGGGCAAGCGGATCGATCTGGATCAGGATCTTCTCCTCCCGCAGCGGCGAGATCCCCAGGTCGAAGAGCAGGTCGGGGAACCGTATATAGCAGCGGAAGGCGCCGCGGGCGGCGTTCCGGATCTCGACCTCGAAACCCTCCAACTCGAGGAAGCGCCGGAGGGTCTCAATCAGCGTTTGAAATCCTGCATGGTCGAGGCCGAAATTTTCCAGGTCGATATCCTCCGAAAAGCGGGTGTTCCCGTGGATGATCCGCAGCGCCGTTCCACCTATGAAACTCAGTTTATCTGCGAGGCCGCTGTCGAAGATCCCTTGAAGGATTTTGTACTGAAGGTATTCGCGCAGCAGCGGCCGCTCGAAGCCCTGCAGTTCCTGGGGGTATTGGCTCTTGATGAGATCGAAATCAAGCATGGATGTAGTCCTCGAGCGTGCGCACCCTCTGGTCTAAGGCCCGGCTGTTGAAGACGCGCAGGTAGCCGGAGACCGTTTCCAGGTGCATCTGCTTCAGACTGTCCCGGTTCCAGCGCAGCCCCTCGAGGTCCTCCTCGGATAGGATACCCGGATTCAGGTAGAGGTAGTCCAGGACCGCCTTCTCAAGGACCGCCATGGAGAATTTCATCACGCCCTCCGCCGCAACCAACGTGTAGCCGAACATGTACGCCGGCTTGACGCTGCGGTAACTGAACCTTCCCGCCTGGCCGGTGACCACCCGGGTCTTCCGGCTGCTCACGCCGGTTACCGTCAGCACCGTCTCGGGGATCACCTGGTAGAATGCCAGGGCCGATTCCAGGCTGACGTAGGAAGGTGCATAGATCCGGTTCGACAGCATGAACCGGTAGGCTTCGTTCACCTCCTGCTCGGCCAGCCGGTAGTACCCGCCGGCCAGCGGCGTGACGAGTCCTTGCGTCGTCCAGTAGTGGAGCTGCTGACGGTGAAAGCCCGGATCGATCTTGCGCACGTCGTTCAGGTTGAAGGCGAGCAGCGGCCGGATGCGGGTTTCAAAGTCTCTGAGCTTCATAGTTTCTAAATGTAAATATATTCTATTACATTAAGAAACAAAAGACAAGCCAGGCCGGATTTTGGGACCCTAAGGGTTCCTGGAACCCTTAGGTCTGTCCGAAACCCCCTTCCTCTATCGCGCCTCGAAAATAAAATGATCCAGAAACCCATTCCTGAACTTCCCCCCCGGATCCAACTCGCCCGCCAACTGCACGAAATCCCCCAACCTCGCATACCCCTCCCTGACCGCATCCGGTGCCATCGTGAAAAGCTTCCCCCAATGCGGCCGCGCCCCAAACGGCTCCAGCGCCGCCTCGATCCGCGGCAGCACCCCCCGCACCGCCTCCCAATCCGGCTTCCAGGTGAAGTGGACCGCCAGGCTATCCCGCCCATAACACGGGCTCATCCAGTGGGCATCGGCAGCGATAGCCCGGATCTCGGAGACCCACAGGAGCGGGGCGATCCGCTCGCCGATCGCGAGCAGCGCCTCCAGCGCCCCCCCCGCCCGCTCGAACGGAACAAAATACTCGCTCTGCAGCTCCTCCCCGGCACTCGGCTGGAACTCCATCCGGAAGTGGGGCAGCCGCTCGTGCCAGGGACCGATCCGGCCCAGCTGGGGCGTGCATGCTTCGGCCGGCAGACCGGCGATCGGGTGCAGCTCCTCTTCCGCAAGCTGCGCTCCGGCGATCTCTCGAGGCGGATCCGCGAAACGGCCGTCCGCGACCCGGTCCTTGACCCACAGCAGGGTCTTTTCCAGGTGGACCCAGTCCGTGAACACGCTGACGCTGTAGGCCAGGCCAATCAGGTCCTCGACCACCGCGGGGATGTCCGCCGGGGGCAGGCCCGGGTAGACGAACTGGCGCACGTCGAAGGTCGAGACCACGTCCAGCGTGAGCGCAGTGACCACACCCAGCGCGCCCAGCCCGACGACGGCGCCGTCGAACCGGCCGCCGTCCGCGGCCCTGGAAAGGCGGCGGATCTCGCCCGAGGCCGTAACGAGCTCCAGCGCGGACACCGGGACGGCCAGGCTCCCGTTCCGCCGGCCGGAGCCGTGCGTGGCAGTCTGGACGGCACCGGCGATGGAGATGTGGGGCAGCGAGGCCAGGTTGTGCAGTCCCAGGCCCTTGCGTTGAAGGGTTCGGGCGAGGGCGGCGTAGGTCAGGTGCCCGGTGACGGTCACCGAGCGCCGGTCCGGACCGATCGTGATTTCAGTTGGCAGCCGGTCCAGGCTGAGGTGGGCGGCATTCGTATCGGCGATCGCGCTGAAGGAATGCCGGGTGCCGAGGACCTTCAGCCTCGGGTTCGCACGGACCATCTCCTGCAGCTCCGGGATCGAGCGGGGGCGCAGGAGGGTCGTCGCACCGTAGGCCAGGTTGCCGGCCCAGTTGGTCAGGGTTTTATTGCTCATCGAGTATTCCCGCGGCGCCTCAGGGCAAGATTATAGCGGAGCATCCCGGAAGGCTTCGAGAACATCAGAATGGTAAACTGGACCGGAGATCAACCTGGGCACAGAGGAGATATGAATCCCGCCACCCCCGCACAGACCACCCCCGCCATGCGCCGGATGCTTCTGCTGGCCGCCATATTGGTCGTCATCATCGGTATGTCCGCGTTCTCACTGCCGACCCGCACGGGTGTCTACTTTTCCTGGACCATCGGCTCACCGCTCACGGCGGCTTTCCTGGGGGGTTCGTACCTGGCCGCATTCGTTCTGGAGCTGCTGGCCTCGCGTGAGAAGCTGTGGGCCAACGCCCGCGTCGCCGTGCCGGCCGTCTTCCTTTTCACCGCGCTCACCCTGGTCGTGACCCTGCTGCATCTCGATATATTCCACTTCGACAGCCCGCACTGGAACACCGTCGCCGGCACCTGGACCTGGCTGTTCGTGTATCTGCTGGTGCCCTTTATCCTCGGCGCCTTGTGGCTGATGCAGTCCCGCCTGGGAGGCGGGGACCCGGCGCGCGCTGCGCCGCTTCCGGGCTGGGCCAGGGCGGGTCTGAGAATGCAGGGTATCGTGATGGCCCTGGCCGGTTTGCTGCTCCTGGTCGCCCCGACGGCCGTGGCGACCGCCTGGCCCTGGCCGCTGACGCCGCTGACCGGGCGCGCCATCGGGGCCTGGGGAATCGGGATCGGAACAGCTGTGCTGCACACAGCCCACGAGAATGACTGGCGTCGCGGACGGGCAGGTTTCGCCGGCGTCCTGGTCTTCGCCCTTCTGCAGGGGATCAACCTGGCGCGCTTCGGCGGAGAATTCGCCTGGAGCTCGGCGGCCGGGATTGCGTACCTGGCGCTGCTGGTCAGCCTGGGCGGGAAAGGCCTGGGCGGTGTGCTGCGGGCGCGCGGTTAGCATCACTAACTGCCCCACCTGTCCGAAATCCGGACGATCCGCCACGCGATCTACCGGCACTTCGCCGAGACCGACGGCGCGCCGGACGCGGAAGAAATCACCGCAGCCGGCACGATCACCCCGGAGCGGGCCAATTTTGCTCAATAGATCCATTGCAATCCGCTCGCGAATTTGTCCAAACAAAAGCCGACCCCAAAGGTTTTAAAGACCTTTGGGGTCTTTGTATAATAGACCATATGTTCTGATATAATTCCCCCATCCCTCTCCTCACCATTAAACTCAAGGAGCGAAATGGACCTCCAGCTCGACGTCAACGGAACCAAGGTCAACGCTGCCCTCTCCCTCCCCCCAGGCGGCAGCGGCCCCGGCGTGCTCCTGCTCCACGCCTGGTGGGGCCTCAACCCGTTCTTCAAATCCCTGTGCGACCGGATCGCCGCGCAGGGGTTCGTCTGCCTGGCGCCGGACCTGTTCCAGGGAGAGACGGCAAAAACCCGGGAGGAAGCCGAGGACCTCGTGAACCGGCGGGACGACGATGACTACATCGGGTCCGTGGTCACGGCCGCCAAAGACCACTTGCTGGCTCATCCGGTCTGCACGAGCGAGAAGATCGGCGTGGTCGGGTTTTCCTTCGGCGCGGCCTGGGTGCTCGTGCTCGCCTCGCAGGCCCTCGAGCAGATCGGTGCGGGCGTCCTTTTCTACGGCATCTGGCGGGCCGATTTCGTGAGCATCCAGGCGCCGATCCTCGGGCACTTCAGCGACATGGACGAATGGGAGCCGTACGACAACACCGTTAAATTGATCGACGAGATGGGTGAAATCGGCCTGGACGTGGAATTTCATAGCTACCCCGGGCAGCCGCACTGGTTCATGGAGAGCGACCGGCCCGAGTACGATGCCGAAGCCGCCGAGCTGGCCTGGGAGAGGACGTTTGCATTTATAAAGAAGCACCTTTAGGGAGCCGTCCAGTCAGAGGGGATCCCAGGTCCAGGCTGATATAATTAACCCCATGGACGTTCGCCTGATCCGTGAATATCGTGACCGCTGGAGGGTGGTGGAGGCGTTTGAATTGGAGGAGCAGCGGAGTGCGACTCTCGACGATCGTTGGCGGCAGTTGAACGGCATAATCGGTCTTGCAATTGGGTTAGGATTGGACCTGTCTGCAGATGACTCGGAATTTGAGGTGTACCGGCGATGGGCGAGGATCAAGAAAAGAGCAGCCGGGCTGCACCCCTAGAAATTTCCCGTCTCGTTGAGCCGCTCGCGGCGCTTCAAAGACTTCTGGAACATATTAATCAACCAGGGGTCATCATCGGCGGCATCGCGGCAAGCCTGATCGGAAAGCCGCGTGTCACGGCGGACCTGGATGCTGTGATCATGATGAGCGCTGATGATTTGCCGGAACTGATTGACGCGGCTCGCCAGCAAGGGTTGATCCCAAGAATCGCAAACGAAATCGAATTCGCCCGAAAAAATCGGGTTCTGCTGCTCATACATGAAGATAGCGGAGTGGGAGTTGACATTTCACTTGGGATGCTGCCATTCGAGTCTGAGATGATTGATCGCAGCGAAATCGTGCGAATCGGGGAACTCGCAGTTCGCCTTCCAACGCCTGAAGACCTGATCATCATGAAAGCCATCGCACAACGGCCAAAGGACCTGGAAGATATCAGGGCAATCTCGGCCAGCCATCCGGATCTGGACACGTGTGCTCTCTTTACTGTAGGTCACCTCGTACCATTGCAGCGGATCAGATGTTTATCCGGAACCACCATGGACTTCGAAACCTACCGCAAGAACTACTACATCGACCCCCAACCCGAGCCCCGCTTCAACTTCGGGGCTGGGATCCGCGGCGCCGTACTGTACTATGAAGACTACCCGGCTGCGATCGACTTCTACACCCACGTCTTCGGCCCGCCCAACTACGTGGAGGGCGACTCCACTCACGGCTGGCGGTTGGGGGAGAGCTGGCTGACCCTTTTCCCAAGCAAATCCGGCTCGCCGGCCAACCTCGAAGTGCCGTTCTATCTGCCGACCCGTATAGCCGTGGACACCCTGTTTGCAGCCCTCATCGAAGCCGGCGCGCAGGGGGAACCGCCGGCGGAGACCCTGATGTACCGGCTTGTGTACATGGCGATTGTCACAGATCCGTTCGGGATTGTGCTGGACCTGGTATGTGAGGTTGGTTGATCTATGTCGAAAGAGGCGGCATCATGCGAGAATGCTTCGACCCATCCATGCCGGGCGATCTGCCGAACAGCATACCGGGAATTTACCGGCGCATCCCCACGGACCTGCCGGACCTGCTGCCCATGCTGCGGCGGTGATCCTCGAGGCTGCGATTACTCCGACCGGTCCAGCACCGCCAGCAGCTCCACCGGCCGGACAACGTCCACCGGCGCCGGGTCGTAATCGCCCACATTTCGAGTCAGCACGTAATCCGCCTGGATCTCGAGCGCGGACATCATCTGAACGGCGTCCTCAAATTCCGTGTAGGGCAGGTTCAACGCCCCTTCGATCGTGTCGTGGTTGGCCGGAGCGATCTTGAGGAACTGCAGCAGGCTGGTTATCGTGACCCGGGCTTGCGCGGGGGATTGATCTTTTGCGATCAGGTAGAACAAGGTCGTGACCGAATGCGCCGCCAGCCAGCCCTGGACCTGGCCTGCTTCGGCGTGGGCCAGGCACCGGGCGGAGAACTCGTAGAATTCCGCACGCGCTTGCAGCACGTCAAGGACGACGTTCAGATCGAACAGCACCCGCAGTTTAGCGGCCATATTTCTCCACCAGGTGCTTCTGATAGTCCTCGATGGACACCTCCGGCGACAGCAGCCCGGTCAACCGGCGGACGATGGGCGCGCGGTCCAGGATCTCGGCGGACCCGGTGGGGAACTGCTCCAGGTAAGTCGAAATCAATTTTGTGAGGGTCGTGTTGTGGTCCTTGGCGTAGCGCTTGGCTTTGGCGAGGGCCTGTTCCGGCACACGCACGGTCAGTTTTTTATCGATGATGGCCTCCGGGTGCCGTATAGAATACCATAAATTTGTACGGCAATCAACCGTATGGACGCATAGGATTGGAACCCCCGGCGAACCGACCTGGCAGGTCGGCGATCCTCCGGATCGCTGAGACCTGCCAGGTCTCTGCCGCCCCCTCTACCGCAGCAGCGCCGCCATCGTCACCAGCAGCGCAAACTCGTTCACCTCCTCATCCCCCGCCAGCAGCCCCGACAGCCGCAAGGCGTGCTGGGCCACGTCCTCGAACGTGACTCCCGCCGTCCAGGGGCTCTCCTTGAGCACCTCGGCGTACTCCGCCACGACGACCGCCAGCTGGAAGCGCGGTGCGGCGTCCGTGAAGCGGTTGGCCAGGTCGCCCGTGTGCAGCGCCCGGGCGATCTCGACGACCTCGCGGGTGTCCGGGTCCTCCCAGCGCAGATGCAGCCGGGCGATCTCGCCCGCCACACCCGGGTGGAAGTGGACGGCGTACAGCGCGGTCACGTGGTGCCCGGCGCCGATCTCGCCTGCATCCACCGCATCGTTTCGAAAATCGGAATCGGCCACCGCCCGGTTCTCGTAGCCGATCAGCCGGTAGCCGGAGACCACCTGCGGGTTGAAGACGACCTGGATTTTGGCGTCGAAGGCGATGGTCTGCAGCGTGCCGACCAGGCCCTCCCCGAAGATCTTCTCCGCCTCGTCGATCGTGTCGACGTAGGCGTAACCGCCGTCCCCCCGGTCGGCCAGCTGCTCCATCAGGACGTCGTTGAAGTTTCCCATCCCGACGCCGATCGTGGTCAGGGTCGTCCCGTCGCGGGCGTAGTTCTCGATCGTGTCCAGGATCCCGCCCGGGCTGGTGTTGCCGACGTTGGCGACGCCGTCCGAGAGCAGGATCACCCGGTTGGTGACCGCCGGGTCGAACATGGTGGTCGCCATGGCGTAGCCGAGGGTCAGCCCGGCTTCGGCGTTGGTCGAGTTCGTCGGGCGCAGGCTGTTGACCGCGGCCATGATCTTGTTCGCCGCACCGGCGTCGGTCGGGTCCAGGACAATCCAGGCCGAGGTGCTGTAGGCGACGACGGCGACCCGGTCGCCCTCCCGCAGGTTCCCGACCAGGATCTCGACCGCATCCTTGACCAGCTCCAGCCGTTTGTCCTGCTCCATCGAACCGGAGACGTCGATCACCAGGGTCAGCCGGACCGGTTTGCGCTCCCAGTCCGGGACCTGGTAGCCCTGGACTCCGAAACGCAGGATATAGGTGCCGTCCTGCTGGAACGGGGAGGGGGCACCGTCCGCATAGAGGGCGAAGGCATTGTTTGCGGGCGGGGAGTAGCCCTGGTCGAAGTAGTTGACGAACTCCTCCGGCCGGACGGCTTCGGCCGGTGGGATCAGCCCGTCCTCGATGTAGCGCCGGGCGACGGTATAGGAGCCCGTGTCGATGTCGATCGCGAAGGTTGAGAGCGGGTCGATGGCCGGGTCGAAGAATGGACTGGTGCCGTAGTCCTGGAAGTAGTTGTCCCGGGGACCTTCCGTGGAGGCCGGCGGGGCGGGGGAATATTCCGTCGCGCCGGTCGCGGTCACGACGACTTCGACCGCTTCGCCTTCGACCAGCACGACGACGGTCTCGACGACCGTCTCGGCCTGCTCTGTCGGCGCAACAGCCGGCTGGCAGGCGGCCAACAGGCCACCAAGGGCAGCAAAGAGTAAGAAAGATTTGAACTGCATGGGCGCTTTCTCCTTTCCTCCTCCCGTGAGGAAAACCGATGCGATGGCCCCCCTGCGGCCTGCTGCCGGGAGCCGCGTCGAACCTGCCCTGTGCGTTCACATGCGCAAAGATCACCTCCTTTCTCGGTTTCGGTTTGTGCGGAACGGGCAGGCGCCGTTTGATTGCGACCTTCCCCCGGCAGCTTGCCCTACGAATGATATACGGTCACTATACGACCGAGAGATAAAACCATGATGAGACGGGAATAGAAAAATTAAGAGCGGAAAGTTAGATCGCTCTCATTTGTTGGAAAGCTTATCCCCGCTGCCGATCGAACTGAGCCACGCCCTTGAGGTCTACCGGCTGCCGGATCTCCACAGAGACCCGTTCGACCGGCTGCTGGTTGCCCAAAGCCGTTTGGAGCGTTTGCCGCTGCTCACCGCCGATCCCGAGATCGCCCGATACGAAGTGGAATGGATCTGGTAGTCGGCAAAATCATCCATTTCGCTCACTTCGCGCCCGATTCGTGCGTCCCCCACAGGAACCGCCACACATCGTACAGGCTGAGCAAGAGGCGGTTTTCACCCGGGATGTGTGGCTGATCGTCGTACGTTTTCGCGCGCCGCCGGTCTCTCCTCCGTGTGGTCATGCGCTTCCACCAGTTCGAGGCAGCGTTCCGATCTATATCTCTGCTGGTCGTGGATTCGCGTCTCATCCCGACACCTCCTGGGCCTGAGTTCTCCCGATCCGCACGGTGTGAGCGGAAAGGGAGATAAAAACGACCGGACCGCGCAGTCCGGTCATCGCGGATTACAGCTTTGGGATATTGTCGCGGGAATGCCGTCGTTTCGAATAGTTGCAAATGTCACCAATTGGCGCTGACATTTGTCACCACTCTCCGGGCCCGTCAGCCGCTTTCTTCCAGGAACCCCCTGAAAACCTCCGGATACGGATAATGGTGATCGTCCCGGTCCCCTTCGACCAGCCTGACCCCCGGGAGGATGCCCTGGATCATGGCCTGCACCTCTTTGAAAGTTGCGTACGGGTCGAGGCGGTTCTGGACGACGAGGACCCGCTCGGCCGGCAGCCGCGCCAGCGCGGCGGAGAAGTCCGCCCGGGCTTCGACCTGCGTGGACGGCAGGCCGCACAGAACCAGTTTGTGGATCTGCTCGGGCGCTGAGCGGAGGATCCGCGCCGCGATCCGGCAGCCGACCGACTTGGCCAGCAAGTTGACCGTGTCCGCCCCGATCCGCTTTTTGATCGCGGCCAGCTCGGCTGCCGCATCCAGGGTCCCGCCGGTTTCCCAATGCGGCCAGGGATGCATCTCGGCCCCTGGGATTTCGGCGGCGAGTTCTTCAGCCCACTCGCGGTTGCGGGGGGAGTAGCCGGGGAGGAGGATCGTGCGCATCCTGGTTGAAGATTATCATATTTTTCCCCTACCGGCTTTTATTATAATGAACGCTGATGAAAGCCTCTCAATTTGTCGACCTCATGCACCGCCTCGCCGCCGCCTGGACGGAGCAGGACACCGACGCCGCCCTGGCCTGCTTCACCCCCGACGCCGTCTACCTGGAACCGCCAGACGTCCAGTTCTACCGGGGCCACGACCAGCTCCGGGCTTACTTCGGCGCCCTGACCGCCGGGACCACGATGCGCTTCCACCAACTCTGGTTCGATGAAGCCGCCCAGACCGGGGCCGGGGAGTTCACCTTCGGCCACGTCAACAACGAAACGGCCGACCACGGGGTCGTCGTGGTCGAGCTCGCCGGGGGGCGGATCGCCGTCTGGCGCGAGTACCCGCGCAAGGGGCCGGCCGAATTTGAATCCTTCGCAGGATCGGAGGGCAAGGACTGGCAGTGGCATATCGGGAACTACCCGTGACGCCTGCCGTTGTCGAAGACTTGATCGGTGATGGCCTCCGCATCCCCCAACGATACGCCCTCCGATATAATACGAGCGAGACGAGTAAGACGAGAACCCAAGGAGAGTACATTGATTCCGACCGAGGAGCCTGTCGTCGCCCGTATGGGCGCGTTGATCCGTGACTGGGAAGCGACCGGCAATCCGCAGGCGGTCTTCCTCCGCTGCTACAGGATGATGACGAGCAACACGCACGTCGCGATCACGCGCGGCGAGTTCGTGGACCCACGCTGGGTCAACGGGTTCTTGAACCGGTTCGCCGATTACTATTTCAAAGCCCTGGAGGTCTATGAGGTAGACCCGCCCTCCGCTCCACTCGTCTGGCAGCTGGCTCATGACACGACGCGGGACCCGGGGACCCTGCCGGTCCAGAACCTCCTCCTCGGCGTCAATGCCCACATCAATTTCGACTTGGTTCTCACGCTGGAAGAACTGCTCTGCCCGGAATGGGGCTCGCTTTCCCGGGAGCAGCGTGGTGAGCGCTACCACGATTACACCTACATCAACGACATCATCGCCCGCACGATCGACGGCGTCCAGGACGAGATCCTGGATCCGGTGATGCCGGTGATGGACATCCTCGACAGGCTGATGGGGCGTGTGGACGAACTGCTGGTCTCCATGCTGATCAGGAAATGGCGCGAGTCGGTCTGGAAACACGCTCGCAGTCTGCTTGAAGCAGGAACGGACGACGAACGGAAAGCGCTGGTGGACCTCGTAGAGGAAGATGCCCTGAAAATTGGCGGGATGATCCGGGGGTTGCTTGAACCGGGCCCCTGATAACTGGGCCTCCGGCCGCGCGTACGACGCTTTCATGGGGCGCTGGAGCAGGCGTTTGGCGGGGGAATTCGTCGCCTGGCTTGTCCCCAAGCCCGGTCTGCGCTGGCTGGATGCCGGCTGCGGGACAGGGGCGCTGACCGCTGCCATTCTCGAGACGACAGCACCCCGGCATGTCATCGGCTGCGATCCGTCG
Organism: Anaerolineales bacterium; assembly: GCA_035512695.1. GTDB lineage: Bacteria > Chloroflexota > Anaerolineae > Anaerolineales > JABWBV01 > DATDOR01. The sequence continues at coordinate 4,744 of DATKDL010000080.1, read as the reverse complement.
GAGGCGTTCATCGAATATGCGCGGGGAATGATCGCCACGCCCCGGGCGACCTTCGCGGTTGCCGGGATCGACCGGCTGCCGCGCATCGAACCGGGTTACGATTACGTCGTCTCAGGTCTGGTTCTGAACTTCCTGTCGTCCCCGGTTGAGGCCCTCCGGGAGATGGCAGCCACCCTCCGTCCCGGCGGGCGGATCGCCGCCTACGTCTGGGATTACCCGGGGCGGATGGAATTCCTGCGCCTGTTCTGGGATGAAGCGGCTGCTCTGGACCCTGCTGCGGTCGATCTCGATGAGGGCCGGCGTTTTCCGCTCTGCCGGGAAGGCGGACTGGAAGACGCTTTCATCCGCAGCGGTCTTCGCGATATCCGGCCCGGCGAACTCACCATCCCGACGGTGTTCGCCGGCTTCGACGATTTCTGGGAGCCGTTTGAAAAGGGGACCGGTCCGGCCCCGAGCTACGCCGCCGGTCTGGGCCCGGATCGAAGAGAGCGGCTCAAGGCGCGGCTGCGGGAGCGCCTGGCCCCGGCCGGCGACGCGCCGATTTCACTTGTCGCCCGTGCCTGGACGGCCAGCGGTGAGCTGTTTCGGTAAACCATAGAAGAGGAAACGTCATGGCGAGCCTGAACGCACCTCCAAAGACCTGGTCCTGGGTCCCCAGGCGTGATTGGGAATGGTGGACCGGCCGGATCTTCCGGCCGGCTGATCGGGAGAGGCCCTGCCGGCGAACTGAAACGGTTTATCGGCGCAGCAGGTAGCGCACGAGAAAGAACGGCGGAGGGATGAGGGAGACCGCCACGAAAATCAACCCGACGCTCAGCACGATATAGCTCCCCCCGCTCACGCCCGCCTCCAGGACGGCCCGGTCCGGGTTCGTCGGGTCGTAATGCACGCGCACTGCTTGCCCGACCGGGTAGCGGGCCAGGATCTCGAGCGCCGTCCGCTCGCTGCCGTAGCTGGTTTCCCCGAACTTGATCGTGAAGTTCTCGTAGGAGCGGCCGTTGACCTGGTAGGTGTAGGTGACGTGCGGGGTGTAAGAGTCGCCCCCCTCGGCGTCCGAGGAATGCTCGACTTCCGAGGCGGTGATCCGGCCCTCGACCGTCGGCCAGTCGGCGCTGGCGCGGGCGTTGCGGACGATCGTCCAGCCCCACGGCGATATCCAATTTTTCGTCCTCATTTTAGCTGATTTTCAGGCTGCCAGGCCGGCCGTTTCCACGGCGATCTCCAGCTCTTCATCCGTCGCGACGATCAGGATCCCGGCCGCGCTCCCCGGTGCATGGATCTCGGTCACAGACCCGGTCCGCCCGGCCGCGTTCTTCTCCGGATCGAGCCGGTACCCCAGCCCTTCCAGCCCCGCGCAGACCGCCGCCCGCACCGCGGCGCTGTTCTCCCCGACCCCGGCGGTGAAGACCAGGGCGTCCACCCGGCCCAGGACGGCCGTGTAAGCACCGATGTATTTGCGGATCCGGTAGACGTAGACCTCGAACGCCAGCCGGGCGGCCGCATCGCCGGCATCCATCCGCGCCTCGATATCGCGCAGGTCGTTCTCCCCGCAGAGCCCCAGCAGCCCGCTGCGCTTGTTGAGCAGCGCGTCGATCTCGTCGACGGACATCCCGCGCTCGCGGGCCAGGTGGAAGACGACGGCCGGGTCGACGTCCCCGCTGCGGGTGCCCATCACCAGGCCCGGCAGCGGGCTGAAACCCATCGAGGTGTCCACCGACCTGCCGCCGGCGACGGCCGTGATGCTGGCGCCGTTGCCCAGGTGCAAAGTGATCAGGTTGCCATGTTCAGTGGTCAGTCCCAGGTGCCGGGCGGCCTCCCGCGCAACGTACTGGTGGGAGGTGCCGTGGAAGCCGTAGACGCGGATGCCGTCTTCCTCGTAGAGCTCGTTCGGAAGGGCGTAGCGGTAGGCATGCGGCGGGAGGGTCTGGTGGAAGGCCGTGTCGAAGACGGCGACCTGGACGGCCTCGGGGAACAGTTCGCTCGCGACCTCGATCCCGGCCAGGTTGGCCGGGTTGTGGAGGGGCGCCAGCGGGATCAGTTCCCGGACCGCCGCCAGCACCGCGGCGTCGATCACGGCCGGTTCGCTGAACCGCTCGCCCCCGTGCACCACCCGGTGCCCCACCGCCGCGACGTCATCCGGGCGCTCGATCACCCCCGTCTCGCGATCCAGCAGCAGCCGGACGACCTCCTCCAACCCATCCCGGTGCGCCGGGATCGGCCGCTCGGCCCTGACCGCCTGCCGACCAGGAACCGCGTGCCGGACGGCCCCCTGCTCCTCGCCGATCCGCTCAACCCGCCCGGCCGCGATGACCGTGGGGCCGTCCATGTTAAATAATTTGTATTTTATAGAAGAGCTGCCTGCGTTCAGGACGAGGATCTTCATGTGGTTGCTGAAATTGGACGGGGCGGCGCCGGGATTCACCCGGCGCCGCCCCGTCCAATTTCAGCCCTCCTGTGCCTGAATCGCGGTGATGGCGACCGTGTTGATCACATCCTCCACCGTGCACCCCCGGCTCAGATCGTTGACCGGCTTGTTGAGCCCCTGCAGCACCGGGCCGATCGCGATCGCCCCGGTCTCGCGCTGGACGGCTTTGTAAGTGTTGTTCCCCGTGTTCAGGTCCGGGAATATGAAGACCGTCGCCTGCCCGGCCACCTTCGAGCCCGGCATCTTCTGCGCGGCGACCACCGGCGAGACGGCCGCATCGTACTGCATCGGACCTTCCAGGATCAGGTCAGGGCGGCGGGACTGGGCGATCTCCGTCGCCCGGCGGACCTTTTCCACCTCCTCACCCTCCCCGGAGGCGCCGGTCGAATACGACAGCATCGCCACGACCGGCTCGATCCCGAAGGTCCTGGCCGTGTCGGCCGAGGCGATGGCGATCTCGGCGAGCTGTTCGGAATTCGGGTTGGGGTTGACGGCGCAGTCCCCGTAGACCAGGACCCGGTCGTCCAGCGCCATGAAAAAGACCGACGAGACCACGGTGAACCCGGGCCGGGTCTTGACGAACTGGAGCGACGGCATGATCGTGTGCGCCGTGGTGTGCATCGCCCCGGAGACCATCCCGTCCGCGTCGCCCTTGTAGACCATCATGGTCCCGAAATACGAAACGTCGGTCATTAGGTCGTGCGCCATCTCGGGGGAAACGCCCTTGTGGGCCCGCAGTTCGTGGAGCGTTTGCGCGTAGTTGCCGAGGCGTTCGGCTTTCTGCGGATCGATGATCGGATGGCGGGCGGGGTCGAGGTTGCGCAGCCCGAGCCGCCGGATGGCCGCACGGACCTGGTCCGGGTCGCCGAGGAAGATCGGGTCGATCACGTCCCGTGCCACGAGATAATCAGCGGCGCGCAGGATACGGTCGTCCTCGCCCTCGGGGAGCACGATGCGCTGCTTGTCCGAGCGGGCCTTCTCCACCAGGTTGTAGATGAACATCTTGGGCGTGATGCCCCGGGTTTGGACGCGGCCGAGCACGCTCTCCAGCGCAGCCGAGTCGACGTGTGCCTCAAACAGCTTGAGGCTCAGCTCAATCTTGCGCGGGTTGTCCGCCGTGATGTAGGAGCGCAGGTCCATCGTGCTGGCGGCGGTGGCATAGGTGGCGGTCTCTACGGACAGGATCGGGAGGATGTCGTCCAGGCCTTCGATCAGCCGGGTGACCGCCTCCGGCGGGCGCATCCCGCCGCTCAGGACGATCCCGGCCAGGCGCGGGTAGCTCTGCGACTGGTGCGCCTGGATCGCGGTGAGGAGAACCTCATCCCGATCGCCGGCGGTGATCAGCAGGGCGTTCTCTTTGAGGTGAGCCAGATAGTTGCGGACCTGCATGGCGACGACCAGGTAATCGTATACCAGCCCGTCGAGCCCATCGCCGGGGTACAGGACTTCCGCATCCAGCTGCTCGACCACTTCCCGGAGGGTCGGGCTGCTGAGCCGCTCGTCGGCCGGGATCAAGGCTGCAAACGCGTTCGGGTCCGGCAGCAGTTCGGGGAGCGCGGCGCGCAGGTCATCCAGGATTTCCGGATCGACCCGGTTGACGATGGCACCGGCGACCTGGCAACCGGCCTGGGTGAAAGCGTCCGCCGCGACCCGGACCACGTTATGGACGTCGGCCGCCGAGCGCCGGTCCCCGCGGCTGACGATCAGGACCGGGGCGCCCAGGTTGCGGGCGATCTGGGCGTTCAGGTCAACTTCGAAGGCGCTTTCTTCGCTCTCGAAATCGGAGCCGATGATCAGGATGAAATCGAACCGGTCTTCGAGCGCCTTATATTTTTCGATCACGCCGTCGATGATATCGTCCATCCGGCCCTGGCCCATCAGATCGACGGCTTCGGTGTCGAGGAAGGCGTAGGTCTCGGGATAGTCGATCTTGAGGCCAAAGTGATCGACCAGCAGCTCGATGTTCTTGTCGCGCTCGCCTGGGTCTTCAACGTCGATGATCGGCCGGAAGACGCCGACGCGGCCGGTCTTGCGCAGCAGGAGGTCGGCGATGCCAAGCGAAACGAGCGATTTCCCGCAGCGGGGTTCGGTGGTGGTGATGTAGAGGGATTGGGTCATTGGGTTTGGTGTCCGGTTGTATTGTAATCAATTACGGACAGGCGACAGTCGTTGATAGGAGTGACCGTCACACAGAAAGTGCCTTCTCCGATGGAAATCGGCCGTGCCGTGCAGATCATGCGGGATCTTTCCGTCTGGACGGTTTATGAACCGGGTATGGACGACGTGATCGGCGCCGTCGAGCTGCAGACGCGTTTCCGG
>DATKDL010000079.1:0-7914 GCA_035512695.1 Anaerolineales bacterium | reverse complement strand
CAGATAGATCGTTCCCATCACCTCGCCGGCCTGGACGAGCGGCAGGATCAGGACGGAGCGCAGGTGGAGCGGCGGCGGCTCGCCCCCAGGGATTTCCCCGATCCCATTTTGGAGCACGGGCTGGTGTGAGAGCGCGGCCCGGTCGAGCGCGTCGGCCGATTCGTCTCGGATCTGCTGAATTTCATCATCAGATACTTCGTAAGTCCGGATGACCAGCGGCGTGCCCTTTTCTCCGTCCGTCAGGGTGATGAAAGCCCGTTCCGCTCCGCTCAGCTCGATGAGTTCCTCCATGATGAATTCGGGAAGGTCTTTCAAGGAGCGCTGGGAGGTGAGGCGGTTGCCGAATTCGATCAGGCGCTTGAACGGAACCCGGAGGTCCTCACCCAGCGACGTGTCCAGGGACAGCCGCTCCAGAGAAATTCCCCGGGCGTAGGCCTGTGATGTCCACTCGACGAGCAGGTCCGTCGTTTTCCTACCGCGGATGAGGAAATTCCGGCGGAGGCCCGGGTCGTGCACTTTCTCCCCGGTTTCGAGGATGATCCCGGCGGCCCGATCCAGCAAATCCCAGTCCGCGTCGCTGATTTCCACCGGATCTCCCGCCGCCGCTTGCGTGGCCAGGTAATGTGCCCACAGTACGTTATGGAAAAAGGGAGTATCACGCATTTCCTCCGCTCGTTCTATCGCTTCGGTGGTTGTCCGGAGGGCCTGTTCGGTCTTACCCATGGCGAGATACGCGTAACTTAACCATGCCATGTTGTTGGGGATATATCCCGGTAATGTTTCCAGCAGTTCGTTGGCCCGCAGGTGCCATTTCTCGGCCTCACGATTTCGCCCGGAAAGGTGCAGCATGATCCCGCGTACCGAGGCTGCATATGCGCGGACGCTCCTTTCTCCGGCGTCGCTGGCTTCTTGAAAGACGTTCAAATTCAAGGCCAGCATCTCCCCCGGGTCTTCACCTGCGAGATATCCTGTGAACGCGGCCATATGTTTGGGAAGCAGTGCGGAACGCTGAATTCCCTCCTCTTCACGCAATGCCAGCGATCGGTTGAACAGTTTAAACCCTCGCTTGATTGCCCCCTGGTTGAAATAAAACAGCCCGAGGTTATGCGTGATGGCCAGGATCCCCGAACGCTCGTCGATTTTTGAAAAGATTTCCAGGCTGTTCTCAAGATAGTGGCGGAGCCTGGCAGGCTCGTTCTGGTTGGCGATCGAAAGCATCTGCAGGGACCGCGCTTCCAGCAATGGGTCGTTCAGCTGTGACACGAGTTCCCACATCTCCTCGGCGATCGGGAGCGGGTCATGTCCGGTGTGATACGCACAGAATGCCAGGTTGTACAGGCACCAGGCCTCGTCTTCGGATTTGCCCAATCTTTGAAACACGGCTCGCGCTTCTGCATGGTATTCTGCCCCTCTTAGAAAACCCCCTGTAAAGGATTCGGCAAGACCGAGTCCGTAGACGGCGCGGGCGGCGTAATATTCCGATCCGTTTTCCTCGGCCAATTGAAGCGCATCGCGGGCCGCCTGCCGTGCTTCTTCCACCTCCTGATGGTATGCCAGCGTGTATGCGCGCTCGGTCATCGCCTCCAGCTGTTGTTCGACGTCCGATAAAGCGGCTCCGATCTCCGCCATCCGCTCCAGGTCTCGGGCGGCCCTGTCGAATTGGGCGATCCGCTGATGGCAGTACTGCCTGCCGGCGAGGAGGGCGTATTCTACCTGCGGATCGAGGATTTCATCCGCCAGGCCTGCGCTGTAATGCCGGATGGCCTCCACCCATAGATAGGCGCTCCGGGCGCGGTCACCGGCCGCCTGATATGTTCGATCGTGTTTTTGAATGCTCATGAATCACCTGTACTGCGGGAAGGCGCTCTCACCAGGGCCTCTATCAGGTCTTCTAACCGCACCGGTTTGCTGACATAGTCATCCATCCCGGCTTCGAGGGCGGTCCGGCGGTCTTCCTCGGTCGCGTTGGCGGTCATGGCGATGATGTGTGGTTGGTAGTCAAGACCCCAAAGGTCTTGAAGACCCAGGTCTTTTGGACCTTTGGGGTCTTGCGCCCGAATCCGCCGCGTCGCCTCCAGCCCGTCCAGCTCCGGCATCTGGACGTCCATCAGGACGACGTCGTAACTCTGGCGCTCGAGCGATTCGATCGCCTCGAGCCCGTTCGAAGCCACATCCGCCCGGTAGCCCAACCGCTCCAGCAGCCGGACGGCGACCTTCTGGTTGACAGCGTTGTCCTCCGCCAGCAGGATCCGGAGCGGGTGTTTGAGCCCCATTTCCGGATCGAACGAGGAGCTTTCCGGTCTGCGCGCGGATCGTCCGGGTTCCAGGACTGAGAAAACGCGCATCAAAACGTCGAAAAGCCCGGACGGTTTGAGCGGTTTCTCGAGATACGCCGCGAACAGCCCGGCCATTTCGTCGGAAGGACGGGTCCCCAGGGATGAGAACAGGATCAGCGGGAGCCCGGCAGTTTTCGGCCGGGCGGCGACGGCTTTCGCCAGCTCGAGCCCGTCCATTTCCGGCATCTGCAGGTCCAGGATGGCCGCGTCGAATGCAGCCCCGTCACTGAGCCAAACCAGCGCCTCGGTTGGCAGGCCGGTCGCGGCCGGCTCCATTCCCCACGCTCGGGTCTGCCGGACCAGGATCTCCCGGTTCGTGGCGTTGTCGTCGACGATCAGCAGCCGCTTCCCGATCAGGTCCCGCGGCGCAGCGCCGAGAAATTCCGGCACTTTGACCGGCTCCGCCGGATCGGCTCGAATTGTGAAGTGGAAGCTCGCACCCTCACCCTGCACGCTCTCCACCCACATCTCCCCGCCCATCATTTCCGCCAGCCGCCGGCTGATCGCCAACCCCAGCCCGGTGCCCCCGTATTTGCGCGTGGTAGAGGCGTCCACCTGCGAGAAAGCCCGGAACAGCTTGTCGACGCGATCCGCCGGGATGCCGATGCCGGTATCTCGGACGCTGAAGTGGAGTGACTTCACCCGCTCGTTTAAGGTTGAAGGTTGAAGGTTGATGTCCTCGCTTTCCTCGTTCAACATTAAATCTTCAACCTTCAACACGATTTCCCCGCTTTCCGTAAACTTCACGGCATTATTGAGCAGATTGATCAGGATCTGCCGAAGCCGGGTCACGTCACCGGTGATAGCGGGGGGGACATCCGGAGCGATCGTGTAGGCTAGGTCAAGACCTTTTTCGGAGGCTTTGAACTTGACGAGATCGAGGGCCGATTCGACCGCATCACGGAGATCAAAGGGCTGCTCTTCCAGATCCATCCGTCCGGCCTCGATCTTGGAAAAGTCAAGGATGTCGTTGATGATCGCCAGCAGGGTCTCGCCGCTGTCGCGGATGATCTCGGTGAATTCGCGCTGCTCCGAGGCGAGCGGGGTGTCGAGCAGCAGGCTGGTCATCCCGATCACGGCGTTCATGGGGGTGCGAATCTCGTGGGACATCGTGGCCAGAAATGCGCTCTTGGCCTGATTGGCTTCATCGGCAGCGCGGCGGGCAGCCTGGGCTTCGTCGAACAGGCGGGCGTTCTCGATCGCGATCACTGCCTGGTTAGCGAAGTGGCGCAGCAACTCGAGCTGGCCTTCCGTCAGAAGTTCGGGATCGCGTTTACGGATCATGATCGCACCGATCAGCTGGTTTTCTCTTTCTAGCGGAACTGCAGCCGTCATCCGGTATCCGAATTCGCGGGCATATCGATCCCCCAATGGGTACGGCGAAGTAGAATCTTCCTCAAAGGGGTGGATCCATTGATTGGCTATCCTGTCTAGCATCGCAACCCCGGAAACCGTATCCCGATCGATCGGAATCCCGCTGCCGATCGGGATCGTGCTAAACTGGGTCGACATCGAGCTAAAGTGGGCCCGCATCACAACTAAATTGTCTTCGGCAAGAAAGATCACGACATCAGTGGCGGTTAGGAGCCGCGCTGTGGTTTCCGTGATTACATCCAATACCGGCTGGACGTCTGTTGGGTATTGCGCGATTGCCTGCAAAATCGAATTGGTTGCTTCTTGCCGTTCAAGCGACAGTCCGATGACCGCATTGCTTGCTTGGAGTTCGCTGAAGAGCCGCACGTTCTCAATCGCGATCACGGCCTGGTTGGCAAAGCTCTGGATAAGCGCAATATCCGGCTCTGCCAGCAGCTTGGGTTCAAGATGGCGGACGATGATCGTGCCGAAGGCCTGGTTTTCTCGGACGAGCGGAGTGGCAAACGTCATCCGGTAGCCGTATTTCCGGGCGACGGCATCGCCAAGGGGGTATGGCGAGGTGGGGTCTTCCTTTTCAGAATGGACCCATTGGACAGGCAAACGGTCCAGCATCGCCCGGCCGGCGACCGATTGCCGGTAGACGGGAATATCGGAGCTGATCGGGATCGAGCCATAATGCGATGAGACGACAACTTTCCCTTCGATCAAGAGGGCGATGATTGCATCATCGTTTTTCAGCAGCCTCGCAGCGGACTCAGCGATCGCATCCAGCACCGGCTGCACATCGGTGGGGGACTCGGCGATCGACTGCAGGATATCGGCCGTCGCTCTCTGGCGGTTCAGCGCGGTCTGGAGTGCGTCGAAGAGCCGCGCGTTATCGAGCGCCAACTCCGCCTCACGCTGCGCCAGTAGGCTCTCAAGTTCCGGGCGAGAAAGACCGGTCAGGTTTTTCGGATGCGGGTCGAATCGTTTGGACATAGAGACTTTGGCGACAAATACGCCTGTTCCCGAAGGAGAATTCGGGAGACGAATAGGAAATCTGCGTGGCTCATGCACGGCAAGTATAACGTTTCTCGCACCTTGGCGCGGGACATCCCGGGTCCATGCAGCGGTCGCCGCCTCCCACCGTAAGCCTACCTTGTCCCCGCACCGCTTGGTGTAACCGGGATCACAGGCTCCCGGCGAATTCGTTTACAATACGGTCAGATTCAGAAAAGGTGAGGATTGCCAGCCATGTCCAATTTTAACCCCGCCGGGACCACCGACGAAGCGGTCGCCCGGCGCATAGCCGAGGCGGAAGCCGCCCTCAAACGGATGCAGGACAACCCCCGCATCTCCAAAATCGTCGTCATCGTCCCCGTCGACGCCTGCCCGTCCTGCCAGGAGATCTACGGGACGTATCCGAAAGACGAAGTCCCCCGTCTCCCGATGGATTTCTGCACGCACCCCCTCGGTTGCCGGTCGTTCTACCAGCCGTTTCTCGATGAGCTTTATCCGTAGTGGAAAATGAAGGCCGGGCAGGGCTTCGCCCTGCCCGGCCTTCATTTTCCACTCAATTCGATGCGAGCGCGTCCTCGATAAAACGAAGCGCGCCATCCCGATCCCCCACCTCCCCGGCCGCCTGCGCTTCCCGCAGCTTCGCCAACAGCTCCCCGATCAACGGCCCCGGCGCCAGATCGAACCGCTCGATCAGGTCCGTGCCGTTCAGCAGCGGCGGTGGGCGGACCGATTCCTCCGGGTGCTCCCACCAGTTCTCCAGCAGGATTCTCGACAGGTCCAGGTAATTCCCCCACATTTCCGCCGTGAGCGTCTGTTCGTACGCGCCCAGGACATCGGCCAGGACGAGCAGGGCGATGTCTGCCCCGGCCGGGCCGGTATCACGGAAAAACCGGTAGATCGCCCGGCGGGTCGGGGGTGTCCCCGCCCAGGCCAGGAAATGCGGCCGCATGTGGTGCCGGACGACCCGCACCAGCCGCCGCTTCTCGTCATTGCTCAGGACCAGGTCCCGGGCGACTCCGCGCGCCATATCGGCGCTCACTTTCTCGTGACCCGTGAACCGGATCCGGCCGTCCGTTTCGATCGTCTGCGTCGCCGGTTTCCCTGCGTCGTGGTACAGGGCCGCCAGGAAGAGCGGACCGCGCCAGGACCGGTCCGGGACGAGCGCCTCGGCCTGTTGCGCGCGGATCTGCTCCCGGTACCTCCCGAGCCGCAGCACGGCCTGGCCGGTTACCAGGTTCCCGGCTTCCGGGTCGTGGTCCGCGGCCGTGAGCAGGTCCAGGAGTTCCTCGAGGTGCTTCACCACCCTAAGGGTGTGCTCCCAGACGTCGTGGACGTGAGGTTCCGGCTGCTGGACGCCTTTCATCTCCCGCAGCCCGGGGAACACCAGCGGGAAGATCTCGAGCAGGTCCATCACCGCCAGGGCCGCCGCGATGCTCCGGCCGCCCAGGATCTTGAGGGTCTCATCCCGCCGGCGTTCGGGAGAAGCCTCCGCCAGCCGGTGGACGGACGCCCGCAGCCGCGCCCGGGTATCCGGTTCGATTCGGAAACCGAGCTGGGCGGCGAACCGGACGGCCCGCAGGACCCGCACCGGATCGTCCTCGAAGGAATCGGGCGAGCAGACCCGGATGCGCTTCTCCCGAATATCGCCGGCGCCCCCCAGCGGGTCGAACCCCCGGGCCGGGTCGCGGGCGTCCAGCGCCATGGCGTTGATCGTAAAATCCCGGCGGCGCTGATCCTCCTCCAGCGTCGCTCCCCGCATGACGGAGAAATCGAGGATCAGCCGACCCGCACCGGACCGGGGGACCAGGACGCGGCCGGTGCCGCGCTCCGGATCGAGCGGGTAGTACTCGGCCTCCAGGTGATCGGCGGTGTGCCGGGCCGCGGCCAGCCCATTCCCGGCGAGGACAAAATCGACATCGTGGACGGGCTGCCCGAGCATCCGGTCGCGGACCGCCCCGCCGACGACGTAAATCTCCGCCCGCGGCGGCAGCGCCGGGCGGATAAAGTCCAGCAGCGCGTCGAGGGGGACCTCCCCGGCGGGCGGGACGGGTTTCGAGCTCGGATCGGGTTCGGACCGGTTCACTCTTCGGGGGTGTACTTGCTCAGGTCGACCGCCGCGATAAACGGCAGGTTGCGGTAGTACTCATCGATATCGAGCCCGTAGCCAAAGACGAACTCGTCGGCGATCCGGAACCCGCAGTAATCGATGGTGACGGCGACCTCCCGGCGCTCGACCTTGTCCAGCAGGGTGCAGATCCGCAAAGACCGGGGCTGGCGGGTCTGCAGCATGTCGATCACCGTATTCAAGGTGTAGCCGCTGTCGATGATGTCCTCGACCAGCAGGACGTTGCGGTTGTATATGTCCGTCTTCAGGTCGAAATTGATCCGTACGTGCCCGGTAGACTGCCGGCCGCCGCTCCCGTACGACGAGACCGCCATGAAATCGATCTGGTGCGGGACCGTGATCTTGCGCATCAGGTCGGCCAGGAACAGGACCCCGCCGGTCAGGATGCAGACCAGCAGCAGGTCCTGCCCGGCGTAGTCTGCGCTGATCTCGGCGCCGAGCTCGGCGATCCGCGCATTCAGCCGGTCTTCGTCGATCATGATCTCGCGGATCAGGTCCCGGTAGTTTGCGACCATATCACTCCCTCGGCACCTCGTGGTGGCGCCGGCAGCGGGCCTCGTAGAGTTCCGCCGCCCCGACGATGACGATCGGATCGTCGTAGCGGGCCGGCTTCCCGTTGACCAACCGCTGGGTGCAGTAGGCCGGCTCGTGGCAGACCACGCAGATCGCATGCAGCTTCTGGACCTCCTCCGCCTGGGCGATCAGGGTCGGCATCGGCCCGAACGGCTCGCCGCGGAAATCCATGTCCAGCCCGGCCACGATCACCCGGACCCTGTCCTCGGCCAGCCGGTGCGCGACGCGGATGATCTCCGGATCGAAGAATTGGGCCTCGTCGATCGCAACCACGGTCGTGTCCGGTGCCAGGTTCTCGAGGATTTCCCCGGATTTTTCGATCGGCTGCGCCTCGAAAACGGCCCCGTCGTGCGAGGCGACCTTCTCGACGGCGTAGCGGTTGTCGATGATCGGTTTGAAGACCTGGACCTTCTGACGGGCGATCGTCGCCCGGCGGAGTCGCCGGATCAGCTCGTCCGTCTTCCCGCTGAACATCGAGCCGGTGATGACCTCGATGGATCCGTGCTG
>DATKDL010000078.1:0-4458 GCA_035512695.1 Anaerolineales bacterium | reverse complement strand
CGGACCCAGTCCATGTTGGCCGGCCGGCGCATGGCGCGCAGGACCATGGGATCGGCGTGCTGGAGCGGCATGTCCAGGTAGGGGATCAATTGCGGATAGGCGGCCATTGTCTCGATCATCCGGTCGGTGACGTAGCCGGGGAAGGCGTACATCACCCGGATCCAGTCCACTTCCGGAACTTCGATCGCCAGGTTCTCGAGCAGCTCCGCCAGCCCGTCTTTGATCCCCAGGTCGTGCCCATAATCGGTCGTGTCTTGAGCGATCAGGACGATCTCGCGGACCCCGGCGTCCCGCAGGACCCTGGCTTCGGCCAGGACGGCCTCCTGCCGCCGGCTGACGGCCGTGCCCTTGATCAGCGGGATGGCGCAGAAGGCGCACGGCCGGCGGCAGCCGTCGGCGATCTTGAGATAGGCGCTGGCGCCCTGGCGGGCGATGCGCGGGACGTCCCGCTCATCGGTCCCGACAGTGACCGCTTCGTCCGGTAGATGGTAGAGCGGCTCCGGGTGCGTCCGATTCCGCAGCTTGCGGACGACGTCGACGATGTCCATCCAGCGCCGGGTCCCGAGCAGCCCATCGATCCCGGGGACGCGGCGGACGACCTCGGCGCCGTAACGCTGCGTCAGGCACCCGGCGGCGATCAGCAGCTGGCCCTCTCGCTTGATCCCGGCCAGCTCGGCCAGGGCCCGGTACGACTCCTCTTTCGCCGGACCGATAAAGCCGCAGGTGTTGACCAGCAGCACCCCGGCCGTCTCCGGCCCCTCGGACGGGCGGAAGCCGCTCGACCCGAGCAGCCGGGACATCGACTCCGAATCGACCGTGTTCTTTGCGCAGCCGAGGGAGATGAGGTGAAAAGTGTCTTTTTCCATTTGCAGCATCCGTTCGATGTGATCGGAAAAATGGGGGCCTGGCCGGGGCGAAACCCCGGCCAGGCCCCCATTTTTCCGGAAATTATCCTTCTGGAGTCGGGGACGCCACGGGCGGCGCGGTCCCTTCAGGTGTTTCCGTCGCATCGAGCGTCTCGGTCGGCATGGGGGTCGGGCTTTCGGCCGGGGTCGGAGCCAGGACGGCGTCGGCGGTGTAGATGCGTTCGACAATCTGCCCGAAGAGCCCCATTGGGCCGAGCGACTGCTGGTTGTAGATCACTTCCAGGGCTGACCCGCTGGAAGTCAGCACGTTGATCTCCTCCCGGCCTGAAAACGGGTAGGCGCTCCCGGGGATCACCCGGCCTTCGAACTCGATCTGCCCGTCAACGGTCACCCGCATCCAGGCCCGCTCGACGACGACGATATAGACCTGGATGGGCGCATCATTCGTGACCGGCTGGGTCGGGACCGGGGTGGCGGCTCCGCCATTGCCGTTGGTCGCCTCCGCCGCATCCAGCGGATCCGGGGTGGGTGAAGGGCTCGGCGCCGGGGTTCCGGTCTCTCCCGGATCGAGCACTTCGACGAGGGCCGGGGCGGTTTCAACGGCCGTCTGCGAAGCCTGCACGGCCGAGACGCGCCCGACGGCCCAGATCACGAACAGGATCAACCCGACCAGGAAGGCGCTGCCGAGCAGCAGGTCGTTTGAGACGACCCGGCGCAGCGGCGACCGGGGGGTTCGTCCCCGGGTCGACTTTTGGGCGAGCCTGCGCTCGTGCAGCTCGACCTGCAGCCCTTCGGCGAACTTCAGCATCAGAGGCTCCGGGTCAAGACCGAGAAAAACAGCGTAATTCTTCAACATTCCCCGCGCATGGACCGGGGACGGCAGATCGCCCAACGCCCCGCGCTCGAACGCCTCGAGATAGCGGCCCCGGACGCGGGTCTGTTTTTCCGCTTCGTCCAGCGAGAGACCCAGGGTTTCCCGCTGGATGCGCAGGATGTCGGCGATCTCCAGGTAATTATCCTCGCTCGCGGCCGCTTGCACGGGTTCCGGCGCTTCCGTACCGGTCGCCGCAGTGGGGTCGACCTCCAACCGTTCGACCAGGGGCTGCGGATCGAGCTGTAGGTGGAGCGCATACGTGCGCAAAAAACCGCGGGCCTGGGTCCGGGAGGGCAGGGCCTCCAGGTTCCCGGCCTCGAGGGCTTCCAGATACCTGGGACGGATATGGGTGACTCGCGATACCTGTTCGAGGGACTGGTTCTTCGCCTGCCGGGCTTCACGCAGTTGTTGGCCGACGCTTGTGGACATGTCGATCGATTTTAACCCGAAAACAGGGGGGCGGTCAGGTGGCAGTCACTTTGGAAGTGACCGTCACCTGACCGCCCCCCTGTTTTCGGGTCTATCATCCGGAGCCGGAAGGTCAGTCTTCCAGATCTTCGTATTCGTCTTCGTCTTCGCCTGCTTCTTCGTCTTCCTCAAAACCGGCGTCCTCGGCAGCCATCTCCGGGGTGTAGGCTTCCGGTTCGTAGTCTTCAGGGGCGAGTTCTTCGACGACCTCTTCTTCCTCGTCCTCGATCTCGAAGAGATCGTAAGCGCTCTCGATCCCTTCGCCTTCTCGATAGACGATGACGGTGATCTCCGGCGCCAGGTCGATGGTCAGGCGGATCGGGATGGCGTATTCGCCGAGCGTGCGGAGCGGCTGGGCGTCGATCTCGCCATGGGTCAGCTCGGTTTCGAGCTTCTCGTTGATCGCCGCGGCGATCATCCGGGTCGTGACCGAGCCGTACAGCTTGCCCGTCTCGCTGGCCCGGACCGGGAAGGTAAAGGTCTGGCCTTCGAGCTGCGCCGCCAGGCCGCCCAGCTCTTCGTTCAGGACGGCCCGCTGCTTGTCGGCTTCCACCGAGATGCGGTCGGCGCTGGATAGGGCGCCTGCCGTGGCGAGCACGGCCAGCCCCTGCGGGAGCAGGTAGTTACGGCCGTAGCCGTTGGCGACTTTCTTGACCTCGCCGGCCCGGCCGAGTTTGTATACGTCTTTCAACAGCATCACTTTCATGGTATGCAAGCCCTTTCATGGTCCTATCCGTCCATGCTTTAAAAGGGGGAAAAATTGGAGCCGCTGCGGGGTGAAACCCCGCAGCGGCTCCAATTTTTCCCAATCCTTAACCTGCGGGGCGGTAAAGGAGGATGATCTCCGGCGAAGGGTACAACGCCGATAGCCGGGGGATTCTAACAGAAGGGAATCGGTGAGTCAACGAATCGGCGGTGAAATTTCCGAAAAATGGCGGCGGGGCGGGAGAAGCCCGCCCCGCCGCCATTTTTCGGTTAATATTCAGGTCAGGATTTCTAATCAAATGAGGCAGCCATGATCCTTGTCACAGGCGCTTCCGGCTACGTCGGGAGCCACATCGTCAAAAAACTGGTCGAGGCAGGGAAACCCGTCCGTGCCATGGTCCGCGACCCGGAGAAAGCCCGATCGGAGGGCCGCCTGGCGGGTCTGGAGATCGAGCGGGTCCGGGCGGACGTCACCAGGCCCGAGACGCTGGCCGCCGCGCTGGAGGGCGCCACGGCCGTCGTCCACACCGTGGCGATCGCGATCGAGAAGGGCGGGCGGACCTACGAGGAGATCAACTACCGGGGCACGGTCAACCTGGTGGAGGCCGCCAAAGCGGCCGGGGTGCGCCGCTTCATCAACTTGTCCCAGCTCGGCGCCGATCCCGATCTGCCGTACCGATTCCTGGCCTCCAAAGGGATGGCCCAGCAACACGTCGCCTCCTCAGGGCTGGACTGGACCGCCCTGCGGCCGTCGGTGATCTGGGGGCCGGAGGACGAGTTCGCCAATACTTTTGCAAAGCTTGTTCCGCTCTCGCCGGTGATCTACCCGATCGTTGGGGATGAAAATGCGAAGTTCCAGAGCATCTGGGTCAACGACATCGCGACCGTCGTGCTGGAGTGCCTGGAGGACGATACGACCATCGGCCAGGAGTTCGAGCTGGGCGGACCGGAGGTCCTGACGCTGGAGGAAATCGAGCGCCGGACGCTGGCGGCGGTCGGGGCGCGGCGGCTGATGGTCCGATTCCCAATGCCGTTGCTGCGGATCGTCGTGGCCCTGATGGAGACCCTGCTCCCCGCCCCCCCGGTGACCCGCAGCCTGCTGGAGCTGCTGGCGGTTTCAAATGTACCCGAGGACAACGCCATCCGCCGCTTCGTGGAGGACCCGCGTCCGTTCACCGTCGAAAATATCCGCCCGTACATGAAAGAGTTCACGGTGGGTGGGACGCTGAGGCAGTTTTTTGGGAGGTAGGGAAGAAGCGAATGGGCGAATGGGGCGAATGGGCGATTCGCCTTTTCGCCCATTCGCCCATTCGCCTTTTCGCCTTGACTCATCGATAACCATCGATTAGAATACTCGTATCGACAAATATCGATATGAACGCTCCCCGACTTCCATCCGGAAGTTTTTTTATCGGAACACTCATCGATGTCTGTCGATTTGACGATGACGATCCCATTCCAACGAAAAAGGAGGTAAACGCCATGCGTGCCCACGATCCGGGATGCGATTGCGATTGTGACGATAGCTGTTGTGGAGGTTGCTGA
>DATKDL010000077.1:0-19599 GCA_035512695.1 Anaerolineales bacterium | reverse complement strand
GATGCGCCGGGCAAAGCCCGGCGCATCCGCCCCCGAAACCGCCCCTCTTTTTTTTGGGATTCCTTCTCAGCCGTTCACTTGTGTGACGACGGCGGCGAAAGCGTTAGGGTCGCGGACGGCCAGGTCGGCCAGCATCTTGCGGTTGATGGTGATGTCGGCCTGCTTGAGTCCGTGGATCAGCTTGCTATAGGTCATCCCGTTGAGCCGGGCGGCGGCGTTGATCCGGGCGATCCAGAGCCGGCGCAGATCGCGGCGGCGCTGGCGGCGGTCCCGGTAGGAATACCACAGGCTGTGCAGCATGGCCTCGTTGGCCCGGCGGAACAGCTTGGAGCGGGTCCCGAGCTGTCCCTTGGTGATCTTGAGGATCTTCTTGTGGCGCTGTCTGCGGACGACGCCCGTCCTTACTCTTGCCATTTATGCCTCCTGCAGGGCCCACGGCCGGCGATCGGATCGCCCGTTGCATGCCACGAGTCTGCAAATATCCAGCTAAAGAAACAGGGCAAACCGGAACAAAACTCCGGTCCGCCCTGTTTCTCTGGCTATTTTTTATTTCCCTTTTTGGACGCCCCGCTGCGGGCGTTCGGGTTGGCTTTGTACTTGTTGAGATACGGGGCCAGGCGGTGGACGCGTTTCACGATCCCCTTGGCTTTGACCTCGATCATCTCGCCGAACAGGGCTTTCGAGCGCGCCGATTTCTTGCGGCGGAGATGGCCCTGGCCGATCTTCGTGCGAACCAGTTTGCCGGAGCCGGTAACGCGAAAGCGCTTGGCGGTCGACTTGTGGGTCTTGAGTTTGTATTTTTTGTTCGGTTTGCGCGGCATTTGGTTACCTCTTTCTCACAGCCGTCATCCCCGGGTGACCTTGGTCCCGACCGGGGCCAGGACCATCAACATCGTCCGGCCCTCCATGGACGGGGCGTGTTCAATGATGCAGACGTCTTCCAGTTCTTCGGCGATTTCCTTCAGATCCTCGAGGGCGATCTCCGGGTAGTGGATCTCGCGGCCCCGAAATCGGATCCGGACCTTGACCTTCTTGCCCTCGTTCAGCCATTTCCGGGCATCCCGGACCTTGAACGAGCGGTGGTGGGACGTCGTCTTGGGACGCAGGCGGATTTCCTTGACTTCGACCTTGGTCTGCGCCTTGCGGGCCTCGCGATCCTTTTTGGTCTTCTCGTAAAGGAACTTCCCGTAATCCATGACCCGACAAACCGGGGGGTCGGCGTTCGGGGCCACTTCAACGACGTCGAGGTCGGCCTGCCGCGCGATCTCGAGGGCTTTATCGATCGGCACGACGCCGATGTTGGTGCCCTGGGCATCGATCAGTCGCACTTCTTTGGCTCGGATCCCTTCGTTCGACCGGAACTCGACGGTCGCAACCGGGGGCGGTGGTCGCCTTCTACCTTTTCTCAATACGGCTCCTGTTTAAGATTTTGTTTCTCCTTAGAACCTGACCGAAAATTTTGGTGAGGGGCGCATTGGGGGGCGGGTGTACCGGGTCCAGCCCGGCACACTCGCCCCCCAATGCGCCTCTCGCTGATTTTCGGGACTGAATCACATCTGCTTGAGTTAAACGCGTGACATGATACCACAGGGGGAGACGAGTCGTCAACGAATCGCGGTTTTTGGGACCTGGCTTTCTCTGAGAAAAATCAGCCCGATCAATATCCCCGCTGCCACCACTCCCAACATAATGAACGCGATCGACAGGCTAAATGCCTCCGCGACGAGTCCGCACAGCGGGCTCACAGTCGCCACGAACAGCCGGAGGATGAGCGAATCCACCGATAGGATCGTGGCCCGGACGCTGCCGGGCGTCTCCGCCAGCATGCGGGCCTCCACCACCGGCCGCGCCACAGCGACGCTGAAACCGGCCAGGCCGAAGACGAACAGTCCGCCCAGGTTGGGCAGCAGCCCCAGCCCGATCACCCCGGCGGCGATGAACAGCGGCGCCGTCCGGAACAGCCGGCGGTCCCCCAGCCTCTCCGCCAGCCGAACGGAACCGACCGAGCCGGCGACGTGCGCCGATCGCAATCCCAGCAGGACCACCCCCAGCGCGGTGACCGGCAGACCGATGTTCACGACGTGGGGCTGGATCAAGGTGATCTCGATCACGGAGACGGCCACCGGCAAGAAGCTGGAGTAGACCAGCAGGAAGCGCAGTTGGGGCCTGGACCGGATCGTCCGCAGCGCGGTGCCCAGGATCTGCCGGTACCCCAGGCCCAGCCCGGTCTCCGGGTCTGTCTCGCGGGGGGGCTCCCGAAAGGTCAGGATGATGAGCAGGCAGATCGCCAGGACGGTGGAATAGAGCAGGAAGGGCGCTTCGGGCAGCCGGGCGAAGAGAAAACTGCCGAGCAGACCGGCCAGGCCCATCGAAACCACATCGATGACGGTGACGA
This sequence comes from Anaerolineales bacterium, assembly GCA_035512695.1. Lineage (GTDB taxonomy): Bacteria > Chloroflexota > Anaerolineae > Anaerolineales > JABWBV01 > DATDOR01. The sequence goes on along the minus strand of DATKDL010000077.1, from coordinate 17,204 downwards.
TCGCCCGGTAGCGAGGGTATTCGTGTTCCCGCTTCAGTTCCCGCAGCGAGTCGTATAGAAAGGCCAGGTCGGCGCCGGAAATGAACGTGACCGCGATGGCCCACAGCGAGTTGGCGATGATCAGGAGGGCGTAGCTGTCCGCCAGCCCGAAGGCCAGGTTGCCGATGATCGAGAGGCCGATCCCGATCGCGTAGGATGCCTTGCGGCCGAGCGTGTCCGCCACTGCGCCGGTCGGGATCTCGGTCAGGGCCATGGTCAGCCAAAAGGCCGAATCGAGCAGAGTCACCTGGACCAGGTCCAGGCCGTGCTTGTTCTGCACGAAAATAACCCAGATCGGCAGGAAGAACATGGCGTTGTAAGCTGCCCTGGTGATCAGAAAGCGGGGGATGTTGGTCTCGAAGCTGGCGATGCTATTCATTTTCTCCGGCAAAACGGAGGCGGGCTTTTTTTACCACGGTTTGGCGTAAAATTGCACATCAAACAGCGGCGAACGGAAAAATTGGGCGTGGGAACGCAGCACCGCACGGCCAAATTTTTGTGGTCGCCGCGGGGTGAGGACCCATGCTGAAACGCTACGAAAAGATCTACTCCCCCGCAGTCGGCCGCGAGGTCGAGGTCCTGGCCTTTGGGAACTATGGCGAGCCGGTCATCGCCTTTCCCTCCGGCGGAGGCCGGTTCTTCGATTTCGAAAACAACGGGATGATCGGGGCGGTCGCCCACCTGATCGATGCGGGCAAGGTCAAGGTTTACTGCCCGGATGGGATCGACCACGAGTCATGGCTGAACCACGTTTCAGACCCGCATTGGCGGGCCGTCCGGCACAACGCTTACCAGGATTTCATCGTCAGCGACCTGGTCCCGGCCATCCGGGAGGACTGCAAATCACCGGATATTTCGATCGCCCTGACCGGCTGCAGCATGGGCGCTTATCACGCCGCCAACTTCGCCCTGAAGTTCCCGGGCACGTTCCACTACGCGCTGTGCATGAGCGGGCGCTACAACATCGAACCCATAGCCGGCGGTGCGGACATCGAGGTCTACTTCAACAACCCGATCGCCTATGTCGAGCACATGGGGGAGGACACCTTGCGGCACGTGCGGGGGAGGACCCACATCGTCCTGGTCTGCGGGCAGGGCGCCTGGGAGGATCGCTGCATCGAGGAGACCAACCGGCTGGCGGACCTGCTGGCGGGTAAAGGGATCAGCCACGAACGCGACCTCTGGGGCCACGACGTCGAGCACCATTGGTACTGGTGGCGGAAGCAGATTGCGTTTCACTTCGAGAAGGCGCTGGGATAAATAGCCAAAAAAAAGACAGCGGGGCGGGCGAAACCCGCCCCGCTGTCTTTTTTGGCTAATCTGTAAATCTTTGATACTCCTCAAGCAGCGCGAGGAGGACCTGGTCGGCGAAGGTGTTGATCTTGCGCAGCATGTCTCCCCAGGCGTGGGGGGATTGGATCGCGGCCGATTCGTAGACTGAGATCAGAGATTCCAGCAGCATCCCCCTGAAAAACATCAGGGCCTGGGCGGCTTCCAGGCGGCTCAGCCCGCAGCGGCGGCCGATTGAAGCGTACTCGATCCCGGTGGCGCGGGCCTGTTTGTCGGCCGTGGCGCCCCTGGTCGAGAGATAGCCGTTCATCCCCTGCAGGAGCGCCCGGCCGCTGCGGCGGTACTGATCCCTGGCTTCCTCGTCAAGCTTCTGAAACCAGTCCTCGGCTTCGAGCTGTCCCGCGTCGATCTGCAGCCGGGTCCGGCCGACGGCGTTCTGGATGATCAGGTCGGCCGACTCGGTCGGGCGCAGCCGCTGAGACTGGCTCCACAGGTCGACGTCCGCCCGGCGAAAGCGGCGGTGTCCGCCGCGGGTCCGCTGCACGGGCAGTTTGCCCCGGTCAGCCCAGTTCCGGACCGTCGAAGGGTGTACGCCGAGCAGATCGGCGGCTTCGCTCAGACTCAACCATTCCGTCTTCAATGACACACCCTCCTCACACGTCCCCGGCCAGGGCTGCCCGTTCGGCGGCGCTCAGCCCCGCCAGGGTCCCCGTCCCGGTCCCGTCGCCGGCGATAAACCCGGCGATGTCGATCCGGTTCAGGACGACCAGAGAGACGACGACGAAGACCGCCAGCAGCGTAAACCCTGCCGTGTACCCGTACAGGGCGCTGCCGGGAAACAGCCGGGCGAGATCCCGGGCGGAGGCGGTGACGAGGTACCCGAGCAGCCGGGCGAAGGCGCTGGCGGAACCCCAGGCGCCGATGAACAGCCCGACCCTGCCCGGATGCGTCATATCCAGCATGACCGACAGGTTTGCGACCGTCGCGGGTCCGGTCGCGAAACCGAGCAGGACGACCCCCAGATAAAAGACTCCCGGACCACCTGTCAGACCGCTGGCGGCGACCAGCACAAAGGCAGCGACCGCCATCCACGAAGAGAATCGCACCATGCGGATCTTCGACACGCGGCCTTCCAGCGCCCCGGCGAAAAGCAGTGCGACCAGGTAGCAAGTCCCCCAGATCTGGGTGATGCGGGTGGTCTCGTCGACCGGCATTCCGAAGGCGCGGGCGGCGTACGGCTCCAGCAGGACGTCCTGCCCGAGCACGGCGGCCAGCAGGAGCAGCAGGTAGGTGAAGAACTGCCGCACGGGCCGGCTGCTCCAAACCTCGCGGAAGACCTCCCCCAGCGGGTAGCGCCGCTCAACCACCGGGGCTTCTCGGGAGGGCTGCTCCAGGGCGATCAGGCCGGCCAACCCCATCGCCAGGGCGATCAGGCTGATCGCCATGAAGGCGGTCTGCAGCCTTTCGGGGGTGTACACCTGGAGATAACGGCTCAATCCTGCTGCCGTGATGATGATCCCGATGATCATCATGAAGAACATGACCGCCGTCGTCCGGGAGCGGCCATGCTCCCCGGACAGCTCAGCGGCCAGCGAGAAATACGACACCGAGGCCAGGTTGAAACCCATTCCCCAGGCCGCAAAGGTGAGCGCACTCAGCCCGATCCCGGCCCAGAAGTCCACCGGTATCCTCAGAGCGACCTGCGCGGCGGAGGCCAGGCCCGCGGCGCAGAGCAGCAAACCGAAAGCGATGTACGGCGTCCGGCGGTAGCCGAGGATCGGGTAGCGGTCGGAGAACGAGCCGATCGCCACCTGGATGAACGAGAAGAGGTACGGCGGCGAAAACAGCAGGACGACGACGGTTGCCAGGACCGCCATGTCCTCGATCAGGATGCGGTTCAAGGTGCTGTTGATCGGCACCAGGGTGACGGCGACGGCGGTGTGGATCAGGCCGAGTTGGATGCGTTTACGAAGCATGGCTTTATTACGAGAAAAATCGAGGCCGCACGGGGGCTTGGCTCCCGTGCGGCCTCGAGTTTTCTATGGGTTTTCCGCCGGCTGCGGACGAGCCGCCAACAGGAACCCGCTGAACATCAGGATCGCCGAGAGCAGTTCACCGATGTAGAGGTACTGGCCGTACCCCAGCCGGGTCAGTGTGCTGGCGGTCCCGATCAGCAGCGCGCCGGCCGCGATCAATACGTTGGCGACGACCCGGTTGGGCAGGACGCGTTTGCGCCAGAACAGGTAGGCGGACCAAAGAGCGCCCCCCACCAGGGCGAGCAGACCGTAGATGTTGAAGAACGGCGTGGTCAGCCGGACCGGCGCGCCGAGGGGCAGCAATCCCGGGATCGTTTCGACCATCTCGCCGCGATATTCCTGGGTGACGGTGGTCACGCCGGGCGGGGGCGTCTCGCCCTCGTCCAGCCGCCGGGTGCCGTACTGCTCGCTGATCGGTTTTTTTGTGGTAAAGACCGCCTCGTTGAGGTCGCCGGTGGCCCGGTAAACCATGAAACCGGCGATCAGGCTTCCGGCCACCAGCAGGACGGTGATCACGTGCACCCAGCGCTCGCGGAACATCAGGTAGGCCGTCCCATGTCCGATCCAGGCGGCAGTCAGGACAGCCCCGCACAGGTACCAGGTGAAGAAGATCCACCGGTTCCAGGCCAGGGCCAGGTAGGCCTCGGCGAAACTGGCGAGGCCGAACATTGCCAGGCCGATCCCCCAGAACAGGAAATGCGGCGCCCGCCGGACGGCATACCGCCGGAAGACGAACACCGTGAAGACCAGCATGATAAAGGTGGAAAAGAACGGCAGGATCAGGTTCAAATTCATCTCCGACTTCCTGGGGTCGTACTTTAAAAATTCACCATGCCAACCAGGATCCCGACGGCGATGAAGATCAGGACCACCGTCAGGACCGCCATCCCGATCAAAAGTGCGGGCACGACTTTCTCGAAAAAGACGGAATCGCGTGCGATCCGGGAGGCTTCTTTGGAGACGATGTTTCGTTTGTGCGGATCTCTGGTAGGCAAGGGGTCTCTCCTGAGATTAGGTCGATTATAGATTGGCGGGTCGAGGCGTCAATATAAGTTTTTATAGATTCTGTGGGGTTTTATGGAGATTCTGCCGTGTTGAGGTGACTGTCACCGGGGGGAGTGACTGTCACCTCAACACGGATTATGTTACCCTTAAACCCTGCCCCACCATGGACCGGACCGCCTTGACGCATCTCCCGCACGAATATATCGAAAACATGACCGCCCTGCTCGGAGGCGAGGCGCCTGCGTTCTTCGCCCACTACGACCGCACGCCGGACGCCGGTCTGCGCGCCAACCCGCTTAAAATCTCCACGGATGAGCTCTTCTCCCGTCTCGACATGGCACTCGAACCGGTCCCCTGGTGCCCGGACGGCCGCATCGTCCGTGAAGCGGAAATTTCCCTCGGGCTGCACCCGTTCCACGCCGCCGGGTTGTATTATGTCCAGGAGCCGGCCGCCCAGGCGGTCGTCGAGGTGCTCGACCCGCAGCCCGGGGAGCGGATCCTCGACCTGGCCGCCGCCCCCGGCGGTAAAACCACCCACATCGCGGCGAAACTGGCGAACCACGGCCTGCTCGTGGCCAACGAGATCCACCCGAAACGGGTCTGGGACCTGGTCAAAAATCTCGAGCGCTGGGGCGCACGGAACGTCCTGATCGCCAACGAGACCCCCGAGCGCCTGGCAGCGGCGCTGCCCGGATATTTCGACCGGGTCCTGGTCGATGCGCCCTGCTCCGGGGAAGGGATGTTCCGCAAGATGCCGGAGGCCGTGCGGGATTGGTCGCCGCAATTCGTCGTGGGCTGCGCCGTCCGGCAGCGGTCGATCCTGGCGGAGGCAGCCCGGTTGGTGCGCCCAGGCGGGCGCCTGTGCTATTCGACCTGCACGTTCGCACCCGAGGAAAACGAAACCGTCATCTTTGAATTCCTGGCCGTTCACCCGGATTTCCGCCTCGTCACCCCGCCCTGGCAGCCCGGCTTCTCCCGCGGGCTGGGGCGGGACTTCGAACCGGACAAAGCCCCGTCCCCGGTCCGGATCTGGCCGCACCGGGCACCGGGGGAGGGCCATTTCATCGCCCTGTTTGAGCGAGCCGGGACCGATCCGGCGCGCCCGAGATCTCGCCGCAGGTTCTCACCGGCGCTCGAACGGCTGCTGCCGCTATGGGACGCCTTTGCCCGCCAACACCTGGCACCGGGGTTCGATCTCCCCCGGGAACGCCTCCACCTGGTCAAATCCTACCTGTACGCACTGCCGGACGGATCGCCCGACCCGTCGGCCCGTCCCGGAGAGCGCCCCGCGCTCAATTTCGTCCGGCCGGGCCTCTGGCTGGGGAGCTTCAAGAAGGACCGCTTCGAACCGGCGCACAGCTTTGCCATGGCCCTCCGCCCCGACGAGGCCCGCCGGGTCCTCGACCTGGAAGGTCCGCCGGCGGAAGCCTACCTGCGGCGCGAAGCCATGCGCTCCGACGGCGAGGACGGCTGGACCCTGGCGGCGCTCGAAGGCCGGTTCCCGCTGGGCTGGGGTAAACGGGTCAGAGGTCTGGTGAAGAACCACTATCCGATGGGCTTGAGGCTGCATCCATAAATCATTGGGGGTTGGATTCCCAGGAAGAATAAAAATGCGCAAGCACACACTCGCTTTATTCCTGCTCCTGACCGCCTGCAACACCGGCGGTCCCACGGCGACCACACCGGCTCCGGCCGCGCAGACCGTCATCCCGCCTGCCGAAACCCTGGCGCCGCCGGACACCCCGGCAGCGACCGAAGCGAGCCAACCCGACGCGACCGCCTCCCCGCTCCCGCCGGAACCCACCGAGGCTCCTCCTCTTCCGCCGGGGCCGCTGGTCTTTGCCGCGATCGGGGATTTCGGCCTGCAGGGGCCGGATGCGGCGGCGGTCGCCGAGCTGGTCAAGTCCTGGGATCCGGAGCTGATCATCACCCTCGGCGACAACAATTACCCGGACGGTTCGTTCGAGTCGATCGACGCCAACATCGGGCAGTACTACCACGAGTTCATCTTTCCCTACCCTGGGGAATACGGTCCCGGCGCCGACATCAACCGCTTCTTCCCATCCCCGGGCAACCACGACTGGGGGGCTCCCGGCCTGGAACCCTACCTGGATTACTTCACCCTCCCGGGGAATGAGCGCTACTATGATTTTGTCTGGGGTCCGGTCCACTTCTTTGCCCTGGACAGCGACACGCGCGAACCCGACGGTGTCGGTCTGTCGTCCGTCCAGGCGCAGTGGCTGCAGGTAGCGCTGGCCTCCTCCACCTCTCCCTGGCAGATCGTCTATATGCACCATCCCCCGTACTCTTCCGCCCGCCACGGCTCCACCGATTACATCCAGTGGCCGTTCGCCGAATGGGGCGTCGACGCGGTCCTGGCCGGGCACGACCACGTCTACGAGCGCCTGGAAATCGACGGGATCCCGTACATCGTCAACGGCCTCGGCGGCTACCCGGCGCGCTATTTCTTCTTCCTGACGGTTCCCGGCAGCCAGTTTCAATACCGCAGCGGCCACGGCGCGCTGCGGGCCGTCGCCGACGAGACGTCGCTGACCTTTGAAATGATCACCGTCGAGGGAGAGGTGCTCGACACGGTCAGCGTAGACAGGGCGGGCGCAGCGGGCTCGACCTCCGTGACCACGCTTCCGGACCCGGCCGCCTTTGATTGGGAGCCGGTCGCGACCGGCTTTGACCGCCCCGTCCTGCTCACCCACCCCGGAGACGGTTCCGGGCGGCTGTTCGTCGTCGAGCAGGATGGGCTCATCCGCATCATCGGGCGGGATACCCCCTTCCTGGACCTGACCGGCCTGGTCACGACGTCGGGGAACGAGCAGGGCCTGCTCGGGCTGGCCTTCGATCCGGACTTCACTGCCAACGGGTATTTCTACGTCAACTACACGGCGACGAACGGGGACACCGTCGTCGCCCGGTATACGGCATTGGCCGGCAATCCGGACCTGGGCGACCCGGGCTCGGCCGTCGAACTGCTCCGCGTCACCCAGCCGTACGCCAACCACAACGGGGGTCACCTGGCTTTCGGCCCGGACGGCTTGCTTTACATCGGGCTTGGCGACGGCGGCTTGGCCGGGGATCCGCAAGGCCGCGCCCAGAACCCACTCTCCCTGCTCGGCAAGATGCTGCAGCTGGACGTCCATACGGGTGAGCTGGAGATCTACGCCCTGGGTCTGCGCAACCCCTGGCGCTACAGTTTCGACCCGGTCACCGGCGACCTGTACATCGGCGACGTCGGACAGGGGCAGTGGGAGGAAGTCAACTTCCTGGCTGCCGGGTCGCCGCCGGGAGCCAATTTCGGCTGGGACTATTTCGAAGGCTCACACGCATACGAAGGAACGCCCCCGGACCCCGGCGCCCTGATCATGCCGATCGTCGAATACAGCCACAGCGGGGGCGGCTGTTCGGTGACCGGCGGACACGTCTACCGGGGCGCCGATTTGCCCGAGTTCTACGGGGTCTACCTGTTCGGCGATTATTGCACCGGCACGGTGTGGGGGATGCTGCGGGGCTCCGACGGAAGCTGGACCGCAGACCTGCTCTTCGGGTTGAACGGTGAGATCACCTCGTTCGGCGTGGATGAGGCCGGCGAGGTGTACGCGGTGGCGCGCGATGGGACCATTTACAAATTGGTGAAACAGTAATTGCGCAGTATGATAAATTTAGAGTCGGCCTGAGAATTCTGAGGTTGGGCGATTTTTGGCGGTGCGGCAGCAAAGCTGCCGCACCGCCAAAAATCGCGGCCTCAATTTTCCGGTAGGTTCTCAGTCAAAAGGTGAACGTAATGACCGACGATATTCGCGAGCACAAGTGCCCGAACTGCGGCGCCCCGCTGGGCATCCCACAAGAACACGAACGCTACTTCAAATGCACGTTCTGCGGCACAGTCCTGGAAGACCGGGCAACCAAGGAAGAGCAGGAGACCGGCGTCTTTAACATCCGTATTTCGAAGGACGATATCTCCGCCGCCCAGCAGGCCCGGCTGGAGACGTACAGCGCCCCGCCGGTCATCACCTCTTACGCAAGCGGCTACACGCCAACCGCAACGGGCAATCGGATCGGCTGCATCATCACTACCGTCATCCTGCTGTTTGTCGGAAGCATCCTGTTCTTCACCATCGTCCCGACCCTGGCAGCCACCGGGGCCATCGCCGTTTTTTTTCGTTCCCTGGGGATCGAGACGGACAGGATCCCGCTCGTCGACGACGACGACCTGGGTGGGCTGCGGCTGTACAGCTTCGGCCCGACCGCCATGCTCCCCTCCGACAACGACACCACCCCGGACTTTGTCGCCGTCGCCAGGGCCTCCGACGAGACGGAGCGGCTGGTCTACGTCGACCTCGAGAACGATCCGGAGCTGCGCTGGATGGTCGAGGTCACGGGGGAGGACGTCACGTACGTCTACAGCCAGTTCCTGTCGGACGGCACCCGGCTCTATTTCAGCGCGAGCAACCGGATCATGGCCTTCAACCGCCTGCAGGGGACCCTGCTCTGGGAGTCGGCCCTTTCGGACGAGATCCAGCACAATATCTGTCCGGGCTGCTTCCAGCTTTTCGGCGACACGATCGTGACGCTTTCGGCCGGCGGCACGCTGGAGGCCTGGGACGCCGCGACCGGCGCCCGCCGCTGGGAGGTCCGTTTGAACAAGACCCCGCGGCAGATCGTCAACTTCGGCGGTCAACCCGGCGTGCTTGACCAGGACGACGACCACACCTACTTCAATGTTTTCAACTTGGCCGACGGAAGCCTGGCGGACCGGTTCGTGCCGGCCTGCCCGAACGAACCCTTCCCGGACGACCCGCAGGAGCTGGGGATCTACGACATGATGCTGGGCCGCCCGGAGGGGAACGGGGCTTATTTCTTTGCCGGCATATTCGACCCGGGCTGCGTCCAGTACTGGACGCCCGGCGCGGCCCAGCCCGCCTGGACGGCGACCTACCGCGCCGACATCGGCCGGAATATTGAGCACGGAGATTTGGTCCTGGCGGAAGATGCCCTTTACATCGCCGTCACCGGCGGAACTTACACCGTCGACCTGGCGAACGGGGCGTTCACCGTCCTGCACGAAAACGCCGATTACAACTTCAGCCCGATCGGGGCGCGGGATGGCGTCCTCGTCCTGATGGCCGAGCGGACCCGGGGAACTCGCCGCTGGGAGGTCTGGGGGTTGGACGCCGCGCTCGGGAACGTCAAGTGGACCTTCCTGCCGCAGGCGGCCGATTATTTCGACGGCGAGTCCAGCCCGCTGTTCGCCGCCGGGGATTGGACCGCCGGGCTGACACCAGCCGGGCTGACCGTCGTCCAGCTGTTCGACGAACTGCCGCGGGCCGTCATCCAGACGATCCCGCTCCAGAGCGGGACAGCCTCCGAGCCGCTCACCTTCCATTTTTCGGACATCCCCGGCGGGCATTGGATCGACATCCTGGGCTGGCGCGGGAGCGAGTTCTGGGTCACGGAGGCGACCAACCTGTTCGTCATCGACATCACCAGCGGGGAGGCCGCCGGACGCTGGCCTTGACCGGCGAACGCCAGGCCAAATGGCTGACCCGCTTCGTCCGGCTGAAACTGGCCTACCTGCTGGACCTGGCGGCAGCCCCCTTCGTCCGCCCGGATGAGACCGTCATCGTCTCCGGGTTCTGGCGCAGCGGGACGACCTGGCTCCAGGCGCTGATCGCCGGACGGACCGGCGCCAAGACGGTCTTTGAACCCTTCCGTTTCCGGGCGGACGGGATGCAGGCGCACTACCACCGGGTGGGTCTGCCCGGGGGGGAATCGCTCCAGCGGGCGTTTATGCCCTGGGGGCAGGGCGATCCGGGCCGCCGGCTCGTGCTGCGGGTCATCTCCCGTGGTCTGCGGGCGACCTTGCATTCCAACCAGGTGCGGATGTACCGAGACCGACAGCCGCTCCGGCATTCGATGCGCCGCCGGGTGGTGCTCAAGACCGTCCGAGCCCACCTCGCACTGGACCTGATCCGAGAGGCTTTCCCAAACCCGATCGTCCACATCTCTCGCGACCCGCGTGCCGTCATCGCCAGCGCGGTCCACAAGACGGACAGGATGTGGGGCGTCTTTGAACCGTTTGACCTGGCCGGTCAGCTGCTGGGAGTGGACGACGGGCGGGCGGAAACCTTTGCAAAGTGGGAATCCGAGATCCGGCGGCTAAACGAAGCGCCTTTCGCGATCCAGCTGGCCGCCTACTGGGCGCTGACCGAACGCTATCTGCTCGACAGCCTGGCGGGTGCCGGACGGGTGATCGTGTTCGCCCGCTACGAGGAACTCGCCAAAGACCCGGCAAGCCGCATCCCGGCCCTGGTCGAGCGCCTGGGAGTCCCACCGGAAACGGCCGGGGATGCCGGCAGCTTCCGCACCGACAGCCCTTCGACCACCAGGACCGGCCAGACGATAGAAGACCGGCTGTTCGGCTGGCGGGAGCTGCTGGCCGGAGAAGAGGCGGAAAAGATCGCGGCGATCGCCCACGCGTTCGACCTGGCCGACCGGTTGGTCGATTGAGGGACAGAAGTCCGGTCCGCCAATTGTAGAGGCGACCTACCGGTCGCCCATCACGGTCACGGATTCACGAACCAGACCGCTGTGGCCGGTTCCAGCGTGATGACGTATGGCTCCCCCTCCACGCTCCCGGGAAATTCCGCTCCTGCGATCAAGTCGACCAGAACGTCACTCGTGATCGGGAACGCCGGGATCGTGATCGATACCGCATCTGGACCGAAGTTGTAGATCCCGACCAGGGTCTGCGTCTCGCTCACGCGGGCGACGGCCCAGGCTTTGCGTCCGATGGCGGCTGCGTCCAGGTCGACGAAGTCGCCGCCCTGCAGCGCAGGCAGGGTCGCTTTCAGTTCGAGCAGGAACCGGTAGAAGCTCAGCAGCGAATCCGGATCCCCTTCCTGCTCCTCGACCGAGACCCCATCGCCGGGGACGTTCCTGCGGTCGGGGACCTGGAACCAGGTCGTCTGGAGGGGGCCTGCCTGGTCGGCATACCAGTCCATCGGCTCGCGCCGGTAGCTGTCGTAGTGCGGCGGGCCGCCCTGGGTCCCGAACATCCCGATCTCCTCTCCGTAATACAGGGCGAAGGCTTCGGGCAGGATCAGGGTGACCGCCGCGGCCAGCTTCTGGATCGCGACATCCCCCCCGACCTCGCTGGCCAGCCGGTCGGTGTCGTGGTTGCTGAAGAACTGGACCAGGATCCCGGCTTCCGGGTAGGTCTCTTCCTGCCCGACCACCCGCGACGTGATCAGGGAGGGCGGCATCGTCCATTCATATTCGCCGTCCTCTCCGATCGCGCCGCCGTTGGCGAGCAGGGTCAACATGGGAAAATTAAACAGCGCGTCGAACTGGTCCGTGAAATATGGGCCGAGGAGCTGCGGCTGCTCCACCCAGACCTCGCCCAGAACCAGCGCTTCGGGATTGGCGCGCTTGATTGCCTGGCGCCACTCGACGAAATATTCCGGCGGGGGGAAGGTGGCGTTGTCGATCCGGAAACCATCGATCCCGTCGGTGTAGTCCCCGTCGCCGTCCAGGTCCATCCAGAACAGGGCCGCTTCCTTTAAGTGTTCGACCACCTCGGGGTTGAAGTGGTTAAGCCGCGGCAGGTAGGCGAACCCGCCGAAGGCCTGGTAGGTGGTGTGCGCATCGTTTGTGAAGTGGAACCATTCGGCGTAGGGGCTGTCGAGGTTTCCGAGGGCGTCCTCGAAATACGGGTGCCGGTTGGAGACGTGGGAGGAGACGAAGTCGATGATCAGCCGCATATCGCGGGAATGCATCTCGGCGACCAGGTTGACAAGGTCTTCGTGCGTGCCGTACTCAGGGTTGACGGCGGTGAAGTCCATCACGTCGTAGCCGTGGACGGTCGTGGTCGGGTGGATCGGCATCAGCCAGACCACGTCGACGTGCAGCGATTCGAGGTAGTTCAGCTTCCGGGCAATCCCGTTCAGGTCACCGATCCCGTCGCCGTCCGAGTCGGCGAAGGAGCGGACGTAGATCTCGTAGAGGATGCCGTTTTGGAACCAGGCTGGGGTTTCGTAGGGGATGAATTCCGGGGTGGGGGGCGGAGCGGCGGTGTCCGTCGGGACGGAGGAGGGGACGGATGAGGGGACGGATGTCGCCGCCGGCGCCGTGGTGGGTTCGGTCGTTAACGTCGGAGCACTCGGGGACGGCGACGGCGTGCTTTGCGTGCAGGCGGACAGGACGGCGATCACCGCCAGGGGGAGAAAAATGCGTTTCTTCGGCATCATGGGAAGGATATCATACCCACGGGGACGCATGTCCCCGTGGGTATGATATCCTTCCGTCGATGATCGCCGTCCATCTCGACAATGTCGCCTATACCTACATCCACGACCCCGTCTTCTCGAACCTCTCCTGGGAGATCCACGACGACCGCATCGCCGGCCTCGTCGGGCCGAACGGGGCCGGGAAAAGCACCCTGCTGCGGCTGATCGCCGGAGAACTCACGGCGGAAAGCGGCTACCTGAACCGCAAATCCGGTTTGACGATCGGCTACCTGCCCCAGGAAGTCCCGCTCGACCCCGAAACGACGGTCTGGGACCAGGTCGCCGGAGCGCTGACCGAGCTCAGCCGGGTCGAAAAGGAACTGCATCGGGTGGAATCTGCCCTGGCCAACCCGTCCGTTTACGGCGACGAGGGCCGGCTCGCCCGGACGCTGGCGCATCAGGAGCGGCTGATCGACGAATACGTCCGGCTCGGCGGCCCGGGTTACGAGGGACACATCCGCTCGATCCTGTTCGACCTGGGTTTCAAGGAGACCGACCTCGGGCTGGAAACCCGCGCCTTGAGCGGCGGGCAGCGCAAGCTGGTCGGACTGGCGCGGCTGCTGGTTACCAAGCCCGACCTGCTCCTGCTCGACGAACCCGACAACCACCTCGATCTCGACGGCAAGGGCTTCCTGGAGCGCCTGGTCCGCAGCTACAAGGGCGCCGTCGTCATCATTTCGCACGACCGCTACCTGCTCGACCTCGTCGTCGACGAGATCGTCGACCTTGAAGACGGGCGCCTGACCCGCTATTCCGGGAACTACTCCGAGTTCGTCTACGAGAAGCAGCTCGCCCTGCTCAGCCAGCAGCAGGCTTTCGAGGCCCAGCAGAAGGAGATCCGGCGGCTGGAGGATTCGGCCAAACGCCTCATGCTCTGGGGCCGGATTTACGACAACCAGAAATTTTCTCAACGCGGGAAGAGCATGCTCAAGCGGCTGGATAAGATCGAGCGGATCGACCGCCCCACGCTGGAGCGCAAGCGGATGGGGCTCAACCTGGAAGGCTGGCGCGGCAGCGAGAAGGTGTTGGAAATCACAGGGCTGTCGAAATCGTTCGCTCCCGAGCCGTTGCTGTCCGACCTCGATCTGCTGGTCCGGCGCGGCGAGCGGGTCGGGCTGGTCGGGCCCAACGGGGCGGGAAAATCGGTCCTGTTCCGGATCATCCTGGACGAATTGGAGGCGGATGCCGGGGAGATCCGGCTGGGCCCCAGCGTCCGGACCGGGTACTACGCCCAGCGCCACGAGACGCTGGATCCCGAGCGCACCTTGATCGACACGATCGCCTTCACGGCCAACTGGCCCGAGAACCGGGCCGTCGCGCTTTTGGGCCGGTTCCTGTTCACCTACGAGCAGGCCCGCGGTCGGGTGAAGAACCTGTCCGGCGGCGAGCGCAGCCGGCTGCAAATGGCCCTGCTGATGATCTCCGGCGCCAACTTCCTGCTGCTCGACGAACCCACCAACAACCTGGACATCGCCTCGGCCGAGGTGCTCGAGGAAACCCTGGACGATTTCGACGGGACCGTCCTCGTCATCTCGCACGACCGCTATTTCCTGGACCGGACGGTGGACCGGATCGTCGAACTCGAAGACGGGCGGCTGAAGGAATATCTCGGGAACTACAGCGACTATATCGATATCATCACTCAAAAATAAAGCGCGGCGGTGCTTCGCACCGCCGCGCTTTATTTTTGAGTGATCTGCGCGTTATGCCGGCGTCTTGGACAGCTCGCCCTCGGGGGCCCGCTCACCCTTCCAGGGGGTCCCCAACCAGCGGAGCAGGTAGTAGTCCGCCCCGTAATAGCCGGCGACCTTCCAGGCCAGGATCAGCAGCACGGCGACCAGGAACAGCAGCGGGTTGCTGCTGGCCGAGCCCGCCATCATGAAGTTCCAGTTCATGAACGCACCGAAGAAGGCGGCGATGCCGGTGAAAGCGCCCAGGATCAGGGCGATCCCGATCAGGAGCTCACCATAGGCGACCATCGGGCCGAACCAGGTATGCGCTTCGGAGTCGATCAGGCCCTGGATGAAGCCCCGGTACCAATCGAAAGTGATCGGCGGGCGGCCTTCGGCGGGGATGGCGGCCGAGCGCTCCCAGAAACCTTTGATGGCCTCGCCGGTCTGGGTCCAGGCCGGGTTCTCCAGCTTGCCCAGGGAAGAACCCACCCACTGCCAGCCGAGCCAGACCCGCAGCACCAGCCACAGCCAGGCGGCCATGGTGGTGTTGAGCAGTTTGGTCACGAACGGGGGGTCCTGCACGATTTCGCCCTTGCGGGTAACAGGTTGTTTCATTTCTAAGCTCCTTCTCCGATCTATCTCGGAATGTGGTTTTCAATACCCCAATCTTATCTTTTCGGCGCCCGCAAAAAAAGTGACAAATGTACTCTGTTGACCCGAATCTGTCCCTAAATTTTCGGGACATCTGTCCTAAATTGTGTGGATGCGGTGAAAGGGTGGCTTTGGGGTGCGTGAGCGGGCTCGCTCACGCACCCCAAAGCCACCCTTTCACCGCATCCAACTGCGGGACCACCCCTGGGGCCGCCAGGTGATCGGCCCCGCCGCACAGCCAGTTCCGGACGGTCGCCTCCGGGATCCCGAACGGCCAGAGCGCCTCGGCCGCGGCCCGCAGGAGCAGCTCGATGTAGCGGCCCGGATCCACCCGCGCCCGCGGGAGCTCCCCCGGCAGGTCCCAGGCCCAGACCCCCGGCTCGCCGCGCGTATAGACGAACCGCACCCGCATCCCGGGCTGCGAGTATTTCCCGGCGGCCTCGAGCTGCGCCGCCGCCCGCGCCGCCGGCGACGGGACCCGGTAAGCCGCCAGAACCTTGCTCAGCCGCTGGGCAACCACCAGTTCCTCCAGCGGCGCCCGGCCCGCCCGCAGACCGGCGATCCGCTCCCCCAGGCGGTCGACCAGTTCGGGCAGGCATTCCCCCAACCGGTCCGGGTCGGCGGGCAGGCCGCGGATCAGCTCGAGCTGGGACTCTTTGACGTACGGCGGGGTGTCCCGCCGCCGGGCGGCGATCCCGCGCATCTTGATTTCCCCGGATTGGAAGCGGCCGAAATAGCGGTTGGGCACCGCCAGCCGCGCGTCGACGCGGGACGGCAGGAAGGCGATCCAGTCGTAGATCCCCTCCAGCGCGATCGGCAGACCGGTGCGGTGAGCGATCTCGTCCAGCAGGCCGTCCATCTCGGCCGGTTTCTCCAACCCGTCCCGCTGGACCCACAGCCCGTCGACGTACAGGTGCAGGGCGCGGTAGCCGGCGTCCTCGGCAGCCTCCTTGGCGTCCAGCAGGGCTTCCCGGCCCCCGGCGGTGACGGCCTCGTGCGCCTCGATCCGGCCGAAGCGGGCGTTCTTGTAGCCCAGGTAGCCGAAGCAGGTCACCAGCAGCCATTTCTGGGCGGTGGCGCGGGCCTTGAACTTGAGCCGGTCCGGGTGCCAGGCCGGCATGCCGAGCAGGCGGCCCTTGAGCGCCACCCGCTTGGCCAGCAGCGGCGCCAGGGTGCGCGGGACCAGGCCGGACGTCTTGCCCTGAGCGGAGCTCGCGGAACCGAAGGGGCGGTCCGCCCGTTCGGCCGCACTGACCTCCGGGGAGATGTTGTGGTGGACCATCAGCGCCGGGTACATCGAGACGAAGTCGATCTCGGCGACGTGGCGGTGCAGCCCGGTGATGGGCGGGTAGACCATCCCGCCCCGGTCGGCGTGGATCAGGTCGAGGGCCGATTTGGGGGTCTCGGCCTGCTGCTTCTCGTGCGGGATCAGGATCCCGCTGCGCAGGGCGGTGACGAGCTGCATGGCCGAGATCCCGGCCCCGGGGGACTTGCGGGCGGCGTCCTGGAGCCCCAGCCCGGTCAGCCGGGCGGTCTCGAAGGCGCCCTCCAGGCCGTACTCGCCGTAGAGCATGGCGTTGCGCGGATCGATGTGCCAGCGCCCGGACAGGTGGATCTGCTGCCCGCGGTAGACGATCTGGCCGTAGGCGTGACAGGAGAGCTCCTTCCGGCGCTCGACGGCCCGGTCCGGGTCGCGGTTGAGCGGCAGGGGCAGGCCCCATTTCTCGGACAGATCGAGCAGGCGCGGCAGGACCCAGGTGTCCCCCCAGGGGATGACGATCAGATCGGGGTCCACCCTGGTGATCACGACCCGCAGGCTGACGAGCAGCCGCCGGGCCTCGGCCTGCGTCTCCATGGCGAGCGGGATCTCGAAGACGCCGTGCGGGGCCTGCCCTGAGCCCTGCCCTGAGCGGAGCCGAAGGGGGAGGGCGCGGGTTTTGCGCCCGTAGTCGAAGGATGTCACGTGCAGGCAGCGCGGGTCACGGTGGGCCGGGTCGCTGTCCGGTTCCAGGTGGAGGGCCCGCAGCGGGGGCGGCTCCGGATCCAGATCCCAGGGCGAGTCGAGCGGCCGGACGGCGAGCAGCCGGTCTCCCTCGCACTCGATCTCGCAGCGCGCCAGCGGGAAGACGCCGTAGCGGGCGGCGGCGCGCAGCGGGAATGGGACGTCGGCGTCGTACCAGGTCAGGTCGGGAAAGGCCCGCCGGGCGGCG
>DATKDL010000076.1:0-38780 GCA_035512695.1 Anaerolineales bacterium | reverse complement strand
CACCGGTCCGGGCGCCGGCCTCCGTTTTTCCGACGACAAAAGTCCATGCACATCAAAGCCGCCCTCTTCCACGCACCCTCCCGTCCTTTCGAGATCCGGGCGCTGCAACTCGAAAGGCCGCGCGCGGGTGAGGTCCTGGTCGAGATGGGAGCGGCCGGGGTCTGCCACAGCGACTGGCACCTGATGACGGGCGCCACCCGGCACCCGGTCCCCGTCGTCCCCGGGCATGAAGGCGCCGGCGTCGTATCGGCGGTAGGGGCTGGCGTCGAAAGGATCAAAACGGGAGACCGGGTCGCCTTGAACTGGGCGCCCAGCTGCGGCGAATGCTTCTACTGCTCGCGCGGCCGGCCGAGCCTGTGCCGGACATACATCGAACCGATCTGGGGCGGGACGATGCTGGACGGGACCACCCGCCTCTCGCTGGACGGAAGACCGGTCTACCACTTCTCCGCGCTGGCCTGCTTCGCTGAGCGGATCGTCGTCCCGGAGGTTTGCTGCGTCCCGGTGCCGCCGGAAGTCCCGGTCGAGGTGGCTGCGCTGATCGGCTGCGCGGTCACGACCGGCGTCGGGGCCGTCCAGAACACGGCAAAAGTCGAGCCGGGCAGCACGGTGGCCGTCATCGGGGCCGGCGGAGTCGGGTTGAGCGTCGTCCTGGGCGCCCGGCTGGCCGGGGCGGACCGGATCATCGCCGTCGATATCCACGAAAGCAAAGGCGACCTGGCGCTCGAATTGGGAGCGACTGATTTCGTCGTTAACGGACCAGAAGCAACCGGCGAGATCCGCCGCCTGACCGGGGGCCGCGGCGCCGATTACGTCTTCGAAGCCGTCGGTCTCCCGGCGCTTCAAGAGCAGGCGCTGGAAGCGGCCCGCCCCGGTGGGACGATCGTCCTGGTTGGGATCTCGCCGATGGGCTCCGCCACCAACCTCCCCGGCGCGGTCCTGACCCGCGAAGAGAAGACGGTGATGGGCTCCTATTACGGCACCGCCGATCCCGCGCACGAGTTCCCGCGGCTGGCCGCGCTGTATCTGAACAGCCGGCTCGATCTCGACCGCCTGGTCACCAAACGCTACCGCCTCGAGCAAATCAATGAGGCGTATGCGGATATGGTCGCCGGGGAGGGGGCGCGCGGGGTGGTCGTTTTTCCGAACGCATGAAAGGCCGTCGCGATCCCAACCCTGACTTCCGCTGCGTCCACTGCAGCGCGCTCGTGCCGGCGCAGTCCTCCCTGGCGGGGGTCAACCACCGCAACCACTGCCCCTACTGCCTCTGGTCCCGGCACCTGGATCTGCGGGCGGCGGGAGATCGGCTCTCAGCCTGCAAGGCGCCGATGAAACCGGTCGGGCTGACCATGAAACGCCGAAACAAGAAATATCCCGGTGCGGTGGGGGAACTGATGGTTATGCACCACTGCACCGGCTGCGGGACGCTGTCGATCAACCGCATCGCAGCGGACGACCTGAGCGAGGTCCTGCTGGAGGTCCTCGCAGCCTCTGCCGGCCTGTCCGCCGATATACGGGAACAGGCGCTCAGAAGCGGGATCGATCTGCTCGGGCCGGACGACCTGCAAATCGTGCAGCGGCAGCTGTTCGGAGATCGGTCCGGGTCTTGAAATGCTGGGGTTGACCATCAGGACGCATGCAGGACCTCCTCGTAAATTCCCTGGACGCGAGCAACCATCCGCTCCGGCGTGAACGCATCCAATACCCGCGTCCGCCCGGCGGCGCCCATCCCGGCCCGACGGCCCGGATCCTCCAATAAATCTGAAATGGCTATGCGCAAAGCCTCCGGGGCGTGGGACGGGACCACCAGGCCGGTTTCCCCATCCCGCACCACGAATGACGTCCCGGTCCCCAGCTCCGTCGTCACACAAGGCAGACCGGACGCCATCGCCTCCAACAACACCTGTCCGAAGGCCTCCGCCCGAGAATTGGCCGGCAAGACGAAAACGTCGGCGCTCGCATACAGACCCGGCAGGTCGGCATCCGAAACCTCCCCGGTGAAAACGGCGCGCGCCCCCAACCCCACCTCCGCCGCCAAACGCTCCCAATGCGCCCGCATCGGCCCATCTCCACCGACCAACAACCGGGCCCGCACGCCCACCATCGCCCGGATCAGATCGTCGACGCCCTTGTAATACCGGTGCCGCCCGACGAACAATACCGTCGGGATTTCCGCTGGCGCGACCAATGACCCCGCACCCGAAAACCGCCGGGGATCCACGCCAAGACCAACCACCGAACACCGCTCTCTGCGGGCGCGCAAGAACGGGGAAGATCGAATGTAATTCTCGCTGGTCGGCAGGATCCGGGCCGCGCCGTCCAGAACTCGGTTCAGAACCGGCATGTACATCCGCAGGACCGCCTGCTGCCGGACCACGTCGCTGTGATAGGTCACGACATACGGCCGGCCGCGCCCACCTAAAAGCTGCCCCAACTCCCCCACCGGGTACGGGAAATGCAGATGCGTGATATCGGGCGCCATCCGCCGGATCGCCCCGGGAAATCCAACACTCAAAGGCGTCGATGCGACCGTCCCCAACCGCGGCAGACGCAACACTTCGACGCGCTCGATCACCTCCCGACGGCGCTGCCCGCCCGGATTCGTGACGAGCACCGTCACCGCATGCCCCGCCGCCGCCTGCCGCTCGGCCAGCATGCGAAGATGGTTCTCGATCCCCCCGAGAACGGGGGAATAGTCTTTGTAGATATGGAGGATGTTCATCGGGTGTAAAGCTAACGGGATTATAGCTTTACATGTGCGGAAATTCTTCAACACAGTTGCTCTGCGTTAAAAAAGGGTTTTTCCTCGTGATAATATTCCTCCGTCTTGAACGATCCCCTCCCGCCTCCATCCGAGATCGCCCGCCACACCGTCCGGGGCTCGATGTACAGCGTGGCTGCTTCAGCGGTCACGATCGGGCTCGGCGTGCTGCGCACCTACCTGATGGTGACCCTGCTGCTCCCGGATCAGATTGGCCTGGCTGCATTAGGGTATTTGATCGTCCAGCTCGGCGTCCAGTTCGGGAGCCTTGGGCTCGCCGGCGCTTTCATCCATAAACTCGATCCGACCCCGGCGGACCGGCAGACCTATTACACTTTCCATCTCCTGATCGGCGCCTTGTCGCTGGCCAGCATTGCCCTGGCCGCGCCCGTCATCGCCCGGTTATATCCGGACTTTGAAGGCCTATTGCCCGTGATCTGGCTGTACGCCGCCCTTTCCCTGGTGACGATCCTCAACCAACCGCAGGTCGCCTTTCTTGAAAAGGATTTACGGTTCAACCGGGTGGCCGCCCTGGATGTGACCGGCGCGCTGGCGACGACGATCGCCGGTCCGGGTCTGGCCTTGCTCGGTTTCGGAGTCTGGGCCGTGGTGGGCGAGTTCGCCGCCGGCGCGCTGGCGCGCTTTGCCGTGATCCATTTCCGACTCCGCCCGTTCCGACCTCACCTGGGCTGGGACCGGGCATCCGCCGGCTGGCTCTGGCGCTACGGCCGTTCGGTCTGGATGAATTCAAACCTGACCTATGCGCTCGACCATTTCGACGATTTCTGGGTGGGGACAAGCCTGGGGAAAGGGTCGCTCGGTCTGTACAGCAAGGCGTATGAGTTCTCCCGCTACCCGCGCCGGTTGATCGCCAACCCGATCCTCTCGGTTTTTTTCCCCACCTTTGCCTATCTGCAGGGGGACCGGACCCGACTCTCACGGGCCTTCTTCAGGGCCTGCAGCCTGATCGTCCGGTTCGGCGGCCTGCTGGCGCTGCTGGCGGCGATCGCAGCGCCGGAGGTTTTCCGGCTCTTCTTGCCGGAGGCCTGGCAGCCGATGCGCCCGATCTTCCAGGTCATGATCGTCTACACATTCCTGGACCCGCTTCTCCTGGCGGTCCGGCGGCTCCTGCTGGCGACCGGGCGGCCCGCGGAAATCAATCGGGCCGGATGGATCCAGCTGGCCGTCTTCATCCCGGGGGTGATCCTGGGCGCCAGGCTGGGCGGCATCCTGGGAGTCGCCCTGGCGGCCGATCTGATGGTCCTGGTAGGGGTCGTCCTCCTTTTCCGGGCAGCCCGCCGGGTCGTCGATTACTCGCCGGTCACGCTCTGGCTCAAACCGGCGATCGCCGTGGCCGGGATCGCCGGGCTGGCGCTGGCCGCATCGCCGGGACTGGCCGGCATACCGGACCCCTGGACCCTGGCCGGGAAGCTGATCCTGATCCCGATCCTGTACACGGGTTTCCTGTATACCGCGGAGCGGGAGCAGCTTTTGACCGGGGTCCGGATGATCCGCGGGCTGCTATCCTCGGGAACATTTCCCGGGAAAAATGCGTCACATTAAGATAGAATAAGAACTGAAGCTGAAATTCTGTGGCCGGCTCCTGTGGGCCGGAGCGTTGCCCCAGCCCACAGGAGCCGGCCACGGAATTTTCGAGCCTGTTCAAAATCATCATATTGATTGTGGAGGACAGAATGAAACGCATCATACCGGTAATGACGATCCTCGTTCTTCTGCTGCTTGTGCCGGCGATGACGGCTTCAGCGGCAGGCTTTGTGACCCCGACGTTCACGATCGACTCGGTCGACAAAGACGTCAGCGTCACGATCACAACCAAGAACTTTCCGGCGAACGATACCTTCACCGTTACGATGGGTGAGATGGGAACCAAGGGCGTCGGCGGGATCGTCGTGACCAGCCAGGCCTCCGGCGCCGGCGGCAGCTTCACGGCCACCTACGCGATCCCTGATGCGCTCAAAGGGCGCAAGCTGATCGCCATCCGGCTCCAGAGCCCGACCAGCGGGTACTATTCCTACAATTGGTTCTACAACAACACCGTCGGAACAAACCCGCCCCCGCCGGATCCTGCGCCACCGCCCTTCACGATCCCGACTTTCAAGATCGATGCGGTCGTTAAGAACGATACCGTCACGATCACGACGGCCAACTTCCCTGCCAATGACTCCTTTGTTGTGACCATGGGCTACATGGGAACCCGCGGTGTCAATGGGTTCGTGGTCGTGAACCAGGACAGCGGCGCCGGCGGCAGCTTTACGGCCACCTACGAAATCCCTGAACAGTTGAGAAATCTTTACCAGATCTCGATCCGGTTGCAGAGCCCGACGAGCGGTTATTACTCGTTCAACTGGTTCTACAATAATTCGACACCGTGAGGTGAATCCAAAAAAATGAACCGCTGCCGGGTGCTGCGCACCCGGCAGCGGTTCATTTTTTGATTGTGATGGCTAGAACCCTCGTTATCGGTCTGGACGGAGCGACCTTCGATATCATCCGGCCGCTGATCGAGCGCGGCCGGCTGCCGAACCTGGCCCGGATGGTCCGGGAAGGAGTCTCCGGCGTATTGGCATCGACCGTGCCGCCGGTCACGCCGGCCGCGTGGACCTCGTTTTTTACGGGTAAAAACCCGGGGCGGCACGGGATTTTCGATTTCCAGCGTCTCGATTACGAAACCGCGACCTTCACGACCGTCCGTACGGACCTGCATGCCGAAAAGCCGATCTGGCAGCTTCTCGGTGAGGCTGGGCTGCGTTCGATCGTCTGGGACGTCCCGTTCACTTACCCACCGAGACCGATGCCGGCTGGCGGCTGGATGCTGACCGGGTACGGGACGCCGCGCGTCCCGGGCTCCGTATTCACATATCCGGAGGACCTCGCCGAACGTGTCCCGGCCGAACTTCGGCCGGAAATCCGGGTGGCACTGCCAGGGACCAACTTCGACCGCAGCCGCGAGTTTATCGAGGCGTTCCGATCGATCATGGCCGGCCGGCGGCGGCTGCTCGATTGGCTGATCCGGGCGCAGGATTGGGATTTCTTCTGCGTCGTCTTCTCGATCACCGATACCATGGCTCACGTGTTCTGGACGTTTCTGGACCCCAGCCATCCCAACTACCGGCACCCGGACGGCCCGGCCTACCGGGAGGCGTTTTTCGAAGCCTACGAGAGCTGCGACCGGATCCTCGGCGAACTGATGGCTGCCGCCGGAGCGGACACGACCACATTCGTGATCTCGGACCACGGCTTCGGCAGCGTTCGGCCGCGGCAATACATCTACGAGCGCTTGATGGCCGGCGATTGGGTGGCGCCGAGAGGGGATCGGACCGGTTCAGCCCGGGCGCGGCTCGCGCGGGCGGCTACAAAGGCCTACGTCCGGTTTCCATTCTTGCGGGAATGGGTCAAAGGGCTGGGATCGGACCGGCGCAAGGCATTGACGCGCGGGTTGAAAGAGGCCGGGATGCTCCCGACCGTGGAGGGGATCGACCTGTCGGCATCGAAGATCATCCCGACCAACTTTGGGCTGCGGATGTGGGTGAACGACACCGGCCGGTTCCCATGCGGCGTCGTGGCCCCGGGGGAGGTCGAGGATGTCGCGGACGAGTTGGTCGCATTTTTGAAGTCGGACACGGACCCGAAGAATGGGCGGCCCATCATCCGGGCGGTCCACCGCGGGCGGGACCTGTACCGGGGGCCGCACGCTTCGTCCGGGCCTGATCTCGTGATCGAGTATGAGAACCATTTCGATTTGGATGCGCCGCCGCGGGCGGATAATCCGTTTACGGAGGGCGGGCATACGCAGGAAGGTATTTTTCTGGCTCGGGGTCCCGGGATCCGGTCGACGGTGGTTGAGGGTGCCTCCTTGATGGACCTTGCGCCGACGATTCTGTATTTGTTTGGCCTGCCGGTTCCGCCGGATATGGATGGGCGTCCATTGATCAACCTTTTCGACCGTTCTTTTCTGGATACCCATCCTGTGGAAATCGGCGAGGAACCGGCTCGATATGCTGGCTGGAAGCCGGGCTCTCTCACGGACTCGGAAGAAGAGGCTGTCTTCGAACAACTGCGTCGTCTCGGATATGTCTGAGCGACCTCCGTTTATTTACATTTCCGGTCTTCCAAGAACCGGCTCAACCCTGATTAGTGAGGTGCTGACTGAATTACCTTACTCATTTATTTTTAATGAACCCCACCTGGGAAAGAATTATTTCGCTGTACAGGATCAGGATCTGATCGCTGTGCGTGCTTGCGGCGTCGATTTAAGAGCCTTCAGAAAACGCCGCCTCATAAAGGCTTTTCTCTTACGTCGTGGTCGATGGTTGGGGCTGAGCCAGGATTACTTCATCAGAGAATTTAAGCGTCACCTGGTGCCTATGCTTTCCCGGTGTGTTCGACAAATTGGCGTCAAAGAGATAAAGCATACCGGCTGGGAGAATTATGCTCATCACTTTCCGGAGATGAAAGTAATTATGCTGGCTCGGGATCCCAGAGATATCTACCTATCCTACTTTCGGCTATGGAAAACGGGTGTAGTCGCCTGGAAAGGCGAGTTCACCCCGGCAAAGGTAGCGAATTTCATTAATCGCGAGTTTTCTTTGCAGCTATCTATCAGCCAATCCACTGAAACGATGAAGGTGCGTTATGAGGATTTTTGTACGCAACCGGAGATGATCAATCGGGTCAAATCGTTCATAAAAAGTCAAATTCCGAATTCCGGAAAAGTCGGCGCGTTCGTATCCAGGCATCGGATAAGAAGGTCGGAATGGGATTTGCACGGGGGAAAGATCACTCAGAAAAGCATCAACCGTTGGCGGGAGGAAAGTGATCGGAGACTCCTCGAGCAGTCACATGAATTTTTTAACCTGTTATCGGATTACTCAAATTTTTGGGGCTACGTTTCGGAATAGGTTTCTGCTCTTTCATGTTGATTTCGCATCAATCCAATTTCGTCTTCCTGGCCTACCCGCGAACGGCGAGCAGTTCGATCAGGCATATTCTGACTCCATTTGCTGACGTTACCACCGTTTATCGCCACGCGGTATCTCCGGAAAATCCGTTTTATCATCATATGAATGCTCAAGGAGCACGCCGGGCATTCCAAGGGTTGGGATGGAAATGGGATCGCTATCATCGCTTCTGCCTTGTCCGAAATCCCTACAACCGGCTTGCATCACTATTTGTTCGAAGGATCGAACCCAATCAGCTGAACGATTCTCGATCACATGGTCCTCGGGTGCGTTCAGCAGGATTCTTGCAGGTCTCTCTCCCAAAGTATCCTTTCTGGTTTACATCCTCAGTCGCAACCCGCGAAGGGGAGTCGCGCAAGACTTGCCTGCCTTCACGCAAGATTCTGCAGGGAACTCGCTCCTTTCTAAAGTGATCAAGTACGAGGATCTCGACCTGGAGCTTCCGGCTTATCTATATTCGATCGGGATCGATATTTCAGAAGCACCCTTCCCCAGGTTTAATAAGGCCAAACGATCGACGGATTATCGAGAGTTATATCTGCCCTTGACCGCGGCATTGGTAAAAAGGAAATACACCGGCACGATCACCAAGTATGGTTACGAGGTGATTCGCTGAAACCACCTCCCCGTATCTCTTTCATCATCGTGAATTTCAATACAAAAGAATGCCTGGCGCGCTGCCTGACTGCGATTTTAAAACACGCAACTCCCAATCACCAAATTATCGTGGTGGACAATGCATCGAATGACGGCAGTCCGGAGTTGGTCAAGGGGGATTTTCAAGAAGCCCAGCTTATCTCATTGGAAACAAACCGTGGTTATTCGGCGGCAGTCAATGAAGGGTTTAAGATTGCTGATAGTGAGTTCATATTTATTATCAACAGCGATGTTTATATTCAAGAAGACACCGTCGAAATCTTGGTTGATTATCTGCGATCATTCGACGATGTGGGATTAGTCGGGCCCGCACAACTTTCCCTCAACAATCGTCCAATGTTAACGATCCACCATGATCTCAATCTCCTTAATGAATTCCTCGAAGCGATACTCCTTTGGGATGTTTGGCGATATCGGGTTTTTCGGTGGAGAATTGCCGGACAAATCAACTCGCCTCGGGAAGTAAGCTGGTTGTCCGGGGCCGCGCTCATGGTACGGTCCTCCTTAATGGAGGACGTCGGCGGGATGGACGAAAATCTGTTCATGTATGGAGAGGAGTATGATCTTCAAGTGCGATGTCGGAAAAAAGGGTGGCGGATCGTTTACGTTCCGATGTCACGGGTATTTCATGAAAAGGGTGTAAGCGCAGATGCCTACTTCGGATATCATAGACTAGCTGCCATAACGAAATCCCATTATTACGTGATCGCCAAGAACGGCGGTCTCAAGATGTTAATCGTTACGGTCCCTTTACGGATTATCCGTTCGATAATCCGTCTGCTCCTCGGTCTTTTCCTTTGGTTTTGGAAACCCAAAACCGCAACACTGCATGGTCTCGAACATCTCGAGGTGCTCAAATTGTCGTTATCGAGATCGACCTATAGATGGATATTAAAAAAACTACGAAATGGAGCACCAAAATAACAGAATGCTGACTGAGATTGGATGGAGAATCGAAAAACCGTTTTGTTTTTAGACCACTCTCCTGTGTTAGGAGGAGCGGAATTCAGTCTCATCCAGTTAATGATCGGTCTTGACTCGCGTGGCTGGGATGTGCACCTCGCGTGTCCGCAAGGGCAGCTGTTCGATAAGACAGCTGAACGAAGCTTACACGCCCACGTGATAAATTTTCCCCGACTTCGCCGATCGATGCGTTTCTGGAAGGATATCAATAAAACTCCATTTCAAATTTACAAGCTTGCATCGAAACTGGAGGCGAGATGCCTGGTAGCCAATACGGTGCGTGCGGCAATTTTCACCAGGTTCAGTTCATCCAGGTTTCGTTTACCATGGATTTGGTACATGCGGGATTTCTGGCTGTCCGAGTCGCGACCTCGTTACCCTCAATGGGATTATCTCGGTAAACGAATCCTTGGATCAAATGCCGCTCAGATCATCACGAATTCTCACGCTGTTTCAGAAAACCTACACTTAAAGGAAAAGGTTCGAGTAGTCCATAATGGAATCGATGTGGATGCATACATTCCTCAAGCGAATCAAGAGTTCCTCCAGAAATACAACATCCCCAGGGACGCAGTTGTCATCAGCATGGCAGCCAGGCTCCGCCCATGGAAGGGGACCGATCGGTTTATCCGGATGGCCGCGGAACTCGTCAAGGAACATCAAAACGTTTATTTTCTGGTTGTTGGCGGAACTCCGTTCGAAATCGCAGATGGGTACGCAGAGAGCCTGCTCGACCTGGCGAAAACTCTCGGCGTCGCGGACAAATGCATTTTCACAGGCCAACTTAATGACATCCGCCCGGCCCTTTCTGCAACGGATGTTTTCGTACACCCTGGAGATCCGGAGCCTTTCGGTCGCGTCATCATCGAAGCGATGGCAATGCAGCTTCCCGTCGTCGCGTTCAATCATGGAGCTGCTCCAGAAATCATCCTTAATGAAAAGACAGGGAAATTGGTTGCCCCTGGAGACGAGAACGGGCTGCTGCGCGCTGTTTTGGAGCTCATGCGCTCTCCCGTGAAAAGAATTCAATTCGGTATTGCAGGGCGCGCACACACAGAAAAGGCTTTCGACGAGAATAGAATGATCGAAGAGGTTTCATCGATCCTGCTGGAAAATTTTCGTTTCCGATCATAATCCTCGTTTTGACCTTTTCGTTGTTCGGTTCCAGGCAGGCTTCAGCCGAACGAACTCGTGACGAGCCGATCGGCTGCGGTCTGAGCGCCTCGGCGCCGCTCGGTGCGCCTGCCACGGAAGGCCCCGATATCGGCTCGTTCTGGCTCGAGCACGACCTGCCGCAAAGAGAAAGATAAAAGTCTCTCCAAAAATGGATGTCGCTGCAGAAAATTCGCTACGGCATCCATTTTCAGATCTTCGCACCGCCTTTCCCTGGAACATTGTCCCCCTCTCCAACGTCCTAGAATGGATGATGTGAACGCGCACCCGGCATGCCGTTCCGCCGCGCAGACCGGTTACGGTTGCGCAACCGGGTTTGACAAGCCTGTCACATCATCGAAATATACCGGAGACAAATCGTCTCTAAAATGGAGAGAACCGATTCCAGTAATCGGAGTCAGGAGACAACACCATGTCCAAATCACAGTATCTCATCCTCGCCGGGTTAGCCGGCGTTTTTTTCATCATCCTCGCAATCGGCGTCGGCCTGCTTGCAATGCCGATCCTGTTGGACCGGCCGGCGTCCCAGACCGAGACCGCCACACCGGGATCGGTTGTGATCTTTCCGACCGAGACCGGTACAGGCCTGCCCTCCGAGACGCCGGCGCCGACCGAAACCCTCCCGCCGACCACGACCCCCAGCGCCGCACCGATGGCGACCGCCACGACGATCCCCTCCCCCACCGCGACCCCGATCCCGTGCAATTGGGCCGAGTTCGTGTCAGACGTGACGGTCAAAGACGGCGATGTGATCGCACCCGGGGTCTCCTTCACCAAGACCTGGCGCATCCGCAACATCGGGAGCTGCACCTGGAACAGCGACTACGACATCGTCTTCAGCAGCGGGAACGACCTGAACGCAGCCACGACGATCGCCCTGCCGGCAACTGTCCGGCCGGGCGAGACGATCGACCTGTCAATCCCGATGAAGGCGCCCGACCAGGAAGGGACCTACACCGGCTACTGGCAGCTGCGCGCCCCTGACGGAATGCGTTTCGGCCTCGGAGCGGAACGAACCGGCGCGATCTGGGTCCGCATCAACGTCGTCCTGCCCTGCTACTGGGCCGCCTTCGTCGCCGACGTCACCGTCCCCGATGATACCGCCATGACCCCCGGCGCAGAGTTCGTCAAGATCTGGCGCCTGCGAAACATCGGCGACTGCGATTGGACCACCGGTTTTGAGGTCTTCGCTTCCAGCGGGGACAAGATGGCCGGAACGGCCGTCGATATGCCGGAACGGGTCGAACCGGGTGAAACGATCGATATCGCCGTGACCCTCGTCGCCCCAGGCAGCAAAGGCGACTACCGCGGCTATTGGATGATCGAAGCCTCGGACGGCACACGGTTCGGCCTCGGAAACGTGCAGACCAGCGCGTTCTGGGTCGATATCCGGGTCCTGGATACGGATCATGAATACGTCTACGACTTCGCGGCGAACTATTGTCTTGCCTCCTGGAAGAGCGGTGTGGGTCCGCTGCCATGCCCGGGAACGGAAAAGACGAGCGGCAGTTTCATCATCAGGCTGAACAACCCGCATCTCGAAAACCGCACCGAAAATGAACCGGCCCTGTGGACCGCCCCGGATGCGGACCCGGACGGCTGGATCAGCGGGAAATACCCTGCGATCGTGATCCGTGACGGGGACCGATTCAAGGCCTGGGTGGGTTGCCTGGACGGGGCGGATGGTTGCGAGGTCACGTTTTACCTGCAGTACCAGATTGCCGGCGGTACGGTCATGACACTGGGTTCATGGGACGAGGTCCATGACGGCGCAGTCACCCAGATCGACGTCGATCTGTCCTTCCTGGCAGGCCAGGCGGTGAGCATCATCCTGGTCGCCGAGGTGGACGGGGGCGATCCGGTGGATGCCGAAGCCTTCTGGTTCAGTCCGCGCATCGAATAATCGGGGAGAAGGACGCAAAAAGAAACCCCCTGGAGCGACTGGTCCAGTGGGTTTCTTTTTGCGATCCCGAGTATGATACACGGCGTGAACCCCTCGTTCACTTTTATCCTGGATGCGCGTGCCGCCGGGCCGCACTTCCCCGGTATCGGGCGTTATATCCGGGGGCTCGCCGGAGCCCTGCCGGCACAGCTCCGGGCGCAGGAATCCCTGCAGTTCCTGGTGGAGCCAGGCCCGGGCAGCCGGTTCATTCCGGGGGAAGCGGTAAGCATTCCGGCGCCCGCTTCGCCATTTGGAATTGCCCAGCAGCGCGCCATCCCGCCGCTGCTGACGGACGCGGCCGTTTACCACAGCCCTTACTACCTGATGCCTTACCGCCCGGGCGTCCCCACGGTTCTGACGGTTTACGATCTGATCCCGCTGCACTTCCCGGGTGCAGTCTCGCTGCGCGCCCGCCTGCTGTTTGGGTTGGCCACGCGGCTGGCCATCCGGGCAGCCGACCGGATCGTCGCGATTTCGGAATCCTGCCGGACCGACTTCCTGGCGCGGTACCGCGGCCTCGAACCCGAAAAAATCAACGCCATCTCACTGGCTCCGGACGACCGTTTCAGACCGCAGCCCGCAGAGCGAATCGACCGCCTCCGGCGCGAGTACGATTTGCCGGCCGAATTCGGTCTTTACCTCGGGATCAACAAACCGCACAAAAACCTGGCGCGGCTGGTGGAAGCCTGGGCGGGCCTCGATCGGGATCTCCCGCTCGTGATCGCCGGCGCCTGGGACGACCGTTACCCTGGCCCGCGCCGAGCCGCCGAACGGCTGCCCCCCGGCCTGGTCCGCTTCCTCGGTCCGGTTCCGGACGATGACTTGCCCGCCCTGTATTCCGCCTGCCGGCTGTTCATCTTCCCAAGCGTTTATGAAGGCTTCGGCCTGCCCGTGGTTGAAGCGCTGGCCTGCGGTGCAGCCGTCGCCTGCTCGAACACCTCCAGCCTCCCCGAGGTCGGGGGAGATGCGGTCCGGTATTTCGATCCGCTGGATTCCGGGTCGATCCGCGGGACCATCGCCGAGGCGCTTGACGCCGCGCCGGACCCGGATGCTTCGGTCCGCCGGGCGTCCCGCTTCTCCTGGGAGGCCACGGCGGCGGCCACGCTGGAAATCTACCGCTCTCTGGCCTATAATCACACCTGATGCACACCAAACTCAGCCGTTTTATGGACGGATTGATGGAAGCCGTCTGGCTGGCCGCCCTGATCGTCGTCCCGGTCTTTTTCAATATTTATTCCACCAGGATTTTCGAGCCGGACAAGATCGCCCTTCTGCGCAGCCTGACGCTGGTCGGCCTGGGTGCCTGGGTCATCAAGACCATCGCGCACGGGCGCGTCGATTGGGGCCGCCTTGGAGGAGCGAACACCCGCGGCCGGCTGCGGTCCCTGCTCAAGACCCCGCTGATCCCGGCTGTGCTCGGGCTTGCCGGGGTCTATCTGATCGCGACCCTGCTGTCCGTTGCGCCGCGGGTCAGCCTGCTCGGCTCCTACCAGCGCCTGCAGGGTGCGTACACCACGTTCTCCTATGTGGTTCTCTTCGCCATGGTCGCAGCCAATCTGCGGCGCAGGCGGCAGGTCGAACGACTGATCACGACCGCCGTGCTGGCGAGCCTCCCGGTCGGCCTGTATGGGATCCTGCAGCGATACGAGATCGACCCGCTCCCGTGGGGCGGCGACACGACGAGACGGGTGGCGGCCAACCTGGGGAATTCGATCTTCGTCGCGGCGTACCTGATCACCGTCTTCCCGCTTGCGCTCGGCCGGATCGTCGAAGCCTTCTCCAGAATCCTGGATGAGACGCGGATCGACCTGGGACCGCCTATCGTCCGTGGGACGGTCTACGTCTTCACAGCCGCCATCCAGCTGATCGGGATCTATTTCAGCCTGAGCCGGGGCCCGGTGCTCGGCCTCCTGGCGGGGACTTTCTTCATGCTCGTCCTGCTCTCGCTGTACTGGGGCAAACGTTGGCTGACGCTGGCAACGATCGGCGCCGCAGCATCGTTGGGCGTCTTCCTGGTCCTGTTCAGCCTCCCGAGCGGGCCGTTCGAAAACCTGCGGTCGGCCGGCACGATCGGCCGGCTGGGGAACGTCTTTCAGACCGAATCCGGAACGGGGCGCGTCCGCGTCCTGATCTGGCAAGGCGCAGCCGAATTGGTCGCATTTCACGAACCGCTGGAATTCCCGGACGGGCACAAGGACCCCTGGAACGCGCTGCGGCCGTTTATCGGTTACGGCCCGGAGTCCATGTTCCTGGCGTACAACTCGGTCTATCCGCCAGAACTCGCCAGCATCGAATCCCGCAACGCCTCCCCGGACCGGTCGCACAACGAGACCTGGGATGCGCTCGTCATCACCGGCATGCTCGGCCTGGCTGCAGAGCAGATCCTGTTCGTGTCGGTCTTCTTCTACGGCCTCAAGTGGCTCGGGTTGCTGAACGACGCCCGGCAGCGCCGGCTTTTTCTGAGCCTGATCCTGGCCGGCGGGTTCGCGAGCGCGCTGGGCTTCGTTTATTTCTTTGACGTGGGTTTTCTCGGGGTCGGTCTGCCGTTCGGGATGCTGCTGGGGCTGCTGGCTTACCTGGCCCTGACCGCCCTCTTTTTCGCATACGAGCGTCCTGCGACAGACGGGGAGCGCGCCCGGGCGTTGACCCTGATGATGGTCCTCGGCGCGGTCATCGCACATTATGTCGAGATCCACTTCGGGATCGCGATCGCAGCCACGCGGCTGTATTTCTGGGTTTACAGCGGCTTGCTGGTTGCCGTCGGGTACTGGATGACTCTCGGCGGGAGCTATGGGACCAAGGCGCAGGCGGCGTTGGCAGCCCGGCTCGATCCCGGCTTCCCTGCCGAGCCCGAGCAAAAGCAGACCCCCGGCATCGCAACCCGGAAATCCAGGCGGAAGGGTGCCCCCCCCGCCTGGAGCCGGCCGGCGCTGACCGGCGGGCTGACCAGCGGCATCCTGCTCGCTGCGCTCAGCTTCAACTACATCACCAACTCAACCCGGGTCACCTCGATCGGCGCGATCATCCGGAGATCGCTGACCGTCCTGCCGGAGGGCACCGGTGAGATCGCATCCTACGGGATCCTGGCGCTCTTCATCACGGTCTGGCTGGCCTGGTCGCTGGTCTGGGCGTCTGAGTTCGCCGGAGAAGGGCAGGGAGACCGGCGCCGAGTATTCCTGGCGACCGCCGGGGTGTCCCTGGCGGTCTGGTTCATCTCCAGCACCCTCCATGCCGGGAGGCTGGCGGGCGTGATACGCGCCGCAGTGGGAACGACCACCGGGACCGGTTCTCTCGATACCGTCCTCCGGCAGTCGGCCGTGCTGGAGGGGATGCTCACGCAGTTCTATCTGATCCTGCTGGCGCTGGTGATCCTCATCGCGCTTCAGCTCGCAGCCGGGCAGGACCAGGGCCGACGCGCTTCGATCGTCTCCGGTTCTGGCGCCGCGGCGGCGGTCCTGGTGGGCCTGGCGGTTCTGGCCGGTGCCTGGCAGCTCAACCTGCGGGTCATCCACGCCGATATCGCCTTCAAAGTCGCCGATCCGTTCACCCGCGCCGGGACCGTCGACGGCTGGCAGGTCGGGTTGAGCCTGTACCAACGCTCGAACCGTCTCGCCCCGCAGGAAGACCATTACTTCCTTTTTCTCGGGAAAGCCTACCTGGAACTGGCGCAGCGATTGCGAAACGATTCGCCGGCCGCCGTCCTGGAATTGCTGACCCAGGCTGAGGCCGATCTGATGCGCGCACAGCGGATCAACCCGTTGAACACAGACCACACCGCGAACCTGGCGCGCCTCTACCGCTTCTGGT
The DNA here is from genome assembly GCA_035512695.1 of Anaerolineales bacterium. GTDB lineage: Bacteria > Chloroflexota > Anaerolineae > Anaerolineales > JABWBV01 > DATDOR01. Next base: position 22,498 of record DATKDL010000076.1, on the reverse strand, counting down.
CCGGGATTGCAAACGTCGCCGGCGATCCGCAAAGCTTGCTCCTTCGCTCCGCCGATTACTACACCCGGGCGCTCGTTCTCAGCCCAAATAACGCCGTGATCCGGAATGAATTCGCATTGCTGTACCTGCAGGAGCTCGGCGATTCCGAAACCGGGCTCATGCTGCTCATGGAGTCTCTGGAAATCGACCCATTTTATGCTGGGACCTATGGGATCCTGGGGGATTATCACGCGGCCCACGCTCGAGCCGGTTCCGACGGATCGGATCGCGTCGAATCCGCACGAACCGCGGCTGCGTATTATTCCGGGGCGATCGACCGGTCGCGCCGCCCCGGTCTGCGCTATCTGTACGCTTCGGCCATGGGTGCGATCTTCGAATTCGCGGAAGATCTTCCGGAGGCGATCGAGGCGTACAGGATCGCGCTTGGGGACGCGGACGCCTCCCAGGTCTGGCTTGCGGCCGACGCCCTCGCCCGGCTTCATATCCGGACGGGAGATCTCGCGACAGCCCTCGAGTATGCAGCCCTCTCGCTCCAAAACGCACCGGAAGGGCAGCGCGAGGCGCAGGCGCAGCTGGTCGAGACGATCGAAGGGCTTCAGACGGCGCCCTGAACCGCGATGCCGTTCCAGGTCCTGGTTATTTCGGTTGTTGCCGGTCTCATCGCCCTCCGCCTGCTCCGGCCGGCCGGGCGGCGGATCGGTCTCGTGTCCCGCCCGCGCAGCGACCGCTGGAACCGGAGGGCCGTACCCACCGTCGGCGGGATCGGCGTATTCATCGCCGGCGCACTTGCGCTGCTGTTGGCGGGCGGGGGGGCCGCCGCCGAACACACTGGCCTGTTATTCGGGGCCGTCCTGATCTTTCTCATCGGTCTGTACGACGATTTGCGGGATCTCAGCCCGCCGGTCAAGCTGAGCGCGCAGATCATGGTCGCCCTGGTCGTCATCTTCTCCGGCTACCGCACCGGGTTCTTCGGGAACGAACTACTCAATATCCTGGTCACCGTCGCCTGGCTGGTCGGGATCACGAACGCCGTCAACCTGCTGGACAACATGGACGGGGTCGCCGGGGGGATATCGCTGATCGCAGCCGGGTTCTTGAGCTTTTTTTTCTGGCGCAACGGTGCCGACGGGGACCTCCTGGTGATCTCGCTGGCGCTTTTCGGCGGTTTGCTGGCCTTCCTGGTCTTCAATTTTCCGCCTGCGACGGTTTTCATGGGGGACTCCGGCAGCCTCCTCTTCGGTTTCACCCTGGCCGGGTTAGCGATCGCAAAAACCCCACAGGCCTCGAATGTTTTTGCCGTTCTCGGGGTTCCGGCGCTGCTGTTTGCGATGCCGATCCTCGATACGGCGTTCGTCACAATCACCCGACTGATGCGGGGACAATCGCCGGCCAGGGGCGGGCGCGATCACACCTCCCACCGACTGGTGGCTTTTGGCCTGTCCGAGCGGCAGACCGTCCTGGTGCTTTATTCGATTGCGGTTTTGTCCGGCGCGGCCGGGGCGCTCGTCGAATCCTTCGACTATACCTTGAGCCTGGTCCTGATCCCGGTCTTGCTGGTCAGTTTCGCCGTGATGGCCGCCTACCTGAGCCGGTTGAAGGTGGTGGACACCGAGCTGCGAGACGGGCCGGTCTCCAATTTCCTGCAGGCCCTGGCGCACCGCCGCCGCCTTTTCGAGATCGCGTTGGATTTTTTTCTGGCCAGCCTGGCATACTATCTCGCGTTCTGGATCCGGGCCGGGTTTTCGCTGGACGAACCCGGCATCGAACGGTTGGCACAGTCCCTCCCGATCGCGATCGGCGGGACCTATGCCGCGTTTTTCCTGCTCGGCGTCTACCGCGGCGTCTGGCAATATATCGGGCTGAGAGACCTGTTGCGGCTGGGTCTGGCCGTACTCGCCTCGGCGGTCCTGACCGGGATCGTCGAAGGGTTCGTCCTGCCCGATGGGAGCTTCACGCTGGGAACCATCTTCCTGTTCGCCGTCTTCCTTTTCTTCGGGACAGCTGCTGTGCGTTCGTCCTTCCGGCTCCTGGACGAACTCGCGCCTGTCCAGGCCGGGCGCAGGCAGCGCGGCGAAGCCCGCGTCGTCGTCTACGATGCCGGCGACGGCGCAGAGCTGCTGCTGCGCTGGCTGAACCTTTCCGGCGACCAGGACTACCACGTTGTGGGTTTTCTGGATGACGACGAATTCCGCCGCGGCCGCCGGATCCACGATCTCGTGGTCCTGGGTGGAACCGATCGGGCCGCCGAGATCCTGCGCGAGCATGCCGTCGATGGCGTGCTCGCCGTCCCCGGCAGTGCGGCGCGGCCGGGATATCCGCGCCTGAGCGCTGCCTGCGCCGGCGCCGGTGTCTGGCTGCGGGAAATGCGGGTCGAATTCGAGGAGATGCGCGCCCCGACCCGCCCACCCGGGTGATTCGGGACGCGCGGGGGGTTGGGGGTGCGGCGGGCACGACGGCGCAACGGCGCCGTGCCCGCCCGTCGCGGTCCGCGCAACAATCAAAACAAAACGGGCCGAGGTTTCCCTCGGCCCGTTTCGATTGTTGATCGTTCCGGATCCCCTACTCCCGGAAGATCACCGGTAGATAGTAAGCTGTCCCAAACCACACGGTTGCACTGGTGGTTTCGGTCTTGCTGCCTTCGTTGTCCACCGAGTGTTCCACGGTGTTCGTGAAGGTTTCGCCGAGCTCGGCGCCCTCGTCCACCGTCACCTGGTAGGTGAGGGTAGCAGGATCGACGCCAAAGGCGACCCAGTCGAAGCAGACCATCAGCCCGTCGCTCAGGACGCCGGTTGCGCTTGCGTTGTTCAGGAACGCAGCGGCATCGGTTCCAAGCACGTTCTCCAGCCCGACCGTGAACAGCCCGCTGAGGTCGCCGTTCAGATTGTCGTAGGCGAACACGATCTCGTAGGCGCCCGGCGCATCGTTGACGGCCCGGGTCATCACGATCTGGTAGTCGAAGTTGTCGGCGCTGCCGCCGAAGAACTCGACGTTGTCGAACTCGGCGATGATGATGTTGGCGCCCGAGACTGCCAGGGATACGCCGGCGTTCGAAGGCGCGTCATAGAAGATCTCGAAGTCATGCCACATCATCGCCAGCACGTTGTTGGGGAAGTCCGGGTCCGGGATCGACTGCGGGATCCACGGCGCGCCGGCCCAGTTGTTGCCGATGTCGGCGATGGCGAAGCCGTCGTCCGTGAAGCCCATCCCGGTGTAGTTGGTCCCGTAGTAGTGGATCGGGTTGCCGGTCGAGAAGGCTGTGAAACCGATGGTATCACCTTCGAGACCCGGGATCGCTAGGATCCCGAAGTCCTGCAGGTTGACGTATGCGCCGAAGGGCGAACTGCAGCTGGAGTCGCTGATGGAATCAGAGACCTCATAGCCGAACTCCGGCAAAGGCATCGTCACATCCCAGTAGATCGTGTCGCCGACCACGTTCACCGTGCCGTCGCTGGCGGTTGCCGAGCCGGGCACGTAGGTCAGACCTGCCGGGATCGTGTCCGTGATCGCGTAGGTCAGGTCCTCCCAGAACACGTTGTTCTCCACCTGGATGGTGTACGTCAGCGTTTCGCCGACGACGACGTTGGATGAACTCGGTGTCTTGGTCACGTCGTCATCCACGCGGATGATGTTGACCGGGATGGTGCCGATGTTACCGGGTGAGCTGGGATGGGTTCCCAACGAGAAAGCCCCGTACCAGCGGTCGCCGGCCATCATCGTGGGCGTGTCCCAGAACAGCTGCAGATCGAACGGAACGTTCGGGTGCACCTGGGACGGCCCGTCGAAGCTCATGTTGCCGGCGTCTGTTCCGGGCACGACCGCGGTGGCCAGTGAGACGGCATCGGGCGGATTTCCCGATTCCTGCCAGTTCTGGACCAGCACCCAGTACGTCCCCGCAGCCGGATCCACCAGTTCGCAGTACTCGATGAAGCTGGCCGTCGTGCTGGCGCAGAGCTCGGTGCCCGCACTGGGCGTGCTGCCGGTCCCCAGGAACAGGTCGATGTCCGGCGCTTCGGATGCGAAGACGTGTGCAATCAGCCGCTTCGCGCCGGTCGGGACGCTCACCGTGATGTAGAAGACGGTGCCGTCGTTGACGTTGTCGTACGGATCGCCGTTGGTCGGATCCACACTGAGCATCTCTTCGGTGATCGTCGCCTGCGTGAGGCCGAAGGACTCGATCGTCAGGTCCGTGATCTCGAAGGTCTGCAGATCTTCCAGGACCACCGAGCCCGCGTTCCGGCGGGTCGTGATGTCCACGGAGGCCGGCAGTACACCGGTTTTGGGAAGGACGACGACCGGGAAGTGCGGCTCGGAAAGCGTCGGTCCGCCGCCGCCGATGCTCGGCGTAAAGGAGATGTCGCCGAACACCCAGACGTTTCCGTCGAGCGCGCTGACGTCGGCCGTGACCTCGATCTCCTGGGTATCACCTGGTCCGAGCGTGAACACGGACGGGGTCACCGTCAGGTCCAGGCCGGCCGGCGCGTCGATGTTGGCGGTCCATTCGACCGTCACGTCCAGCGTGCTGACAATGGTCCGCGTCCAGCTGCACGTGGCGAAACAATCGTTGTTCACGAAGTTCGGCACGTTCAGGGTGGTAGGATCGCCCCCGTCGGCCGGGTTGGCGTCGACGAAGTTGGCGTAGGTCTCATCCAGGACGAACCCGACCATGCCGGCTGCGCCCAGGTCCAACCGTCCCGAACCGGTGTCGAACGGATCGGCAGGGCTGATCCCGTCGCTGTCCATGACCGGAGTTGGATCGGCGGTCAGCGACATGGCGGACTTAACCTCCGCCGGAGACCAACCGGGGTTCAGGGCGATCATCAGGGCCGCAGCACCGGCGCCGTGCGGGGAGGACATCGAGGTTCCCTGCAGGAATCCGTAGGTGTCCGTGTCCCCACCGTCAGCCGCGTAGGCCGCCAGGATGTTCACCCCAGGAGCCGTGTAGCTCGGCGCCAGCAGTGAGAACTGACTGGGACCACGCGAGCTGAAGCCGGCGATGAAGTCTTCCCAGAGATCGTTCTGAACGTAGGAAGTTTCCGCGTTGATCGTGATGGTCACCGGTGCATTCGCATCGATGAAGTCCTTGAGGTCGTTGCCGTCAGTCAGGTCGAGCATCACGGCCGGCGGGGTGCCGTCCAGACCACCCATCGCGATCGGCGGGCCGCCGGCGTTGTTGAAGACGACGACGGCGGGAGCGCCGGCCGCTGCGGCGTTGTTGACCTTTGTTGCAAAGGTGCAGGCACCACGCTGGATCAGGGCGATGTCACCGTCGAAGAAGTTCGCCGGGAAAGCGGCGCAGCCGTTCAGATTCGCCGGATCGTAGGTGATGACACCGGTGATATTCGAGAAGATGTCGGTGCCTGCACCCGGGAAGGCGGCCATCCCGGTCGCACCACCGACGACGTCGATGGTGTGCGCGATCACGCGGTTGTGCGTGCTGGCGGCGACGGATGCGTTCCACGGGCCGGTCTTGGCGACCGTGCTGGGACCGGGGCCGTCATTGCCCGCCGAAGCGGAGACGAAGATCCCGGCGTTGAAGGCTTCCAGGAAGGCCAGGTCGACTGGGTCGTTCCAGGGATCGTCGCTGCCGGAGATGGAGTAGTTGAGCACATGCACGCCGTCTGCAATGGCATGGTCCACCGCGGCAATCGCAGACGAGCCCGGGCAGCTGGGGCTGCAGATCTTGAAGGCGATGATGTTGGCGTGCGGTGCGACGCCCTGGATGGTTACCGTATAGGTATCCGAACCAAAGGAGAAAACGGCGTCGTGCACGTTCCCACCCGCCGTGCCGGCGGTGTGCGAGCCGTGGCCGTTCGTGTCTCCCGGACCGCCGCTGCCACCGGGATACAGGTCGTAAGCGCCGATCAGCTTGTCGTTGCAGAGGGACGGGTCGGTATCGTCGCAGTAGCCAACGTAGTTGCCGGCGCCGTAGGGGTTGGTGTGATCGTAGGCGTCTCCGCCGATGTCGGCAAACGACGGGTGATCGTAGTTGATGCCGGTGTCGAGCACGCCGATGATGACCCCCTCACCCATGTTGCCATCACCGGAGTAGGTGTTGCCGTTCCAGATATCATCCGCGCTGATCAGGAGTGGACCGACGTCCGTCTCCAGATGCCGCATCGTATCGGCGTAAATTGCCAGGACGCCGCGCAATCCGGAGACCTCGACAGCCTCCGCATAGCTCATGGCGGCGGCAAAGCCGTTGACCGCATTCGTGAACTGGAACTCGACCTTGACCGACCGGCCAAGTTTCTGGTTCATCTCGGCGATCAACGTTTGCTGTTTGTCCAGCAGATAATCCCGGTACGCGTTGGCCGCCGCGGAATCGGCGTCCAATCGCTGTTGGCCGGTCGCCGATGGGCTCGTGGCCGCAAAACCGGGCACGGCTCCCGTGTAGCTGGCGACGGGGGCGTCAACCAGGCGGACGATGAACAGGCCGGTATCGCTGTTCTTGCCGTGAACGGGTGCAATTGGGCGGTCTACGAGCTGAACATCCGCCGGATCGACCCCTTCGAGTTCGAAATCGCCGATATCCGCCCGGGGCTGCCGGGCGCTAACCGGCGCCACGACCATCGTCAAGATGATCAGCAGGCTGAAAACGAACAAAATCTTTCTACTCATCATTGTTTTCCTCCGTATGTGTTGCTGTCGTTGTGTTTTCAATGGCGCAGCCGGTGCAACCCCGGGTCTGCGCGTCACCTTTACTAATAAAGTTCACCGGGCTTGTCGACTAGTAATATCATCCTCCTTGGAATCTATCTAAAGATTTTCGAGGGTGGAGTTGTGGGGTGGATGTGCCGGGCTGCGCCCGGCACATCCACCCCACAAAATCCGTCAACTCTCCGCATATTTGATAAGTTCTCATTTTATCTGGAATCGTTTACAAGATGAAACCGGCGGACGGGCGCACGACCGGGGTGGAGCTTCTGCCACGGTCATGCGCCCGTCCGCCGGTTTCCTATTCCTATTGATCAATATTGCCATAGGGTGACCCTAGTATACATGAAATTCGAATTACGCCCGGATTAATAAATTCTCATCAAACTAATTGACGCTGCCCGCGTTCGCGTTACACTTGCATGATGCTCGTCGTCATGAACACCGATGCCGCCCAGAAAGAGATCAGCGCCGTGATCGAGCGCGCTGAATCACTCGGGCTGACCACACATCTCGTGCGCGGGACCGACCGCACGGCGATCGGGCTCACCGGCGACCTGGGGCCGGTCATGCGCGACCATTTCATCCAGCTTTCCGGCGTCCAGGACGTCGTCCCGATCAGCAAACCTTACAAGCTGGCCTCACGCGAGTTCCATCCGCAGGACACCATTTTCGATCTCGGCGGGATCGGCGTCGGCGGGCAGGAGGTCTTCATCATCGCCGGGCCTTGTTCGGTCGAGAGCCGGACGCAGCTGCTCGAGACGGCCGATGCCGTTCGGGAGGCCGGCGCCCACGCCTTGCGCGGCGGCGCCTTCAAGCCGCGCACCTCCCCATACTCATTTCAAGGCCTTGGTGAGGAGGGTCTCCAGATCCTGGCCGAAGCGCGCGAACGGACCGGGATGCCGGTCGTGACGGAAGTGATGGAGACGGACAAGATCCCGCTGATCACCCGCTACGCCGACGTCCTCCAGATCGGGGCGCGCAACATGCAGAATTTTCCCCTGCTGCATGCCGTGGGAGAAAGCCAATTCCCGGTCCTGTTGAAACGCGGGATCAGCGCCACGGTCGACGAGCTGCTGATGTCGGCCGAATACCTGCTCTCTCACGGGAACCGCCGGGTGATCCTGTGCGAGCGCGGCATCCGCTCATACGAAACCAGCACCCGCAACACGACGGATATCAACGCCATCCCCGTCCTGCGCGGCCGGACCCACCTGCCGATCTTCCTCGATCCCAGCCACGCCACCGGGCACTGGGAATACGTCGTCCCGATCGCCCGCGCCGCCGTCGCGGCCGGCGCCGATGGACTGATCATCGAGGTCCACCCCCGCCCCGCCGAGGCCCTCTCGGACGGAGGTCAATCGCTCAAACCCGAACGTTTTGCCGAGCTCATCCGCCAGGTCAAGGCCATCGCCGAAGCCGTCGGCCGCCGCGTTCCCGAGGTGTGATTCGGCGAGTCAGCGAATGGGCGAAATGCTGGTTCGCCCATTCGTTCTATCGCCCCTCCGCCCATTCGCTTACTCGCCCATTCGCCCATTCGCATGCTAACCACCGCCCCCTCCCCCGCCCTCCACGGAACCGCCAGCCTCCCCGGCGACAAATCCATGTCCCATCGGGCCGCCCTGTTCGCCGCCCTGGCGGCGGGCGAGTCGGTGATTGACAATTTCCTCGACGCCGGGGTCACGCGGCGGATGCTGGCGGCACTCACCGGGCTGGGCGTTCGTTGGGAATTGGAAAACGGGCGGTTGACGGTCCACGGCGCGGGCCCGGCCGGCCTCGAACCGCCCCACGCCCCGATCGACTGCGGGAACTCCGGTACGACCCTGCGGCTGCTGGCAGGCGCGGTCGCGGCCGCCGGCCTGCCGGCCGTGCTGGACGGATCCGCAGGGTTGCGAGCGCGGCCGATGAACCGGATCGTCCTGCCGCTCATGGAGATGGGCGCTCGTGTGGCAGCCGTCGACGGGCGCCCGCCGCTGACGTTCACGGGCGGGCGGTTCCCACTCACGCCGCCGGAGCGATTCCATTTAAATGTCGCCAGCGCACAGGTCAAGACCTGTTTGCTCCTCGCCGGCCTTTCGGCGGACCGGACGATCCGGATCGTCGAACCCGGCCCGTCTCGGGATCATTCCGAACGGATGCTCAAGACCATGGGCGCCGCAATCCGGTCCAGCCGGGCGGATGAACCAAACGGAAATCCGCTCTACCTGACTGAGATGGAGCCTCCCACGGCGCTCACACCGTTGCGAACGGCCCTCCCCGGTGACTTCTCCTCAGCCGCCTTCCTGATCGCTGCGGCGCTGATCTGCAAAGGATCGGATATCCTCATCGAAGGTGTCGGCATCAACCCCACGCGGACCGGAATGCTGGATGCGATGCGAGCGATGGGTGCGGACATCACGGTTTCGCCCTCGGGTGAGAAGGGAGGTGAGCCTTTCGGTGATCTCCGCATCCGCCACAGCCGGCTGCGGGGGACGACGATCGACGGTCCCCTGGTCGTCCGGATGATCGACGAGTTTCCGGCCCTTGCGATCGTGGCTGCCTTCGCTGAGGGCCCCACACTTATCTCAGGGGCGGAAGAACTGCGCCACAAGGAATCGGACCGCATCCGGTCGCTGTGCTCACAGCTGCGGGCGATCGGGATCCCGGCCGAGGAGAAGCCGGATGGGTTCCTGGTCCCGGGCGGGAGCGTCCCCTCCGGCGGCGTCGTGCGACCGTTCGGCGATCACCGCATCGCGATGGCCTTCGCCGTTGCCGGGCTGGGCGCGGGCGGGCTGGTCGCAATTGCGGAGCCGGAGGTCATGGACGAGTCGTTTCCCGGCTTTATCCAAACCCTGCTGGACCTGGGGGCGCGTATCGATCCGTAGCCCGGGGTTGTACCGATACCATTGAAAACATACACGTTCGGTCTGATCGGCCACCCCCTCACCCACAGCCTTTCCCCCACCATCCACCGGGCGGCGCTGGAGGCCGTCGGGCTGGAGGGATCGTACGCGCTTTTTCCTGCCCCGCCGTTCCCGGATGGGACAATTACCCTCGAGCGGCTTCTGGAAAGCCTGCGCGCGGGAGAGATCGACGGCCTCAACGTCACGATCCCGCACAAACAGACCGTGATCGCATTTCTGGACCGATTGAGTCCGGCCGCCGCGGCGATCGGAGCGGTCAACACGATCTCGGCCGGGGAGGGTCTTCTCACCGGAGACAACACCGACGCCGAAGGCTTCAGGCGCGACCTGGCTCGGACGCTCGCCCCGACGCCCGGGGCGGCCCTCATCCTGGGGGCCGGCGGCAGCGCGCGCGCGATCGCATACACGCTGCTGCAAGACGGCTGGCGGGTTGCGGTGGCAGCCCGGCGTTTGGAACAGGCACAGGCGCTGGCGAGTGAACTGCCGGGAGTCGCAGCGCTGGACGGGCTGCCGCCGGATGAGGCCGCGGTCAACGCCTGGGGGCCATCGCTGCTCGTCAACACCACCCCGCTCGGGACGATCCCGCGCACCGGAGAGACGCCCTGGCCGGAAAACCGACCGCTCCCGGCAGGCTGCGCGGTCTATGACCTGGTGTACAATCCCCGGGAAACGGCACTCCTGAGAAGCGCCCGACGGCAGGGGCTGCCTGCCGCCGGCGGGCTGGGGATGCTGGCTGAACAGGCCGCCCTGGCCTTCGAGATCTGGACCGGCCGCAGGCCGCAGGTCGAAAAGCTCCGGCTCGCGGCCGAAAACGCCTTATTGGCTATGCGCAGCGATCAAAATTGAACACCTCCCGCCTCCGCCTGCTCACCGCCGGGGAATCCCACGGACCGGAACTCACCGCCATCCTTGAAGGCCTCCCCGCCGGCCTGCCCATCGACCTCACCGCCATCGACGCCCAACTCGAACGCCGCCAGCGCGGCTACGGCGCCGGACCCCGCATGAAACTCGAGCAAGACCGCGCCACGATCACCGCAGGCGTGCTCGCCGGCCGCACCACCGGCGCCCCGCTCGCCATCCGCATCACCAACCGCGACCACGCCAAATGGCGCGGCCGCCCGATCGACCCGCTCACAACCCCCAGGCCCGGCCACGTCGACCTGACCGCCGCCGTCAAATACGGTTACACAGACCTGCGCCCCGGCCTCGAACGCGCCTCCGCCCGCGAAACCGCCGCCCGCGTCGCCCTCGGCGCAGTCTGCCGGACCTTGCTCGAAACCTTCGGGATCCGCATCGGGGGCTACGTCCTCCGCATCGGCGACGTCGAGACCGGCCCGCTCGATTCCCCCTACGAGATACGTTTCCGGACCGCCGAACAGAACGAAGTCCGCTGCCCGGACGCCGATACCGCCGCTAAAATGGCCGCCGCGATCCGATCCGCCATCGAAAACCGGGACACGCTCGGCGGGATCCTCGAGACCGTTGCCCTGGGCGTCCCGCCCGGTCTCGGATCGCATGTGCAATGGGACCGGCGCCTGGAAGCCCGCATCGGAGGCGCTTTCCTCAGCGTCCAGGCCATGAAAGGCGTTGAGTTCGGCGAAGCCTTTGCAACGACGGCCCTCCCCGGCACCCAGGCCCACGACGCGCTTCGGCTCGAGGACGGCCGCATCACCCGCCCGACCAACCTGGCCGGCGGCATCGAGGGGGGGATCTCGAACGGGCAGCCGATCGTCGTCCGGACTGCGATGAAACCGATCGCCACCACCCTGACCCCGCAGGAAACCGTCGACCTGGCCACCGGCGAGGAGACGACAACCCGGTACGAACGCTCGGATTTCTGCCCGGTCCCTCGCGCAGCGCCCATCCTGGAAGCCGTCCTGGCCCACGTCCTTGCGGATGCCCTGCTCGAAAAAGTCGGCGGCGATTCGATGGACGAGATCGCCCCGCGCGTCGCCTCCCTCCGCAAGACGGACCTGGAGGACCTGCCGATGGACGGCGAGCCGCACATTTTTTGGGAAGAATGAGCCACTTATTCCTTTACGGACCATCCGGCGCCGGCAAGACGACGGTCGGGAAACTGCTCGCCGCCCGCCTGGACCTGTCTTTCCTGGATCTGGACGACGAGATCGAGAAAACCGGAGCGGGCGGCATCTCCGGGCTCTTCGACCGGGAAGGCGAAGCCGGGTTCCGCGCTGTCGAGCGGCGTGAACTCGAACGGCTGGCGGCCCGGCCCGGCGAAGTGGTGATCGCCCTCGGCGGCGGCGCGCTGCTCGACCCGCAGAGCCGCACAATCGCCGAGCGGTCGGGCCGGGTGCTGTGTCTGCGGGCCAGCGCCGGCGAGCTGCTGGACCGGCTGCAGTCGGACCCCGGTGACCGCCCGCTGTTCGAGAACGATCTCTCTCCTGCGCTGCAGCGCTACCTCGAAATGCGTTCGGCGCATTACGATTCCTTCGACCTGCAGCTGGATACGACCTGGATGTCGACGGACGAAGCCGCCGCATCCGCCGGCCGCGCCTTCGGCGCTTTCCGGGTCACCGGGATGAATCGCCCGTATCCCGTCCGAGTCGAACGAGGGGTGCTGGCGCGCCTCCCGGACCTGCTCGAAGCGGGCGGACTGACCGGCCCCTTCGCACTGGTGGCCGACGCAAACACGGCCGTCTATGCCGAACGGATCGCTTCCGCCCTGTCCGAGCGCGGAGAGCAAACTTCCGTCACCGTTATCCCCGCAGGCGAAGACCAGAAGACGATCGAGACCGTGCAAACCCTCTGGACCGCCTTCGTATCCGCCGGGCTCGAGCGTCGCAGCACCGTCGTCGCCGCAGGCGGTGGGGTGGTCTGTGACCTGGCCGGTTTTGCCGCCGCGACCTATCTGCGCGGGGTCGCCTGGGTCGCAGCCCCGACCAGCCTGCTCGCCATGGTCGACGCAAGCCTGGGCGGTAAGACCGGGGCGGACCTGCCCCAGGGTAAGAACCTGGTCGGTGCGTTCCACCCGCCGAGCCTGGTCGCAGCGGACATCGATACCCTGTCCACGCTTCCGGCGCGCGAGCTCCGGAACGGGCTCGCCGAAATGGTCAAAGCCGGTGTGATCGGGGATCCGGAACTGTTCGATTCGTACCGCGGCTGGGACGGTGGGGTCCCACCACCGGATTGGATCACCCGGTCGATGGACGTCAAGATCCGGACGATCGAGGCCGACCCGCTCGAGAAGGGACCTCGAGCGGTCCTGAACTTCGGTCACACGGTCGGGCACGCCGTCGAACATGTCTCCGGGTACAGCCTGGCCCACGGGGAGGCGGTTGCGATCGGGATGACCGTCGAGACGGCCCTGGCCGAGCAGCTCGGGATCGCCGAAAAAGGTTTGTCCGCCCGAATTACGGACCGGCTGGCCCATCTCGGTCTGCCCACCGCGATCCCATCCGGTCTCGACCGCGACCGGATCCTGGAAGTCATGGACCGCGACAAGAAAGTAGCCGGCGGCCGGCTGCGCTTTGCCCTCCCGCACCGGATCGGGGCGGTGGAGGTGGTGGAAGTGGGGCGGGGGGAGGTGATTGAGGTGCTGAAGGTATAATGAAGGTGCAAGGTACAAGGTGCAAGAAGGTGCAAGGTGAGGAGGTTGTCTTTTGGCGGAGTTGAAACAGATCCTGGTCCTGCACGGTCCGAACCTGAACCTGCTCGGGACGCGCGAGCCGGAGGTCTATGGCTCACAGACCCTGGACGAGATCGACCAGCGGTTGGTGGAATTGGGGGCCGAACTGGGCGTCGAAATCCGGACCCAGCAGTCAAACGCCGAAGGGGAATTGATCGACGCCCTGCACGCCGCCCGCGAGTGGGCGGCCGGGGTCGTGTTCAATCCGGGCGGGTACACGCACACCTCAGTCGCGCTGCGGGACGCCGTCTCCGCGATCGGGATCCCCGTCATTGAAGTCCATCTCTCAAATATCCACGCCCGCGAGCCATTCCGGCACCGTTCGCTGCTGTCCGGGGTGTGCGTGGGGGTGATCGGGGGTTTTGGAGTCGCTTCCTACGACCTCGGCTTGAGGGCGCTCGCGATCCTGTTGGAAAATCAGCTCTCTTTGTAGTTATCCAGCGTCCGCGCGAAGATCTCTTCCATCGACCGATCGCGTCGCTTCCCGCGTTTGCCTTTTGCTGCCGGCGCCGGTTCGCTGCCGGAGGACCGCTCCATCGCCGCCCGCAGCGCAAACTCCATCGCGTTGGGCACCGGCGTATCGTCTGCTTCCGCCGCTTCGCGGTTGATCTCGTTCACGATCGCTTCGGGTTTCTGAGAGAGCGCCTTGACGCTAAGACGGATCTGGCGCTTCTTACGATCGACGTCCAGCACGACGGCCTCGATCTGCTCGCCGACCTTGACGACTTCTTCCGGCGACCGGACATAATCGTGGCTCAATTCGCTCACGTGGACGAGCCCCGGTCGCTCCGCGCCAATCTCGACGAACGCACCGAATTTCTCGATTTTCTGGACCGCACCGGTCACCTTCATCCCCTTCTTGATCTCACGCCATTCCAGCGCCAGCGGCTCGGAGGTGGTCAGCTCGACCATATCCTTGCCAGGGTTGCGGACCCAGACTTCGATTTCCTGTCCGACGGTGAGGGCATCTTCGATCCGCTTGACTTTATCCCCCTTCAGGTGGGCCAGGTGCAGAAATCCGGGACGGTCCAGTCCCAGATCGATCACCGCGCCGCCTAGCGTGAGGCGAGTGACCTTCCCGGTGAAACGGTCTTTGCGATTGACCTGCTGTGTCGTTTTCTCTTCCATAGGGACTCCTGATCGAACACACACGGTGGTGTGATCCGTGATTCGGAAAAATAAGACGCAAGCGGGGGCTTCACCCCCGCTTGCGTCCCATTTTTCTGGAATTTCAGCCGCGGCCTGAGTCGCTGCGCCCAGGACTCAATATTCCGATTGGTTTTGACAAGCCAGAGATTATATCGCAGGGCCGGATAAATGTCTAGCTGAATGTGAAATTTTCCACCAATTCGGGTTTCGCCAGCGCTTCCAGGACCTCCGGAAGCCTGTCCCGCCACCGGCCTGCTGCATCCATGGCCAGCCGGAGCGTCTGTTTCCCTGTTCGAATGTCCGAACCCAGCGCATTCGAACGGAGATCCTCCGCTAACGGCCGGCTTAACCGCATCACCAGGAACTTGCCTTCGGGGTAGATCGAGTCGATTTTGGCTTTCTCGGCCAGCAGCCTGACCCGGACCTGGTACAGCAGCGCCGTGACTTCATCCGGCAGCGGACCAAAACGGTCCGCCAGTTCCAAACGGATGGTTTCGATCGCATCCGCACCCCGCAGACCGGCGATCCGGCGGTACAGCCCCAACCGGATATCCCGGTCGGAGACGTAGTTCGCCGGGATCGTGGCCGGCAGCGGCAGATCGACGTTGACGGACGGCCGCAGCGCGTACACCTCGGCCAGGTCGGCGAGCAGGGGCGCGGCAGGGGCGGGTACGAGGGTCGTGCTGCCTTGCCCCTCCCCCCTCGTCTCCCGCACCGCCTCTGCCAGCATCCTGGTGTACAGGTGAAAACCGACCGCGGCGATGTGCCCGCTCTGCCGCGTCCCGAGCAGGTCGCCGGCGCCGCGGATCTCCAGGTCCCGCATGGCGATATTCATCCCGGCTCCCAGCTGGGTGTTCTCGGCCAGGGTCTCCAGTCGCGCCCGTCCCTCCGGGGTAGGTGGCTTCTTGCGGTGTTTGAAGAAATACGCATAAGCCTGGTTCGAAGCCCGTCCGACCCGGCCGCGCAGCTGGTAGAGCTGCGCCAGCCCGAACATATCGGCCCGGTCGACGATCAGTGTGTTTGCGTTTGGGATATCGAGACCGGATTCGATGATCGAGGTCGAGAGCAGGATATCGATTTCACCGGCTCCGAACGCCTCCATCCGCCGTGAGAGCAGCTGCTCGGCCATCTGTCCGTGCGCCACGGCGATTTTGGCTTCCGGGACCAGGTTCTCGAGATGCGTCTGCATCCCGTAAATCGTCTGGACCCGGTTGTGGACGAAGAAGACCTGCCCCCCGCGCTCCAACTCCCGCAGGATCGCGCGGCGGACCTGTTTTTGCGAATACGGGCCGACGTGCGTGATGATCGGCAGCCGCTCCTCCGGCGGGGTATTGATGGTCGAAATATCCCGCACCCCGGTCAGGGCCATGTACATCGTGCGCGGGATCGGGGTCGCCGTCAGCGTGAGCACATCGACCTCGGTCCGCATCTGCTTGAGCTTCTCCTTGTGGGTCACCCCGAAGCGCTGCTCCTCGTCGATGATCAGCAGCCCCAGGTCCTTGACCTCGACGTCCCCGGAGAGCAGCCGGTGGGTCCCGATCAAGATGTCGATCTCACCCATCGCAAGCCGAAAGAGGATCTCGCGCTGCTCGGAGTCGGTTCGGAACCGTGAGAGCATTTCGATCGAGACCGGAAAGGCGGCCATCCGCTCCCGGAAGGTATGGAAATGCTGCTGCGCCAGGACCGTCGTCGGGACCAGCATCGCGACCTGTTTGCCGTCGTAGACGGCTTTGAAAGCCGCCCGCAGGGCGACTTCGGTCTTGCCGTATCCGACGTCACCGCAGATCAGGCGGTCCATCGGGCGCGGTCGCTCCATATCCTCTTTGATCTCGGCCAGGGCCTGGAGCTGGTCCTCCGTTTCGGCGTATGGGAACGAAGTCTCCAGCTCGCGCTGCCATTCACTGTCCGCGCTGAAGGCATGCCCTTCGACCCGCGACCGGAGGGCGTACAGTTCGAGCAGGTCCTGTGCGACCTCCGCGACGGCTTCGCGGACCTTCTCGCGCGCCGTTTTCCAGGCCTGCGCGCCGAGCTTGCTGGGCTGCGGATCGCGCCCGTCCGGCCCGACGTATCGAGTGAGCCGGTCGGCCTGGTGGACGGGGACGAAAAGCTGATCGCCGTCGTCGTATTCGACCTCCAGGAACTCGCGTTCGTGGCCCTCCATCAGGCGCTGGACGAGCCCCATGAAGCGCCCGATCCCGTGATCGATGTGGACGACCCAATCGCCGACCTGCAGGTCGGCGAAGGCCGTTTCCGGGGAGCCGAACAGGGTCTCGGCCCGGCGCCGGACCTGCGGCCGGCGCCAGCCAAAGATCTCGCCGTCGGTGAGCAGATGGATCGGGTTCGCTCCGGGCGGCGAGTAGGTGAAGCCCTCACCCAGGCTGCCCTGCAAGAATCGCGGCGCGGGGTACCCGCCGGCCGGACGGTCCTTTGACCAGAGTTCCTCGAGCCGGGCGAACTGGTTGGAGACGACCAGGCTGTGGTCGCCGCGATAAGCCGTGGCGCGCAAATGATCGAGCACGGCGGCGATCCGCCCGGCGAAACGTGGGTTTGGAGTGAACCCGCGCGCCAGGTCCGACCCGGCCAGGCTGTCAACCGGGCCGAGCTGGATGAGCCGGCGGTAGGCGGCGCTGTCGTACAGTTCGCTCCACGAGCTGAACGGCCGCGGGAAATCCTCCGCCAGCAGCCCGTCCGCCGTCTTCTCGGTCCGCAGCTCGATGGCCTGCGTCTCGATCTCGTTCGAGGCAGCCTCGATCCCTTCCCGATCGTCGAGCAGGATCAGGCTTTCATCCGGGAGATAGTCGATCAAGGAGGCCTGCGGGTGGAGGGCCGGAATGTGAAACTCGGACAGGGGATGCCCCGTCTCCTCATCGGCCGGCCGGATAAATTCGCGCGCCGGGGTCACGAGGACCTGCTCGACCTTTTCGATCGTGCGCTGGGTGGCCGGGTCGAAGGTCCGCAGCGAATCGACCTCATCACCGAAAAACTCGACCCGCACCGGGTAAGGGTGCGCCGGGGGCCAGATATCGGCCAGCCCACCGCGCAGGTTGAACTGGCCCGGCTGGACGACGATCCCGGTATGCTCGTAACCCGCCCTCACCCACTCACCCGCCAGTTCGGCCGGCCGGATCTGGCGTCCGGCTTTCAAGTTGCGCGTGTGCCGGACGAAATCGCGGCGCGGCAGCGTTCGCACCATCAAGGCCCGAAGTGAAGCGACGATGACGACGCCCGTTTGCCCGCCGTCCCCGCCGCGGATCGATGCCCAGATCCTTTTCCGGTCCTCCAGCCGGCTGAGCGTCTCACCGCCCGCCGAGGTCCCGGCCGGGCGCGCGCCGGGGATTTGCAGCGCCGCCAGGGCGGACAGGGTCTCGAGACGACCGCGCCGGACGTTCTCGCTCCAGGCCATTTCCTCGTAGAACAGGGGGGCAGGTTCGGGGAAGAAATACCGCTCGACGGCGGGGTCCAGCCAGAAGCCGAGCTCGTCGAACAAGGTCAGTGCCTGGTCGGCCCGCTCGACGACGAGGAGCATCGGGACCCCGAACTCAGCCCGCAAGCAGGCCAGGACGGGGAGCCGGGCGGCCCGCGGCAGACCGAAGCTGCCTGGGTCGCCGAAATCCTGCAGCTGGCCTACCAGCCGCTGGAATTCAGCCGAAGCACGGATCGCTTTCAAGATCGAATCAGGCATTGCCGGAGAATTCTCCATTGAACCGGTTCATGGCATGGTCCAAACCATCTGTGACAAAGGCCAGCACTGCGTCAGAGGCCTGGTCCAGGAACCCGGGCAGGATCGTTTCGCGGTCATCCTTTGAGAAATCCTGCAGCAGGTAAGCCGGGGGCGGCATCCGTCCGGGTGGTCGGCCGATCCCCAGACGGATGCGCGGGAACCCCTGGGCGCCGCCCAGGCGCCGGATGATCGATTTCATCCCGTTGTGCCCGCTGCTGCCGCCCTTTGGCCGGATCCGGATCAGCCCGAGAGGGAGATCCATCTCGTCGAAAGCGACCAGCATGTCTTCGAGCGGGATCTTGTAAAACCGCTGCAGCGCGGCAACGGACTGGCCGGATTCGTTCATGTAGGTCTGCGGCTTGACCAGGATGACCCGCCGCCCGCCGTGGCGCGCATCGGCCACCAGGGCCCGGGATTGCATCCGGGAGAACCGGACGTCGAGACGCTCGGCCAGCTGGTCCGCCAGCATGAACCCGATATTGTGCCGGTTGCGGGCGTGCTCCGGACCGGGGTTCCCTAGCCCGACGACCAGGAAGGAGGGGTGCGCTTCCGCTTCCGGTTCGGGCCGGGCGTCTTTTGGCGCTTCCTCCGGCTGGCTGCGCCGGACGCGGTCGATCAGGTTTCCGATTTTCATCCTCTTCGCAGACTCCGGATCGAAACGTAAAGTCCGATCAGCAGAAAGACCGCCAGCACGCCGGCGGCCCCGCGCGCCAGGCTGGTCGAGATCTCCCCCGGGGCGATCTCGGCCGGGTTCGGGGCCGGGGGGGTAAAAGTCGGCGGCGTGGTCGGGAGAGGGGTCACCGTCGACGTCTCAGATGGGGTGAACAGCGCGGTCAGATCGGGGGTGACCGTCGACGGCGGCGGCTCGGGCGGTTCGGGCGTGCCGGTCTCCACCGGGCTGTAGTTTCGGACACGGACGCCCAGGACGCGATTTTCGACCAGGGAACCATCAGCAAGCGTGACCTGCAAACGCAGATCGTAGTCGCCGTCGGTGATGGCGAAGGTGTCCCATTCTCCCAGGGTCCCGTTTTCGACAGGGGTGAAGCTCTCGGCGATCACGAACCAGGGCTGCTCCGGTCCTCCCGCATAACGAAAGGACAGCTCGTAAAAGAAGAAATTCTCCGGGTTGGCGGTCCCGACGATCGACAGCGTCCCCTGGACCGCCGAACCGCCGGCCGGCTCAAGGATGACGACCGCAGCCGTTTCGGCCTGCGTCAGCACCCGTTCCTGACCCGGTGAAGCGAGCCGGACGATCTGGATCAGAAGCAGGGCGGCCCGAGCGAGGAACGACGGCATGGCAAAGGTTGAGTTTAACATAGAGGATTATTTGGGTCAACAAAACCGATGGTAGAATGATGAGGGTTGTGGAAAACACCACCAAAAAGAAAAGAGATCAGATGACCGTATCATTGAGCGAACGAATGGTAGGCCGGCTGCGCGATCTTCAGCTGTCCTCCCCCGAAATCGAGGCTTCGGCCGTCGTATCCGTCGACGGGCTGATCATGGCCTCCGCCCTGCCGGAAGAGGCCGAGGAAGACCGGGTCTCTGCAATGTCTGCGGCGATGATGAGCCTGGGGGAGCGTATCGCCCACGAGCTCGGCCGCGGGGTGATCGAGGAGTTTTACATCCGCGGCGAATTCGGCTACGTCGTCATCATGTCTGTCGGCGAGGATGCCGTCCTGACGGCGCTGACCCGCCACCAGGCCAAACTCGGACTGATCTTCCTCGAGATGCGCCGGGCGGCCGAAGACCTGGCCGCCATGGTAGGATGATTCCGGCCCGGTGACGAAATACCTCTTCTTCACCGGCGGCGTGGTCAGCTCGGTTGGCAAGGGCGTGACGGCCGCAGCGATCGGACGCGTGCTCAAAGAGCGCGGTTTCACCGTCGCAGTCCAAAAACTCGACCCGTACATCAACGTCGATCCCGGTACGATGAGCCCTTACCAGCACGGCGAGGTCTTCGTCACCGACGATGGGGCCGAGACCGACCTCGACCTGGGCCATTACGAAAGATTTATCGACATCAGCCTGAACCAGATGTCGAACGTGACCACCGGCCGGGTGTACGCCGACGTGATCGCCAAGGAACGGCGGGGGGATTTTTTGGGGGGCACGATCCAGGTCATCCCACATATCACGAACGAAATTAAACGTTCCATGGTCAAACTCGCCAAGCGGACCAAGGCCGATTTCGTCCTCGTTGAAGTCGGCGGGACGGTCGGCGATATCGAATCGCTCCCATTCCTGGAGGCGCTCCGGCAGATGCGCGGAGACGTAGGGCGGAAGAACTCGGTCTACTTCCACGTCACCTGGCTCCCGTATATCGGCGCGACCGGCGAGATCAAGACCAAACCGACCCAGCACTCGGTCCGAGAGCTGCGCTCGATCGGGATTACCCCCGATTTCATCATCGCCCGCGCCGACCATGACATCAATGCCGAGATTATCGGCAAGATCGCCCAGTTCTGCGACGTCGACCCGCGCGCCGTGATCCCGATGAAGACGACCCGGACGCTGTACGAGATCCCTTTGCTGGTCGAACGCGCCGGAGTCGGAGAGCTGCTGCTGGAGCGGGTCAACCTGCAGCCGCGCAAGTCGCCGGACTGGGGTGATTGGGAGCGGATGGTGGCTTCGATGTGCACCGACAAGCCGCACGTACGGGTCGCCCTGGTGGGCAAGTACGTCGAGCTGCAGGACGCCTACATGAGCGTCCGGGAGGCGCTGCGGCACGCCGGCTGGGCGCACGGCGTGGAGGTGGACATCGACTGGGTCCACTCGGGCGACCTGGAGAAAGAGAAGAACTGGGAGCCGGTCCTGGCGGCGGACGGGATCATCGTCCCGGGCGGTTTTGGCGAGCGCGGCATCGAAGGCAAGATCCTGGCCGCCCGCTACGCCCGGACGCAGCAGGTCCCCTATTTCGGCCTTTGCCTGGGGATGCAGGTGATGGTGATCGAACTGGCCCGCGGGGCGATCGAAGACGAGAGCGTCAACTCGACCGAGTTCGAGCCCAATGCAAAACACCCGGTCATCGACCTGATGCCGGACCAGCGCGATATCAGCGACATGGGCGGGACGATGCGCCTGGGGCTGTACCCCTGCAAGCTGGCGCCCGGATCGATCGCGGCGGAGGCGTACGGAGAGGAAGTCGTCTACGAGCGCCACCGCCACCGGTTCGAATTCAAGAACGCCTACCGGGCCATCCTCGGGGAGGCCGGATTGGTGTATTCAGGGGTTTCCCCGGACGACCGGCTGGTCGAGATCAGCGAGCTGGACCGGGAGATCCACCCGTTCATGTTGGGGACGCAGTTCCATCCCGAGTTCCTGTCCCGCCCCAACCGACCGCATCCGCTGTTTTCGGCGTTTATCGAAGCGGTCAAAGAGCGGTCTGCGAAAAGCAAATAAAAAGCGGGCGGTGAAACCGCCCGCTTTTTATTTGCTTTTCGCTGCCGCTATGGTTTATTGATCACGATCACCGACCCATCGCTGTCGCCGTCCGGGTCGGTGTTGGCGGCCGGGTTGTAGGTGTAGCCGGAGGCGCTGACGTTATCGACGGTGAAGGTCACCGAGTTGCTCGAATTGCGGATGTACATCCGGGTGATCGCGCACTGCCCGGCGCCGTCGGTCTGGCAGTTCCCGCTGCCGGTGATCCCATTCGACCAACTCCCGTCGACGGTCGCTCCGGCGACCGGGGCCCCGTCCTGGTCCACAACCGTGATCGTGACGGTGGCTTCCCAGCGGTTCGAGCCGACTGCTACACCGATACCGTCCAGATCGCTGACGTGGAGAGTGTCCCCGCCTGGCACCGGGGTGTCGGTCGGCGAGGCGGAGGTGCTGGTCGGGGTGCTGGTCGCCCGTAAGCGCGGAGTCGCCGTCGGAGTGGCAGTCGCCGCAGGGAGGACCGGCGTGTTGGTTGGGACGGGGGTATCCGTCGGGGTGTTGACCGAACTCAAGACCTGGATGGTGACGGTGGTCGGGCTGCTCACGGTCTGGCCGTCGGAGGCCTGGTACTGGAACTGGACCGTTCCGGTGAACCTGTTTGCGGGCATGTAGCTGAAGGAGCCGTCGCTGTTGAAAACCAGGACACCGGATGGTAGGTCGGTGGTCAGGTTGGCGGTGAGCGGGTCGCCGTCGGGGTCGAAGTCGTTCTCGAGCACTCCCGGGGCGGCGATGACCAGTTCTTCGCCGGCCAGCGTTTCGTAAGCGTCGGCGCTGGTTTGTGGGGCGGAGTTGCCCGAACTCGAGAGCGAGTAGCGCC
Source organism: Anaerolineales bacterium (assembly GCA_035512695.1). Lineage (GTDB taxonomy): Bacteria > Chloroflexota > Anaerolineae > Anaerolineales > JABWBV01 > DATDOR01. Next base: position 170 of record DATKDL010000076.1, on the reverse strand, counting down.
CGCCGATATGCGTGTAGCCATTTTTGGCCGTCTGGCCGCCCCAGATCAGGATCTCGGAGCCGGTCCAGACCATCGTGTGGAACTCGCGGGCCTCGATGACGTGATCGGTGCTGGTGGCGGTCCAGGTGTCGGCGGCCGGGTCATACCGCCCGCCGGTGTGGACATCGACA
>DATKDL010000075.1:0-11195 GCA_035512695.1 Anaerolineales bacterium | reverse complement strand
CGGTCCAGGGCGATCGGGAGACCGTATTCCCCGGCGACGGCCCGGACGATGGGATGGTAGACCGCCGGCTCCGGGGCCAGGACGGCGATCTCCGCCGGGTCTTCCCCCGCCAGGAGAAGTTTTTTCACCTCGCGCAGGACGAAGCGGACCTCGACCTCGCGCGACGGCGCCTCGACCAGCCGGAGGGATCCGCCGGCATCCGGGGGCGGGCCCTGGTCGCGGTTTTCGAACAGGTCCCGGTGCAGCCGGGCGAGGGTGGGATCGGCTTCATCCGAGCGTGGGACGATCTCTTCGACCAGCGGCAGGTCGGCCAGGAGCGTCCGGCGGGTCTCGGCGGCGCGGGCGTGGGCCAGGCTGGTTTCGGGGCGGTCCGGGTCCCAGGCCAGGTAAACGGCCACGTCATCGCAGCGGGAGGCCAGGGCGCGGAGCAGGCGGCGCTGGAGCGGGTTGAACTGGTCAAAGCCGAGAACGGCCAGGCGGCCGGGCATGCGGAAGACGGCCGGATCGGATTCGAGGGCACCGGCGGCCAGCCGGAGCGAGCCGTCGGCATCGGCGGCGGCCCGGTCGCGGAGTTCGGTTTCGTATTGGGTGTAGATTTCGGCCAGCGCCCGGGCGATCTCCTCGTCGGCGTGGGCGGCGGCGGCGTGGACGGCGGCGGCGTGGACGGCGCCGTCTTCCGGGGTGATGCCCTGGCTCTCCATCTCGCGCAGCCAGTCGAGGACGGCCCCCAGGAAGCCGGGTTTTTCGCGCAGCGGTGCGAAGACGGCCAGGCTTCCGGCGGCGGCGAGATCGTCGAGGACCCGACGCAGCAAGCGGCGGAGTGCAATATCCTCCAGCCGGTGCACGGGAAAGCCGCCCGCGTCAAGGACGGCGGCGGCGAGGTCGTAGAAAGTGTAGAGGCGGACCCCGAGCGCGTCGCCCAGGCTCCGGCGGAGGTCCTGGAGCGCTTCGGTGCCGGGGAGCAGGACGGCGGCGGGGTGGAGCGGGTCGGTCCTGCGGAGGGCGTCCAGACCGGCGCGGAAATGCCGGCGGGCGTCGAGGTAGGTGGGGGTGAGGAGCAGGCGGCGGGTGGGTTCGCTCAAGTCCGGTCCGGTCGTTGCACGGCCGGGGCGACCGGTCCGGTCGCGGTTGGAGGCCGGTAGGCGGTTCACCGGATCGCCCCTGCGTTCAGGAATCGAAAGTGGATAGGGGATTATACGTTAAGAATGCGGGGGGCGTGTTTGGAGGGGAGGGGTTCGATGCAAAGGCGCATCTCTAGAGACGCCACATCATGGCGATTCCGCCGTCACAGTAGATTCAAAATTTGGCCATGATTGTCATCCTGAGCGACAGCGAAGGATCCCTGGAATCCGGGCCAAAAGGTCCCTGCGCGGGGTAAGTTCCCCGCGAAGATATCCGATCAACCAGCGCATCAGGGATCCTTCGCTGTCGCTCAGGATGACAATTTTCAGGGAATGCGAAGCCGTCGTCCGGCGCAAAGCGGCGGGGTCCCTCCCCACCCTGGCGCAGCTGCTCGACCTGGGGCGGGTCGAGATATGCGACCCGGGGACCGAGGAGGCGCTTGAGCAGGCCCGCTGCCTGGTTGCATACGGGCCCGATGCCGTCGTCCTGGCCGAGGCGATCGCGGCCGAGCCGGTCGATGCGCCTGGGCGATTTATTCGACTCGAAACCCCGGATCCAACAAAATTGAGCCGCTATTTTCGTCGACGACCGACCGGCTGAGCTGGAGGACGAGCGCCTCGATGGAGGACAGGATGTATAAACCGGTCGCAAGGTAGAACAGGCCCCGGTGATCACCGATCAGAAACGCGTGGATAAAAAAAATGTAGGCCGCGGCCGCAGCCGCTTTCGATGAATACAGGTGAAGGTTAGCAAACCTGCGAAATTTGCGCCAGCCCACCAGCAAGGACGCGAGGTTGATCAGTACGGCCGCGGACGCGAGAGTCGAATGATCCGAAATGATCTCCGGCCTGAACATGGCGATCCAGATGATGGCCGAGAGAAACACCAGGAAATCGGCCACCGAATCCAGTTTACTCCCGGATTCGGAGACCTGGTTCAGCAGTTTGGCCGCCAGGCCGTCCAGGATATCCGTCAGACCCGCCAGGATCAGCCCGACCCCAATGAAAAACGGCCACTGAAAGACCGCAAAAACCCACATCAACGGCACCAGGAGCAGCCGCACGGCCGTGATCCGGTTCGGAAGCCGGGAGAACGACTCCAGGAGCCCTTCCAGAATCGGTCCCCGATTTTCAGCTGTTTCCATGGAACACACAGGGAAGCGGATGAGACCGAGTCTCATCCGCTTCCCTGCCTCTCTTGCTGCCACATAAACGCCGGTGTCCGGCGCGTATTGGCGCGCTGACCGGGCGAATAACGGCGGCCACGGTCAAGACTACTTGCAGAACGTCACCGGAACACTGTTTGCATCGTCGTCGTTCTCGCCGTCGGTCAGCGACCGCTGGGTCGACAGCCTGACGGTATAGGAGCAGCTCGGCCAGGTCGAGATATCGACGTGGTCGAGCCCGAAACCGCCCCGCGGGGCGCTACCGCCGGCCAGCGCGGGGATCCCGCCCGGCACGGTCGCGGCCGTGGTGATCGAGAGACCCCAGCTCCGCATGAGCTCGTGGTCGCCCGTGTAGCGGATATCCAGATCGTTCGACAGCGGGATGCACGAGTCGCTCGCATCGATGAACTGCTGCAGATCGAGCTGGCGCACTTCCGCCCAGTTGTTGAAGTAGATCTTGGTAAGCTCGTCCCGATAGGTCGGCGGGCCGCCGCTGACGGCTTCGGCCTCAAAGATCAGCTTGAGCATCGTGCCGTTCTTCGGATCGGCGACGGCGTTCCCGGCGCCGTTCCCGGGGGCCGCACCGCCCGGAACTGCGCCGGCCGACCGGAAGCGGACCAGGGGCCCGTAAAAGCCCCCGTCCAGGGCGTCCGGATCGACGAGGATCCAGCCGTTCGAATCGGGGACGATCACGTGCGTCGGGACCGGCCCCCAGGGGGATCCGGGCGGGACGGCGGGGATCGGCGTGGGGTCCGGCGTCGCGCCGGAACCGGCTACCATGATCGTCTGGAAGGTCCAATCCGCACCAGAGCCGTCCAGGTCCCACAGGATCAGCCGGGCTCCGACGACGACCTGCGTGACCAGGGCGGTGCCCGTGATGGGCACTTCCGTACCCGGATTGTTCGAGTCCTCGTACAGGAACCGGTAGCGCATCGGCTTGGTGGGGTCGCCCGGCAGGGTCTTCGGGCAGAAACCGCGCAGCTTGGGGTTCTCGAAAAAGCCGAAGTTCGGCCCTCCGTGACCGGCGACCGCGCTATTGGTCAGGCCTGTGGTCGAGTTGATGTCCGTGAGAATGTGGAAATCGCCAACGTGGGTGAACCAGGGGTTCTCGTACGGCGGCTCCTCCTCGATCTCCACGCACAGATCGACGCAGAAGCAGTGGCCCGCGTTCTCGCGGTCCGGATCACGGCCGCGCGAGCGCGGCTCTTCGAGCAGCGGGATCCCGCCGGCGGTCTCGATCTTGAAGTACAGGTCCGGGCCGCCGACCTGCTCGTAATTGATGAACGGGAAGGGCGTCTTGAGAAAATCCGCCCTGGCATAGTCGATGCGGAACTTTCCGGAACCGTCGGTGACGGCGCTGCCCAGATCGTCGTCCTCGATCCAATCCGTATCGAAGGCGAAGACCTTCAGACCGGCCAGCGGCTGCTGCGTTTCGCAGCCGGTGACCTTCCCGCAGATCACCCAGGCGTCGAACAAGGCGCGCACCGCACACCAGAACCGGTACGGCAGGCAGTAATCCCAGACGGCGGAGAAGGCTTCATCTTCCTGGCGCCACTGTGGCTGGAGGGTCGTGATCGTGAACTGGATCGGCTTTGCTTCCACTTTTGAGGAGCGGCCGGGCACGGTTTCCAGGTAAACGTCGACCTCGAACGGACCGCCTGCGTAACCGCCGTCATCGTCCCGTACGAAAGTGAAATTCCCGTCATCGTCCGTGACGGCTTCGGCGATCATGGCCGCCGATTTTTCGGCGACCATCTCGTCCGGCAGGATGGCAATCGTGTCCTTTGGATTAGCAACTGCCAGGGCGGTCGCATCTTGATTCTCCCGGTGGCGATAAAACCGCACGGTCACGTTCGAGAGCGCTTCCGGGCACTCACTGCAGATGTAACCGCAAAGTCTCCCCTTGAGTATGTACAACATGGCAGAGCCTCCTTGAACTGAAAGCGTCAGGTCCCGGCCTTCAGCCCCTGATGACCAAAAAAAACGATACCCGGGCACTGCCTGTGGGCTGATCGCAGATGGCGGCGGGATCCGGACGAGGCTCAGCTCAGGGAAGCTGGTTGTGCACGTTGACTTCTATCTTCGCGCAAACAGGGGGGGGAGTCAATCGGATCTAAGAATGAAAGAAATGTCGGAAAGATATCGGCGCCTCCCTGGATCGCCACGTCGATCGGTTTCACAAGGCATCGCCTCCAGGACGAACCGACATCCCGTGTTCTAACCAGAATGATTACAATAAAAACAATGGAATCCAAACGAGAAATCGTCCGCGATTGGCTGCCGCGCTACACGGGGACGCCGCTGGAGGGGTTTGGGAAGTACATCCTGCTGACCAACTTCTCCAACTACGTGCGCGAGTTTGCGGAGCGGTTCGACGTGCCTGTGCTGGGGGAAGACAAGCCGATGCAGACCGCCTCAGCCGGCGAGATGACGATCATCAATTTCGGGATCGGCAGCGCCATGGCGGCGACGGTGATGGACCTGCTCTCGGCGGTCGCGCCCAAGGCCGTCGTCTTCCTGGGGAAGTGCGGCGGTCTGAAGAAAAAGATCCGGGCCGGAGACCTGATCCTGCCGATCGCCGGGATCCGGGGGGAGGGGACGAGCAACGATTACATGCCGCCGGAGGTCCCGGCGCTGCCGTCCTTCAGTCTGCAGCAGTCCATCTCGCACGCCATCGAAGCCCACGGGATGACGTACTGGACCGGGACGATCTACACCACCAACCGCAGGGTGTGGGAGCACGACCGGGCGTTCAAGAAATACCTGCGCGAGGTCCGGGCGACCGGGATCGACATGGAGACGGCGACGATCTTCCTGGTCGGGTTCAACAACGAGATCCCGCGGGGGGCGCTGCTGTTGGTCTCGGACAACCCGATGATCCCGGAGGGGGTCAAGACCGAGGAGAGCGACGCCCGGATCACGGCGGAGTATGCGACCCGGCACCTGGCGATCGGGATCGATGCGATGCTGCACCTGATCGAGACGGGGGAGTCGGTGAAGCACCTGCGGTTTTGATGATCCGGGGGCACCGATTCCCGCCGGTATAATCTCCATATGACCAACCGCGACACCCAGGCAGCCCTGGACTTCCACGAAGGCACCAAGCACCCCCACGGACGTTTGCTCAACCCCCACCACCGCTACAGCCGCGAGATGCGGCTGCTCACGTATAAGAAATACCTCGACCTCGAATCCATCCCGCTTCCAGACGGGCACGGCGGCGGCGCAAAAGGGGCCGGTGAACCCGAAACCGGTCTTGCCCCGGCGCTCCAGGCGATCGCGTCTGCCGCTGCGCTCGAACCGGCGGCGCCGGACGTGAAGCAGTTGGCCCGGCTGCTGTACCTGTCGAACGGCTACACGAAAACGATCATTTACCCCGGGATCGGGGAGATGCGCTTCCGGGCGGCGGCCTGCACCGGGGCGCTCTTTCACATCGAACTCTACCTGGTCTGCGGTGAGCTCGAGGGGCTGGATGCCGGGGTCTACCACTACGACGCGGACGCCGACGCCCTACGGCCGCTGCGGTGGGGCGATTTCCGGGCCGCCCTGGTCGCTGCTTCGGGCGGGCATCATCAATTGAGGCAGGCGGCGGCGGCGCTCGTCTTCACCCACGTGCCGTGGCGCAACGCCGTCAAATACCAGGCCCGGGCCTACCGGCATGCTTTCTGGGACAGCGGGACGATCCTTTCGCACGTCCTGGCCGTCGCGGCCGCGCAGGGGCTCCCGGCCGAGATCGTGCTTGGTTTTGCGGATGACGCCTTGAACCACCTGTTGGGGCTGGACGGGCGGCGGGAGATGGCGCTGGGGCTGGTCCCGCTGGGGTACGACCCCGGGGCCTCGCTCCCCGCAAGCCCCGCGGTCGATCCGCTCGATTTACGGGTGGAACGCACGGCCGGTGTTGAGGGTGAATTGCCGGCCATTATCCAGATACACCGGGCGTCGAGCCTGGCCGATCCGGAGACGGCCGCGGCCTGGCGGTCCGACCCGGCGGGTGCGCCGGCCGCCCCCGAACCGGTAGAAGGCCGGATCGCCCTGCCCACGATGGCGGACCCGCCGGACGCCCCCATTGGCAGGGTGATCCTGCGGCGCGGCTCCGCCCGGCTGCTCGCGCGGGAGCCGATCGCTGCGGAGCAGCTGGGGCTGCTGCTCGCACGGGCGCACGCTCCCGTCCCGGCCGATTTCCTGGCGGCCGGGGGAGGGAGCCTGGTCCGACCGTACCTGGTCGTCAACGCGGTGGCGGGCCTGGCGGCCGGGTCGTACGCCTATCATCCGGCGTCCGGCGAGCTGGAGCCGCTGCGGGAGGGGGATTTTCGCCGGCATGCCGGCCACCTGGCGCTGGGGCAGGACCTGGCGGCCGATGCAGCCGTCAACATCTACTACCTGGCCGATCTCGGGCGGGCGCTCGACCGGTTCGGGAACCGCGGCTACCGGGCGGCCCAGCTGGAAGCCGCCGTCACCGCCGGGCGGGTCTACCTGGCGGCCTACGCCCTGGGGTTAGGGGCTACCGGGCTGACCTTTTTCGACGACGAGGTGACGGCCTTCTTCTCGCCGCATGCGGCCGGGATGGCGGTCATGTTCCTGATGGCGATCGGGAAATATGCGAGGTGACGGCGAACCCGGTATGGGCGGAAACGCCTGGCAGGAGGATGAAATGACGCCTCCGTGAGGTGGAATTTCATTTCCTTTCCAAAGTCATCCCCTATTTGTTCCTGAACCTCTCAACCCACCATTCCTTGTCGTCCATCAGGACGCCGTATTCCAGCGCGGCCGGGATCCAGGTCTCGTCGTCGTAGCGCGGCAGGTGGTAGAAAAAGGCGCCGGGGTGGGCGGCGACGTAGCGTTCTATGGCCCGGAAGCGCTTGCCTTCTTCGGACCAGCCGCGGTTGAGCTCGCGGCGCTGGGGGAAGAGGTTGATGTCGAGGATCCCGCCGGAAACGTGGCCGAGGAAGTGGCCCTTGTCGGCCAGGAAGGCCTTTTCGCCGAGAACGGCGCGGACGGAGGCGTTGACGTTCGGGAAGCCACGGATGCGGGAAGCGTCGCGACGCATGAGCTGTTCGACGGAGAGGGCGTAGGCGAGGGTGACGCGTTCGGCGGTGAGGTCGAAGATGTAGACGGCGTATTCGAGGTGGATCTCGGTCAGGTCGGCAGAGGGGAAGGCGGCGTCGTACTCATCGCACCAGACTGTGACCTGGGACCCCCAATTGGCAAGGGCTTCCGGAACGGGTTTGCCGGCGGTGTGGTAGAGGGATTCAAGAGTCGTCATCAGGTGGTTGTGGCATGGTCTTCAGATCCGGTGTCAATCCGGTGCATCCCCCGCTCACCATTCGGCGATCTTCGATAGCGGGATCACTTCCGTGCGCTCATCGAGCCGGTACGGGCGCCGGCCCGGATAGATCACCCAAAGCTCCGAGAGCTCCAGTTCTTTCAGAGCCGATCGCATGGATTTGGTCAAACGGGGGGCATCCTTCCGTTTGCATTCAACGCCGATTTTTGCGCCATCTTTTATCAGGAGGAGGTCCAGCTCCGCCCCGGTGTGTTTTCCCCAGAAATAACTTTCATCGGGTTGGACGGCCTTGAGGACTTCCTCAATGACGTAACCTTCCCACGAGGCACCGCTGCCGGGATGATGCAGCAGGTCCTTTTCCGTCCGGATGCCCAGGAGGTAGTGCAGCAAGCCCGTATCCCGGATGTAGACCTTGGGCGACTTGATCTGGCGTTTTCCGAGGTTGGCGAACCAGGGCTGCAGCAGCCTGACCATGAACAGGTTTTGAAGCAGATCCACGTACCGCCTGGCGGTGCTCTCTCCCACACCGAGGGTTCGGGCAGCCTCGGCGGCGTTCCAGACCTGGCCGTGATAGTGGGCCAGGGTGCTCCAGAATCTGAACAGGCTGGAGGCGGGGATATTGATCCCGAACTGGGGCACGTCGCGTTCGAGGAAGGTGGTGACAAAATCTCTCCGCCATGCGAAGCTCGCCTCGTCATCCGGGGCGAGGAACGAGCGCGGGTACCCGCCCCTGCGCCAGTGATCGTTCTGGCGGGAAACGCCGACTTCGGCGAGGCTAAGCCCGCTCATCCGGATGATCGAAATACGGCCGGCGAGGGTTTCGGACGATTGGCGCAGCAAGTCCGGCGAGGCGCTGCCCAGGATCAGAAACCGGGCCGGCAGCGGGGTCCGGTCGACGAGGACGCGCAGCACGGGGAACAGGTCCGGCCGGCGCTGGACCTCGTCGATCACGACGAGCCCTTCCAGGTCCTGGAGCGCCGTCATGGGCTCATCGAGCCGGGCGAGGCTGACGGGGTCTTCGAGGTCGAAGTAGTTGACGGATTCGACGCTCACGAACTGCCGCGCCAGCGTCGTCTTTCCGCACTGGCGCGGCCCGATCAGGGCGACGACGCGATTGTGGTCCAATCGACGTTGGATGCGCTCGAAAAGGGCTGTGCGGGGGATCACGAAGGCAGTTTACCATGAAATTCCACCACCAAGTGGTGGTATTTCATGGTCATTCTCATGATATCCTAATTATGCCTACCCTTATCAGACTAATATCGCCTGACGTTTGTTGCTGCGCGCTGACGAGGTGACTGTCACCCTGTCCCCGGCACTGGATAATGCGGGACCGTGAGGGCCGGGTCCGGCGCGGCGTCATACCCGCCATCAACCCCCCGCCATCCACTCCGACACCGACCGGATTCGGACCGGCACGCCCCCGATCTCCAGATCCTCGTTCCCCGTCTCCGCCAACACCAGCGCCGATTCCACCCGCACCTCCCCCACCGCCGCCTCGATCGCCCGCAGTTCGCGCGCGCGCGTCTCCGGCTGGTCCAGGCTTTGGGCTACCTGCACCAGCCGGCCCTCCCCCGGCAGGTAGAAATCCACCTCCAGGCCATCCTGCGTCCGGTAATAATAGATGTCCCGGGTCCCCCGGCGCAGGGCGAGGAAGACCGCATTCTCGAGCAAGCGGCCGGTGTTGGGAGAGAACCGGAACCCGACCGAGTTCACCATCCCGGTGTCGATCGTGTATACCTTCTTGGGCGCCACCTGCTGGCGCTTGACGGAGAATGCATAGACGTTCAGCGTGAAGATCAGCCAGCTATTCTCGAGATATTCGATGTAGCTGCTGACCGTGTTCACGCTCCCCAGGTTGAGCTGGCCCTTCAGCTTGTTGTAGGAAACGAGGTTTGCCGGGTTGCTGAACAGGTAGAAGGCCAGCTCTCGCAGCGCTGAAACGGCCTCCAGCCGGTACCGCGCGGCGATGTCCCGGTAAAGGACATCGTCGTAAAGCGAGCGCAGCAGCGGCAGGTCGGGATATTTGAGCGCATCGGGGATGCCGCCCGCTTCCAGGTAGGCAAGCAGCGCCGCACTCAGCCGGGCGCGCTCGGTAGACGTCATCCGGGATAAGTCCGGCACGCGCTCTCCACGAAAATTCAGAAATTCGGGAAATGAAAACGGAAAAAGCTCGATCGGGACATAGCGGCCGGTCAGCAGGGTCCCCAGTTCGCGGCTCAGGAGCGCGGCGTTCGAGCCGGTGATGTAGAACTTGTACCCCAGGTCCATGAACCGCCGGACGAACCGCTCCCAGCCGGGGACGTTCTGGATCTCATCCAGGATAAAGATCTTGCGCTCGCCGAATACCTCGACCAGCGTCCGATAGAGTTCGTCCGCATCCCCGGCCTGGATCCCGAGCAGGCGGTCCTCTTCGAAATTAACATAGTAGAAGGCATCCTTACCGAGCCGGTGGGCAAACTGGGCCATCAGGGTCGATTTGCCCACCCGCCGCAATCCGGATACGATCACGGCATGCGGCGATGCCGCAGCTTTCTCCACTTCTGCCAGCCGGTCCCGCTCGACGCCGGTATCCCGCTCCCAGAACGCATTGAATTGGTCCAGCAGCACCACCCGGAGTTGGTCGGGCGTCCAATTGGAGGGTAAATTCATTTCATTCATAATGAAATCATATTACATATTGTTTTCAATGTCAATGAAATCATTTTCGCAATCCCTTGAAATCCATACCTTCGGAGCTGCCTTATTGATCCATCCGTGTCGCGTGTTTCGCCGGTCCGATGGCTTTCCGCGCATCCGGGGAGAGGCGCGAATCTCCGTCAAGGATGACCGGGTCTACGCGAACGGCTTTGAGATCGAACGCAATCCTATCATCCAGGCCAGGGCTCAAAAACGCTGGCTATCAGAACTGCTGTTAAAAAGCACCGGGAAGAAATTTCACGTTGATCGGACAGGCCGCTGTTAAATCAAAAGAAGGAGGCCTTCCCTATTCGTGTACAATGCGAGCAGGTGAGTGCCTGATTAATCGATCAGCTGCCGTTGAAGCCGGTCGGCTGCAGCAGTAAGCCGATCGGTCGTGTTACAGGAGATCCAGGATGACGAATCACGCGGCCTCTACAGGCGACCCGAGCGAACTGGCTCTGAAAAGGTGCGACGAGCTTATCAACTGGTACGAACGTCACAAAACTCAGCAACGGGTTCTCGACTATGTATTGCAGACATCCGTGATATTGGCTGCTGGACTGACCGTATTTGCCGCTGCGATCGAGGTTTGGCCGAAGTGGGCAATCGTATTACCAGCGGTTATTACAACCATCGCGACCGGTCTCAGTACGATCTTTCAGTTTCGTACGAAGTACGTCAACTACGCGTCTGCCGGAGAAAGGCTCAAGTGGGTGAAGCTGCGCTACCAAATACGTTTCGTTAGCGGATCCACCGACACGAACAAGGTTGAAGAGTTCGTGAATAGCATGGAGATGATTGTTTCAAGTGAACTTGCGGAATGGCGCGAAGGTTTTCTTTCAGGAGACGCCGCTGGAAAGTTGTAAGTCGGACCTCCAATCCGAAACACCCTGCAGGTAAGTGCCGTCATACGATTTCAAGTGGCTCAGCCGCTCCGCACAG
>DATKDL010000074.1:0-7790 GCA_035512695.1 Anaerolineales bacterium | reverse complement strand
GTCCGGGCGTGCCGGCGCTGGCGATCGCCCCGCTGTTCGAGACGCGCGACGATCTGCGCCGGGCTCCAGAGACGATGGCGGCCCTGCTCAAGCAGCCGGCCTACCGGCGGCACCTGGCGGCGCTCGGGGGCGAGCAGACGGTCATGATCGGGTACTCGGACAGCAACAAGGACGCCGGCTACCTGACCGGGCGCTGGGAGCTCTACCTGGCCCAGGAGGCGCTGAGTGCGTGGGCGAAAAAAGAGGGGATCGTTCTGACCTTCTTCCACGGCCGCGGTGGGACGATCGCCCGCGGCGGCGGCCCGATCGGGGACGCCGTGGCGGCGCTGCCGAGCGGCTCGGTCGACGGCCGGCTGCGGCTGACCGAACAGGGCGAGGTCATCTACCACGAGTACGGCCACCCCGCGATCGCCCGGCGGCATCTGGAGCAGGTCGTCCACGCCGTCCTGCTGGCCAGCGCCCCGGTATCGGCGGCCCGGTCCCGCCCCCGGCGGGCCTGGCTGGAGGCGATGAAGACGCTCTCGAAGACGGCCCACCGGGTCTACCGCGGCCTGGTCTATGAGACCCCGGCGCTTTTGGAATATTGGCATGGGGCGACCCCGATTCGCGAGCTCAGCCGGCTGCGGATCGGTTCGCGCCCGGCCCGCCGCGCCGGCGACGCCGACCTGGACGGGCTGCGCGCCATCCCGTGGGTTTTCAGCTGGATGCAGAGCCGGCACGTCCTGCCGGGTTGGTACGGGCTGGGCCGGGCGCTGGAGGAGGCGGAACCGGCGCTGCTGGCGGAGATGTACGCCGGCTGGCCGTTCTTCAAGGCCGTCGTCGACGGCGCCGAGATCTCGCTCGGGAAGGCCGATATGGGGATCGCCCGGTTGTACGCCGGGCTGGTGGAGGACGCGGCCGTTCGGGAGGCGGTCTACGGCCGGATCGCGGCCGAGTTCGACCGGACCCGGGATGGGATCCTGGCCGTCACCGGGCAGCGGGCGATCCTGGAGCGCAGCCCGGTCCTGCGCGACGCGATCGCTGCCCGCAACCCCTATGTCGACCCGCTGAACTTCATCCAGGTCGACCTGCTCCGGCGGCTGCGGGCGCTGCCGGACCAGGAGTCGCCGGAGGGGGAGGCGCTGCTGAAGACGATCTTTTTGACGATCAACGGGATCGCGGCGGGGTTGAAAAATACTGGGTAAAAAGAATTGGCGTCGCTTTGTGACAATTTTGGTGCGGCCATTCAAACAAGCTTTATCCATTAGCCATTGTATTACTCACTAGTTGTAAATATGGGAATCCCACGCTTGTAACTTGATTAAGATCGCTAGCAACTACTTTGTGGTACTGGTGCCACTGACCGATTTTACAGGCTAAGTATCGGGTACTGGTACCGAAAAGTGGTGCTGGTGCCACTCTAGCGAATTGAAGCATTCAACTACCAGATTATTTTATATTTTCTAATAAAAAATACACGCCATTTCGCTTGACTTTCTCGGAAATGGCGTGTATTATTCTGTCCATGATAAACCAGAGGTTTTTTATGTGGACAGAACGTTTGCGGGGATGGCCTTGAATAAACCGATGCCATCCTCGCGTCAGAAAAAACCGGGCCAGTCTGGGTGTTAGCTCAGACGTGTCGGTTGGCCCAACCCCGTGCCCCTGTGGTGGAAAGGCATACACGATGGTTTAGGAGGCCATTGCTTCGCAGCATGCGGGTTCGAGTCCCGCCAAGGGCAACTAATTTTATCATAAGTCAAATAAGATTCTTTAAAACAATTGAAACAATATCAATTCATGTAAGGACAAATCAAAATGGCAGATCAAACTAAAAGGCATCGCAGTCCAAATTACCCGTACTATGATTTGGAAGAATGTGTTGGTTTCCTCGAGAAAATCTACGCAAAAAACGGATTTAGCGAAATTCATTTTGACTTTGCTGTTGAACACGCTGGACACAGCGCAACGAGCAGCACTGCGAATCGAGTTATTTCGTCTTTGATCAGTTTCGGTTTGATCGATGTGCATGGGTCAGGCAAAGCTAAGTTTGTTAAAATTAGCCACCTTGGGAAAAGGATCGTACTCGAAAAGGATCCTGATTCACCAGAAAAAATTCAAGCGTTAGGAGAGGCTGCTGAGTCAGATTCAATTGTTCAAAAAGTACTGGATTATTTTCCAATTAAACAGGAATCACTTGAAAAAAAGTTGGTTCTCGACCTTGAATTCAGTAAGGTCGGAGCGCGCAGATTTTCTAAGGTAATGGTCAACACGTACGAATACGCGCGGTTTTCCGAAGAAGTAATTATGAGTTCGAATGAAAGCGATAAACTTGTGGCAGACGAAGATGCTGTTTTTGAGGATTCGCCAGAAAGTAAATTTTCAAGAACCGAGCGTTCGGATCTACCTAAAGATTCGCAGACCTATAATTTGTCCCTTGGAAATGAAAAAGAATTGATTGCCATCAAGTCTGGGGATTGGACTGAAGAAGACTTCGAATTTATGATCAGTTGGCTTAACCGATTGCGTAAGGATTTTCTTACGAACGGAAATAAGTAACCAATACCAGCACAATCTCTTCATTTTATCGAAAATCGCTAGCTCTCCCGCTCAGCGTAGGAGCGGAGAGGGGGGATGCCCCGCGTCCGGATGTCCGCGGAGCGGGATTATTTGGCGACGACGCGGAGCGTCGTCACCAGAAAATGGGCAGGTTAGAACGACCCAGTCCCGAGCTCCCCCGCCCGCCGGTACGCGGCGATAATCACCCCGGCCGGAGAGACCTTGCTCTCCACCAGCTCGAATGCGGCCGGGATGGCGCCGTTGTCGAAGAGGCGCTTGCCGCCGCCGACGGTCACCGGGAAGATTTTGAGCCAGAACTCGTCGACGAGGTCGTGCGCCAGGAGGGTCTGGAGCAGGGTGGCGCTGCCGTGGACCTGGAGGTCGGGGCCGTCTTCGGCTTTGAGCGTCCGGATCTTTTTCGGGACGCCGCCGCCGTCGTCGCCGATGAAGACGGACTTTTCCCACGGGTGCTCGGTGAGCGTGTTCGAGACGATGTACTTCGTCGCCGCGTTGATCTCGGCGCCCTCTTCGGGGTGGTCCGGCCAGTAGCCGGCGAAGATCTCGAAAGTCTTCCGCCCGAGCAGCAGGTCGAAGGGCCGGCCCATCTGGGCGCCCATCTCCGCACCTAAAAACTCATCAAAGAAGGGGACGGTCCAGCCGCCGTGCTCGAACCCGCCGGAGGGGTCTTCTTCGGGCCCGCCGGGGGCCTGCATGACGCCGTCGAGGGTGAGGAAGGTGAGGGTGGTGATTTTTCGCATGGGAGTCTCCTAACGAAAGAATGGGCGAAGAAGCGAATGGGCGAATCAGCGATTCGCCTATTCGCCTACTCGCCCATTCGCTTTTTCGCCAAAGGCGAACAGGAACGCCAGGTCGTTGACGTTCGTCCCGGTCGGGCCGATTCGGACGAGGTCACCCAGCGCTTCGAAGAACGAATATGAATCGTGCCGCTCGAGGAAGCGGCGAGGATCGAGGTCCTGCGCGGCGGCGCGGCGGAGGCTTTCCCCGGTGACGGCGGCCCCGGCGGCGTCCGTCGGCCCGTCGCCGCCGTCGGTGGCCAGGGTGAGCAGGAGGGCGTCGGGCAGCCCGGCGAGCGGCTTGACGGCGGCCAGCGCCAGTTCCTGGTTGCGCCCGCCGCGGCCGTTCCTCCCGTCTGCGCCCAGGGCAACCACCGTTTCCCCGCCGGCGACCAGGCAAACCGGACGCTTGCCGTCCGCCGGGCGCCGGCCATCCGCTCCCAGTCCGCCGGATGCGTGCCGCCGACCGGATGTCCACGGCGGTTCGGCGGCCCGGCGCAGCAGCCCGGCCAGGCGCTCGCCGGCGTCGCGGGCTTCCCCTATCAGCCCGGTGGTCAGCAGGCGGGCGTCAAAACCCAGCTCCCGCGCGGCCTTGACGGCCGCATCCGCCGCCATCCGGTTGCTCCCGATCAGGACGTTGCGGACGCAGGTGAAAACGGAGTCGCCCGGGCCCGCCGGACCCGGCCGCTCCCCGCGGACCCCCGCCTCCAGGTGCCGCCGCACGGCCTCCGGAACCCGCTCCCAGAGACCGTAGTCTTTCAGGACCGCGACGGCCTCAGCAAATGAACCCGGGTCCGGCGCGGTCGGGCCGGAGGCGATGGCGATCAGGTCGTCCCCGACCACGTCGGACAGGATCAGGCTCAGGACCCGGGCGGGGGCCGCAAGCCGGGCCAGCCGGCCACCTTTGACGGCCGAGAGCTGCCGGCGCACGGCGTTGAATTCTTGAATAGAGGTCCCGCCGGCCAGCAGCAGGTCCGAAACGGCCTGCAGGTCCGGTAGACCGAGCCCCTCCGCCGGGGCGGTCAGCAGGGCGGAGCCGCCCCCGGAAATCAGGCAGATCAGCAGATCGCCCTCGCCGGCCCCGGCGACGATTTCGATCAGCCGCCGGGTGGCCTGCAGGCCGCGGACGTCCGGCAAAGGGTGCCCGGCTTCGGCGAACTCGATCCGGCCCCCGGCCGGTGCGCCCCCCAGGTACCCCTCCTTGACGATCACCAGCCCGCCGGCGATGCGGTCGGCCACCAGAGATTCCACGGCCGCCGCCATCCCCGCCCCGGCCTTCCCAAAACCGACAACGAAAACCCGCTCGATCCCGGCCAGGTCGTAGACCTTGCTCGCGCAGACCAGCCGGTCGCCGTCGCGGCGCAGATGCCGGGCGACGGCGGCGGCCGGGTCGGCCGCGCGCAGGGCGGCGGCGAGGATCTCCAGCACCGCCGGCGCCTCGGGACGCCCGCGCAGGGCGGCCGGGATCTCAAGCAGCGGTTCAGCCTTCATCACCGCTCCGGACCCAGCGAACCTGGTACGGCGCCAGAGCGATCCGGCCCGCGACCGCTTCCCCGGAGAGCAGGTCCCGTCCCCCCAGGTCCGCCCCGAGCGCCGCGTCCAGCGGCTCCGCCGTCACGTTGGCCAGGCAGAGGACCGCTCCCGGCCCTCCCCCGCCCCGCAGGACGGCGAAGACGCCCGGGTGGAGCGCAAGGACCTGCTGCGCGGCGGCGGGATGGAAGGCCGGTTCCTTGGACCGGATGCGCAGCATCCGCAGACAGCCGTCCAGCACCCGGGCTGGGTGGGAACCCGGGTTGGACAGGACCGCTGACAGGGCCTCGTAATCGAATTTCTCCCGGTTGATCGACCTGGCCCGCCCCGTCTCCCGGACGCAGTCCAGGCAGTTGCGCGACCCGAGCAGGCTGTGAACGTAGATCCCGGGGACGCCGGCGAGCGAGAGCAGGATGGCCTGGGAGGCCAGGAACCGGGCGATGTCCAGGTCCGGTTCGTCGACGCCCGGGTCGTTCAGGAAATCGAACAGGGTGATGTTGAGTTCGTAGGCGCTCTGCGTGCCGTCCTCGTTGTCCCGGTAGGAGACCTGCCCGCCGTGCGCCAAAGTCCGCTCCGCCAGGGCCCGGACCTGCTCCGGTTCGAGCAATCCCTCCGCCGGACGGACCCCGACCCCGTCGTGCGAGGCGATGAAGTTGAAAAAGGCCGCGCCTTCCGGCGGAGCCTCAAGGTCCGCCGCCCAGGTGGTCAGCGCCCGGGCGTCCCCCGCCAGGAAGCTGTGGAGGACCAGCGGCGCCAGCGGGAACTGGTAGACCATGCGGGCCTCGTCGCCGGTCTCCCCGAAGTAGCTGACGTTCTCCTCGTGCGGGACGTTGGTCTCCGTGATCAGGACCACGTGCGGCGCGACGTCGTCGAGGACGGCCCGCCAGAATTTGACGACGGCGTGGGTCTCCGGCAGGTGGATGCAGGATGTCCCCAGCTCCTTCCAGAGATAGGCGATCGCATCCAGCCGGATGATCTCCGCCCCCTTTTCGATGTAGAAAAGCAGCAGATCCGTCATCTCGAGCAGGACGGCGGGTTCGGCGTATGCCAGGTCCACCTGGTCGTCGCTGAAAGTGGTCCAGACATGTTTGGGTCCGCGCGAGGTCTGGACTCGCGTCAGGAGCGGCAGGGCGCGCGGGCGGACGACGGCGGACAGGTCTTCGCCCGGGTCGGCCTCGATGAAGAAATCCCGGTAGGGCGTTTTCCCTGCCAGGTAAGCCCGGAACCAATCGCTTTCTCGTGAGACGTGGTTGACGACGGCATCGAACATCAGGCGATAGCGGTTCCCGAGTGCGGCGACATCGTCCCAGTCCCCTACCTCGGGATCGACCCGGTGGTAATCGATCACGGAGAAACCATCGTCGGACGAGTAGGGGAAAAAGGGCAGCAGGTGGACCCCGGTCAGCGCGCCGTCCAGGTGCGTCCCCAGGAAATCGCCCAGGGTACGCAAAGGCGGCTCGCCGGGCCGCCGGAATTGGTCGGCGTACGTGATCAGGACGGCGTCCTTTTCGGTCAGGGGAAACGACGTTGGGGAACCGGCCGCGAGATCGGGGCGCCGGCCCCGAAAGGCGTCCAAAACTCGTTCGAAATCGGGCCAGATCTCCCCGGCCGTTTCTCGGCCGTAGAGGAAATCCAACTGCCGGCGGGCAATCGCTTTCGGGCTCATGGGACCGGGATCCCCTCCCAGAACACGTTCGGCAGGTGCAGGGTGCGGATGATGTCCGGGTCGAGATCCTGGTAGCGCATCATCAAGAGCGCGATCGGGATGCGGTGCGTGACCAGCCCGATCCGGCTCACCGGGTGCCGGGCGACCAGGTCGTCGGCGCCGGCGTGGACCCGGTCCCGGACCTGCTGCAGGGTTTCACCGCCCGGCGGCCGAGTCTCCCAGGGGCGCTGCTCCCACAGCCGGAACTCGTCCGGATACAGGCTTTCGATCTCGGCGCGCAGGCGAGTCTGCCAATCGCCCTGGTGGATCTCCATGAAGCGGTCGTCCGTCGTGAACGGGATCCCGAGGGCCTGAGAGAGGATCCGGGCCGTCGCCGCGGCGCGATCCAGCGGGCTCGAGCAGAGGGCGTCCAGCCGTTCTCCCCGCAGCGCCTCGACCAGTTCGCCGGACTGGGCGACGCCCCGGGCGTTGAGCGGCGGGTCGGCCTGGCCCTGGTAGCGGCCCTCGACGTTCCAGTCGGTCTCCCCGTGCCGGATCAGGTAGAGGGTCGTCATCGGCGCTCCTGGCCGTATTCCGGGATTTCCACCATCGGCGGCCGCTCGAGCTCGGCCAGGTTCTCGACCTCCAGGTAGTAGTCCCCCTTGCTGTAGTGGACGAATTTCATGCTGCGGTTGACGTCCTCCAGCAGGGTCTGGCCGTAGCGGTTCTCCAGCTTGCGGATCAGGGTCTGGAGGATGGTGAACGACATCTTGCTCAGGTTCGCTAGCGATTGGTTGCGGTGGATCCGCTCGAGCAGATCGACCTGGGCGATCGACTGCAGCTTGAAGCGCTCGAAGATATCGATCAGCAGACCGATCTCGACCCCGTACCCAGAGCTGAACGGCAGCTGCTCGAGCGCCTCCCGCCGCCCGGCGTACTCGCCGGAGAGCGGCTGGATCACCCCGGAGAGACCGGGATAGAACAGGTTGAGCAGCGGCCGGGCGGTCAGCTCGGTGACTCGCCCGCCCCGGCCGGGCTGGAGCTGCCCGCCGGAGCGCAGCGGCCGCCGATAAAAGCCCTTGACGAAGACCAGGCCGGTGCGGGTGAGCAGCGGGCCGATCACCCCGTACACGAAGCGCGGGTGGAAGTTGACGATATCGGTGTCCACCCAGACGAGGATATCGCCTTTGGTGACGAACAGGCTCTTCCAGAGCGCCTCCCCTTTGCCGTCCCGGGCGCCGTGTTCGGGGAGCAGGTCCTGGTGGATGTGGACCGGCACGCCC
>DATKDL010000073.1:0-7316 GCA_035512695.1 Anaerolineales bacterium | reverse complement strand
GCGGTCACGTTCACGATCGTGGATGAGGTCCTGATCGATATCGGGCAGCTGCGGCACGTCGCCTACGGCTTTCTCATCATCGCCATCTTCCTATGGATGCGGCGGGGTTTGCTCCCCACGGCCGCCACTCTCTGGCGCCGGGTGCGTGGGTTGGCGGTTCAAGGTCGCGACAAGGCTCCGGACCCAGCCTCAGAGTGACATTCTCTGAGCGCGGATAGAATAAGAACCTATCCGAAAATTGGGGCGGCGAATTTGGGGGCGGCCTCAGAATTTCGGATAGGTTCTCAGTATCCAATTTTCCACACTTGCATACACAGTAACGGAGGAATGAAGAAAAATGAAAAAAATCCAAACCCAGGGCGTCCACCACATCACCCTCATCGGGGCTTCGCGCCAGGTCTCGATCGACTTCTGGGAGGGCGTGCTCGGGATGCCGTTCATCTTCGAGCAGCCCAACCTGGACAGCCCGAACGACAGCCACCTGTACTTCGACCCCGGCGACGGCCGCCTGGTCACCGTCTTTACAAACGAATCGCGGCCCGCCGACAGCTCCCCGAACCCGGAAGGGATCGGCAACCTGCACCATATCGCCTTCTCCGTCTCCCGCTCGACCTTCATCGAGACCGAGAGCCGCCTCAACGAGCGCGGCATCCGCAACACCGGCGAGATCGACCGAGGCTTTATGTACTCGATCTACTTCCGCGACCCGCTCGGCCAGCTTTTCGAGCTGTCCAGCTACAAGTTCGAGCCGCCCGCCGGCTGCACCCACGCCCAGGTGCTCTTCGAAGCGCACAAGATCCGCGTCGCCGAAGAAGCCTACAACATCCAGGACTCGCACCTGGCCGACGCCATCGAGCTGCTCACCCACCGCAACCAGGGCTCGATCTCCGAGGACCTGGAGGCGAAGCATCCGGATCCGGAGGCGATCAGCGGACCTTGAGAGTGGAGCCCCCGCTCCGCATCACCGATTTTCCCTTACTTCAGACAGATCCGGGATCGGCGTTCGTCTCGGAATCCATTTCCTGCGCGAAATCGCGGACTTCTTCCAGAGATCCGAACTCGCTCCCGACCTGGGCGGCGGCGTAGTTTGCGGCCGCTGCGCCGAGCTGCAGGGCTTCATCCATCGGCTGTTCCGCCGCCCGGCCCGCCAGGTAACCCGCCACCAGCGCCTCCCAAACCCCGCTCGTCGTACCGCCCTCGGCCTCCGGGATGGTGACCCGGACGACGGTCTCGTCTGCGACCAGCAGCGCGTCCCCCACCGACAGCCGCTCGACGAGGACCCTGCCCGCGCCTTCGGTTCGGAGCTTCCGCGCGCAGGCGACAAAGTCCTGAACTTCGCGCACCGGGAGGTTGAAATACCCTTCCATTTCGAGTTCGGTCAGACCGACCAGGTCCGGGCCGGCCGCCAGGGTCGCCGCCAGAGCCGGGCCGATCCGGACCACGGCGGCCAGTGCACCGCAGGCTTGCACGGTTTCCGTCAGGCGGGCGTAGGAATCTTCTGGTGCACCGGCCGGCAGCGGGCCGGCAAGGACGACGACATCGCCCGCGGTCGTGATCTCCTGGAGCGCGGCCGCGACCCGATCGATATCCTCGGGCTCCAGATCTTGCCCTGCTTCCGTGATCTGGGTTTCCTCCTTCGTGCCGGTGTCCAGGATGATCGTGTTGCTGCGCGTCTGCCCGGGGACGGTGATGATCGTGATCTCGAACGGCTCGGCCGCCGCCAGGGCCTTAAAGGCGCGGGCGGTCGCGTCGTCGCCCAGGACGACGACGGCGTGCGTGCGAGGGCCCAGCACGCATAGGGCGCGGGCGATGTTCAACCCCTCCCCCGCCGGGTCCAGCCGGGTGGGCTCCTGGGTCTGATTGTGGTACCCTGTGCCCAGGTAGTGCGTGACCATGGTGCGGTCCAGGGAAGGGCTCAGGGTGACGGTGATGATCTTGGTTTCTGTTTCCATCGTTCGATCTCGTGTACTGAAAATTATTTAAGATGTTTTGGCACGAAGCAAAGTCGACTCTGCTGGCTCCACTCCGGGATAAATTGCGCCTGGGACTGGTCACCGACATGGACGGGACGATCAGCCCGCTTGTAGCGCACCCGGACCTGGCGGCCGTGACGCCGCGCTGCCGGGAACTCCTGCAAGCGCTTTCCGACCGGATCGACCTGGTGGCCGTCGTCTCCGGGCGCTCCGCCGCGGACGTCCGGGAGCGGGTCGGGCTGCCGGGCGTCGTCTATATCGGCAACCACGGGCTCGAGCGCTGGGAGGGCGGGGCGGCCCAGGTCAGCCCGGAAGCCGCCGCCTACCGGCCGCAGATCGAAACTTTATTGGCGCCGCTGGAGACCCTGCTCGAGCCGGGGATGCTGGTCGAAGACAAGGGTGCGACCCTCTCGGTCCATTACCGTCAGGCCGCCGAACCGGCGGCTGCCCGGGAGCGTCTGCGTCCCACATTGGCGCGGCTGGCGGCGGCGGCCGGGTTGGCCCTCTCCGAAGGGCACATGGTCTTCGAAATCCGGCCCCCGATCCCGGTGGACAAAGGCACGGCGTTCAGATCGTTGGTGGGGGAGCATCGTCTCAATGCGGCGATCTTTATCGGCGACGACATCACAGACGCTGCGGCGCTGCGGACGGCGCGGGCCCTGCGCAGGGAAGGGGCCTGCTATGCCCTCGGCGTCGGGGTCCTTTCGGCGAAGACACCCTACGCCGTGCTGGAAGCCTCCGACATCCTGGCTTCGGGAGTTTCCGAGGTCGAAACCCTGCTGGCCTGGCTTTCCAAAGCCCGCAGCGCGTCATCGACCTGATTCTGGAACCAGCGCCGCACATCGGCGCTGCGGACGATCTCCCGCAAGGCCTCCGCTCGCTCCCTGCGCTCCTCCGCCGGCATGGTCAACGCCTGGTGGATCGCCTGCGTGGTCCCGTAAATATCGAAGGGGGAGACCGGGATCGTGTGTGCGCCCATCTCGTAAAATGCGCCGACGTGCTCCGAGAGCACGATCACGCCGTCCCTGCGGTTGACCAGCGCGCCCTCCTTGGCGACCAGGTTCATCCCGTCGGCGATCGAGTTCACCAGCAGCACGTCGTACAGCTGCATCGCTGCAATCGCCCGCGGGTAGTTCTCCCCTACCACGATCCGCACCGGCTCCCAGAACGCCTCGCTGTAGGCGGCGTTGATCATCCCGGCGGCGGACATGATCTCGCGCAAATAGTCCTGGTACTCGTCGACCTCCATCCGAGACGGCACCAGCAGCCCCAGCATCTGGACCCGGCCGCGGTGCTCCGGGTACAACTCCAGCAGGGTCCGGTAGGCCTCCAACCCGCGCAGGATATTCTTGCTCGGCTCGATCCGGTCGACCCGCAGGATCAGGTCCTGGTCGCCCACGAAGTTGATGAACTGGGACTTGAGCAGGTGGGTCTGCGGCTCTTCGACCAGTGCCTCGACCTGTTCGACGTCGATCGAGATCGGGTAAGCGGCGGCGGTCACCGCCCGGCCGCCGTAATCGATCGAATCGCGCGCGCCGCCGGAATGGGCCTCTTCGAGATAGAACCGGCAGGTCTGGACGAAATTGAAGGCGTCCTTCCGGGTCTGGAAACCGATCCGGTCGGAGGTCAGCATGCTGGCGAGCAGCTCGCTTCGGATCATCGGAGGCAGGACCCGCCAGGCGTCCGGTCCCGGCCAGGGGATGTGGATGAAGGGTTGGATCTGGGCGCGGTCCCCCACCAGGGCACGCAGGTAGCGGGGGAACATGTACAGGTGGTAGTCCTGCGGCAGGACGATGACGGGCCGCACCGCACCGGCGATGCTCCCGGCGACCGCCTCGGCAAACTGCCGGTTGATGGGCTTGTAGCCATCATCCCAGGCCTCCCAGATCCGCTGGTTGATCAGCGGCGCGCGGGGGATGTCCCAGAGCTGGTGCTGGAGGAACCACAGCAGCGGGTTGGCGATCACGTTGTAGTACCGTTCGTAGGCCTGCGCTTCCGGGATGACGAGCTGCACCAGGACGCCGTCGACCCGGGCCGGTGCCCCGCCGGTATGTTCGGCCCAGCGGCGGTCGTCCTCGCTCATGGCGGCGGCCACCCACAGGACGTCGTGTTTCTCGGCCAGGGCGCCCAGGGCGGTGACCAGTCCGCCGGCGCCGCGGGTCACGTCGAATGAACCGTCCTTCTTTTCCTTGAAGGAGAACGGCCCGCGGTTGGAGACGATGACGATCAGGGGGTCCGTGTCGTTCACCTTGCCCCCGGGTTCCGGTCGAGGAATGCCCGCAGCTTTTGCCGCAGATCGGGCTGGCGCAGGCGCCGGAAGGCGCGCGCCTCGATCTGGCGTACCCGTTCGCGGGTGATCCCCTCGCGTTCCCCGACTTCCTGGAGGGTCAGCGGTTTGCCGTCCTGGAAACCGAAGCGCAGACGCAGGATGCGGGCCTCACGGGCCGGCAGGGCTTCAAGCAGCGCCTCGCGGACCTCGTCCTGCATCAGGTTCTCGGTCGCGCTCTCTTCCGGGCTGGGGGAGTGGTCATCCTCGATAAAATCGCCGAGCACGGCATCGCCGTCGAACCCGACCGGGCGTTCCAGGGAGAGCGGGAAGCGGGTCTGCCGGATGATTTCTTCGACCTTGGCCGGGGTGAGGGCCAGGTGTTCGGCGATCTCCGCGTATGTCGGGTCGCGGTCCAGCTTCTGGACGAGCTGTTTGCGGACCCGCAGGATCTTGGAGAGCTTGTCGGTCTGGTGGACCGGGATGCGGATCGTCCGGCCCTGGTCGGCGACGGCGCGGGAGACCGCCTGGCGAATCCACCAGGTGGCGTATGTGCTGAAACGGTTGCCCCGGTGGATATCGAACTTCTTGGCGGCCCGCAGCAGACCCAGGTTGCCGGCCTGGATCAGGTCCGTCAGCGGGAGGCCGCGGCGCTGGTATTTCTTGGCGATGCTGATCACCAGGCGCGTGTTGGAGCGGATCAGGTGGTCGAAAGCCTCCTGGCCGGTGCGCACGCGGGCTTCGAACCGGTCCCGCTCCCGGTCCGGGACCTCTCCGGCGACCAGGGCCGCCCGCGCCGCGCGGCCGCGCTCGATTGCCCTGGAAAGCTCGACCTCCTGGTCCGCCGTCAGCAGCGGGTGGCCGGCGGCGTCCTTGAGGTACAGACCGACGATGTCGCGCACCTCGATCTCGTCGAGCGGGTTGCCGGAGCCGGCGGAGGCAGCCGCGGCGCCGTTGTCCGGCCTGCGGCGAGCTTCCGGCCTACTGCCGTTCTCCCCGGTATCCTCGTCGGGACCGTTCTCCAGGAACGGGACCCCGGCTGCGATCAGGGCTGCGTAGAGGTCGTCCAACAGGGTGACGTCCTCTTCGGCGGACGGAAAATGCTCGGCGATGTCGTCGAGGGAGAGATAGCCCTGCTCGCGCCCGATAGTGACCAGTTCGGCGATCAGCTCCCGGACGGTTTCATGTTCGTCTTGCTCTTCAAGGAATTTCGATGGGATGGTGTTTGTCATATTTGGATGTCAGTGGGCAGTTGTCAGTGGGCAGTTGTCTGTGGGCAGTGGGCAGTGGGCAGTGGGTAGGGGCAGTGGGCAGTGGGCAGTGGGCGGGGAATTTGCAGGTGATTGTAATGCAGGGTTATCTCGAAATGTTGTCGTTCCGGGCCAAATCTTACGAGATTCTCTCGAAACCGGGGCTGCCGGAAAGTGAGGGCGGTTCGAGGGTTGAATAACTCCAAACGAAGATTCCGGTAGGGTCTATCGTGGGGCGATCCCGGATTTGACCGGAGCGACCCCTTATTATAAAGGATGAAGATTAACGACAGAAAAGGAGGCTCAAGATGAACTTAGAACCTATCCGAAAATTGGGGTTCGAGGGCGCCCCGAGAGAGTTTCGTGAGAACCTGGTCGGCGGTGAGAGAATTCCGCAATGGGTTGAGGCTAACATTTGAGCAGCACCGTTTACCCTGTAAAAGGCCCTGCGATGAACGAACCATCCGGAAAATCGAAGAAACCGACCAACCTGCTGCTGCTCGAAAGAGATTCGGAACTCCGACGGAGTGTCCGCCTGGCTCTTGAGGGGGACGGAGTTGAGGTCTGGTCCGCGCCGGATGCGGTCCGCGCCCGGGAGATCCTGGCACAGCGGTCTCCGGACCTGATCGTGCTGGATCACGAAAACCTGGCCGAGCACCTGGGGCCCCTGATCGCCCAGTACCGGGGGGACGGCGATGGAAAGGGGGGCATCGTCCTCGTCACCACCGCCCGGCGGATCGAGGACGGCTGGCGGCTGCGCCACCGGCCGGACTTCGTCATATATAAACCGTTCGACGTCCGTTTCCTCTGCCGGCGGGTCAAAGCGCTGGCAGGCCCGTCGGGCGCCGGAACGAACCCGCGGGCAGCGGAACGAACCAGGGAGACCGAGAGAAAATGAACAGCCGCCCACACCCTGCTGAACGGGGGGCAGGTGTTCGCCGGGGAGGACGTCCCGGCGTGCGAGACGGTCTGCGCCGTGTTCCGGTACGAGGCGGGGATCGGGTGACCGGGTGCGGGTAGAAGCGCCTCAACAGTAATCAAACCGGGACCGCCCTGAGGGGCTTTCCCAAAGCCAAAAGGATCAAAATGGACCAACACGAACATGAGAATCGAGAAAACGGCATGAATATGGCCGACCTGCTGGAGGAATACGATTTTGACAGCCCCCAACGCGGCCGCTTCGTGCAGGGCGAGATCGTCCTTATTGAGGACACGGTCGCTTTCATCGATATCGGCGCCAAGCGCGACGCCGTCGTGTCCGCCGGCGATCTCGCCAAACTCGATGAAGCGTTCCTGGAGAGCATGGCAGTCGGGGACGAGATCCCGGTCTACGTGACCGAAACGCCCGGCTACGGCAGGGACCTGCGAGTCTCGATTGACAAAGGCCTCGAGCAGGCCGATTGGGATGAAGCCGACGACCTGCTGGCGAGCGGCGATCTGACCGAGCGCGAAGTCACCGGCCAGAACAAGGGCGGGCTGCTGGTCGCATTCGGACGGCTGGAAGGCTTCATCCCCAATTCGCTGATCCCGGAAATCCGGCGCATTGGCGACCCGCAGGCGCGCCGGTCGGTAAAGGAAGAGATGGTGGGGACCACGCTTCTCATGGGAGTGATCGAGGTCGACCGGCGGAACCGCCGGTTGGTGCTTTCGGCGCAGGCGGCGCGCCGCGAGGTTCTCAAACGCCGGCTGCTCGAGCTGGAAACCGGGCAGCGGATCACCGGCCGGGTGACCAACCTGGTCGATTTCGGGGCCTTCGTCGATCTCGGCGGCGTCGACGGTTTGGTGCACGTTTCGAACCTCGACTGGGGGCGCGTGGAGCACCCGTCG